>DGWH01000073.1 GCA_002395225.1 Christensenella sp. UBA4263
CGTCAAAATCAAGATGTTTTCTATATGAGCGAAATTCTATCTCCATTGCTCCGAGGAAGCCCGGATGCCAGTGATCCCTTTCAGTTTTTCCCGGCATACAATTCTCTCTTCACTCGCCGCATGCTTTGATTTCTCTGTATTCTCGTCTAAAATGCTATCACAGCTGCGGTGCTTTTTCAACTGCCGGATCAGCAGAATTATTTTACAAATCAGATATGATCTTCCACCATCAGACTTTACCCGGCAGATTCCAAAGCATGTCGTCAAACCCGGTTATCTTTCCCGGCAATTTCCGGGTTTTCTCAATAAACCGCTCGATCTTTTCTGCCTTGTCATCAGGGTGCTGATTTTTTCCGCAGCCTTTTTCCGTTTACTCTGTCTCGGTGTACTGCTCCATTGCCGCTTTGTCCTTGGATAGAGTGAAAATCCATGAACAGTAACATCCGATAAGTCTGAATTCCTGAAGCTGCGCGACAGGGCCTCTCCTCCATGCCCTCCTTCCGGAAAAGAAGATGAAAAAATCAGTTCCCGAGTGGTTCCCGGATACTGTCAAACTGCCGCCCTCCATCTGGATACCATTTCAGAATCAGCGCTCCCCCTTCCTTCAAAGCATCTTGACAGCAAGGAAGCCTCTGAGAAAAATGACTTGTATCAGCAGATGATACAAGTTGTTATTCTGATGTGCAACGACAATTCGTCAAATCCGGGCCATGACAAAGCTGGTCCAGCTAAAGACCAACAGTGAGACCCGCAAATGGGCCTGCCGCCATAGTGGCAGTTTGTTAAGTATGATCATGAGAAAAGCTGCGGCGCCGAAAGACCCGGCTGCGGCTTTTAAAGGAGCGGGCTCGACGCGTAGCGTCGATTTGTCAAGTATGTGCATCAGAAAAAACTGCGGCGCCGAAAGACCAGGCTTCGGCTCTTAGAAGGAGGCAAAACGCATGAATATGGAACTGATCCGGGCAAGGCACAGTGTCCGGACATTCGATGGACAATCCCTGAAAAAATCGGACCGACAGCAGCTTGAAAACTATCTTTCGCAGTTGGCGAATCCCTTTCATATTCCCGTGGAATTCCGGCTGCTGGATGCCCGGGAACACCATCTTTCCAGTCCTGTCATACTCGGCACGGAATGGTATCTTGCCGCAAAAGTGAAACGGCAGGAGCACTTCGAGCTTGGCTATGGATACAGTTTTGAGTCGGTCTGCCTGTTTGCACAGGGGCTGGGGATCGGCACTGTCATGCTGGCCGCCACGCTCAGCCGGGAAACCTTTGAAAAGGCCATGGAACTCAGGGAGGACGAAGTGCTGCCCAAAGAGTTCGGCATTCTCAAAAACGGCGGGCACCTGGTTTCCCTGCGTGCAATGCCCAACAAGGCTTTTGCCATCCGCTCCGGAATGCCGCTCATGAAGCGCCTCCTGTTCGCCGCAGCCGGGCGGAAAGTGGATCAGATGGCCGCCAGGAAAAACCAGACCTATGACTTCATTTTCGTCCATGAAGACGGCGCGGGTCTTGAGCGGCTTTCTGCCCTCTTCCGCGAAAAGCACATTGAAACCTCGGTCGACGAGGTGTTCCCCCTCGCGGATACCGCAAAAGCCCTGCAAAAGGTGGCCTCTGGGAAATCCCAGGGAAAGACCATTATCCGGATCTGACACGACAACAGGGATGCCCGGAATGGGTTCTGCCGCGCAGAGACAGTTTGTCCCATCCGGATCCCTGCGCAGCCGTTCTGACAAAAAAGGCTGCTGACAGCCGGATTCCCCCTGACCAGATCATCTCACAGCCGGGCTCCGGCTGACTGTCGTTTCATGAGGAGCATGTCAATCCCGCTCTCCCCTGTCGGCTTAATCGCAGACATCTGAACATCAGAGGGCCTCTTCCGGGATCTGTCTGAAGAAATCAAAACCGGAGAAGAACGATCATTCTCCGAAGTAGGTCCCTGCTCCGATCCGAAGCCTCGCAAAACGTCATCATAAGCGGCATTTTTCCATTTTCTCCATTTCATCACCCGGTGAGCCCCGACGGCAAAGCACCGCAGACCATTGACAGGAACGTATGGATGGCGTATTATCCAGGCAGAATGACAGAAAACAGAAAGAAGAAGTCCGGCGTACAGCATCGCTCTGTTAAATATGCGCACCGGAAAAGAAGCGTCGATTGGTCAAATGCGTCCATTTGAAAAGCAGCGGCAGCGAAAAACCCGATTGCTGCTAAAGAGGAGGAAAACACATGATTCAGAATCCCTTTTTCCCGGAAATCCATGGCAACTTCGGCTTTGGCTGCATGCGTCTGCCCATGAAGGACGGCCAGGTAAACGAAGATGAATTCTGCCGCATGGCGGATGCCTTCATCGCCTCCGGCCTCAACTACTTCGACACCGCTCACGGCTATATCAGCGGGCAGTCCGAGACGGCCATACGGGACTGCGTTGCAAAGCGTCATGACCGGAGCGAATTCCTGCTGACCAACAAGCTGACCGATCCTTATTTCAAATGTGAGGAGGACATCCGTCCCTTCTTTGAAAGTCAGCTGGAGGCCTGCGGCGTGGACTACTTTGATTTTTACCTGATGCATGCGCAGGACCGAAACAACTACCCAAAATTCAAACGCTGCAAAGCCTATGAAACGGCGCTTCAGTTAAAGGCCGAGGGCAGGATTCGTCATTTCGGCATCTCCTTCCACGACAAGGCCGATGTGCTCGATATGATTCTGACCGAGCATCCGGAAATCGAGGCCGTCCAGATCCAGTTCAACTATGTGGATTATGAGGATGCCTCCGTGGAAAGCCGGAAAGTGTATGAGGTCTGCGAAAAGCACGGCAAGCCGGTCATCGTCATGGAGCCGGTCAAGGGCGGCAGTCTGGTGAACCTGCCTGCAGAGGCGGACAAAATCCTGCGCCGTCTGGGCGGCAGCAACGCCAGCTATGCCCTGCGCTTTGCCGCCAGTTTTCCCAACATGGCGATGGTGCTCTCCGGAATGAGCAGTATGGAACAGATGGAGGATAATCTCAGCGCCATGCGGGATTTCGTTCCGCTCAACGAAGACGAAAAGAAGGCTATCCGGCAGGTCTGCGACATTTTTCACGATCTGAACCTGATCCCCTGTACCTCCTGCCGGTACTGCATTGAGGAAAATCACTGTCCCAAAGACATTCTCATCCCGGACATCTTTTCCGCAATGAATGCCCGTGAGGCGTTCCATGACTGGAACAGCGGAATGTATTATGGCATTGTCACCCGCGGCGGCCATGCAAAGGCCTCCGAATGCATTCGCTGCGGCAAATGCGAGAAGGTTTGCCCTCAGCACCTGCCAATCCGGGAACTGCTGAAGAAAGTGGCCGCAGCATTTGAAAGCTGATACTCGCACCTCACGAAGACTGCCCGCTCTTCCTTCCGGATTAACGACAAGATAACCGCCGCTTATCTGAAGGATTCACCGCAGAGGAATCTGGAATAAGACAGCAATATGAAGGACAAAGAGACACTCTTTCGTCCTTCATTTTTATTGTCAGTCTGAAGGATGGTCTGCCCGCGATCAGCCAGATGCACTGCCGTTTTCCAAATTCCATCCATGAACAGGTGGTGCTCTGTATGTGAATATCCCGGACAGGACAGCCGCCGCAGTTTGTCAGGAATGCGCACCGGAAAACCAGCGGTACCAACAGATCCTACCGATGTTCATTGAAGGAAAGGGCTAAAAGACCAGGCAGCCTTATGAACACTCATTTCAGCATCTCGCAGAATTTCCGGTGCCTAGCGCCGTACACCCCTTCCGTGCTTCATGCGCGGCCGGAAAACGTCCACATTCAGTTATCCCTTCTTTTCAGGCCTCAACTTTGGCCATTTGCCGGACCTGCTTTGCCTGAGGCCTGGATTTGCCTTAACTGTCGCTGCGCGACAGGGCCTTCTTTTCAGGCCTCAACTTTGGCCATTTGCCGGACCTGCTTTGTCTGAGGCCTGGATTTGACTCAACTGTCGCCGGGCGACAGGGCCTTCTTTTCAGGCCTCAACTTTGGCCATTTGCCGGGCCTGCTTTGTCTGAGGCCTGGATTTGACTCAACTGTCGCCGCGCGACAGGGCCGCTCCTCCCATGCTTCAATGTTGATTTTTGCGTGAGCAGCGTTGTTCGTATACAGATTTGACGAACTGTCGCTGCGTAACCGGACAAATCCCAACCCAAAAGAATCCCGTGTGCCGGATCTCAACGTTTCTGGTTTGTGATGTTCATTGCCTGTTTCCCCATAAAATCAGCCCGGTCAGATTCCCGGGCGGCGACAACCTGATATGAAATCCGGCGCGCATTGTCCTGGAAACGGCTGTATCACTGAACGCGACTGATTTTAGAGCCTATCATACCACCCAGCCTTCCCATCGCCTTTTTGTATTCCGTCAGATGGAAATTGTCCGGCTTGCTCATGATCATGTAATTCACTTTGCGGTACAGCAGCCTGTAACCGGTATCATGGAATCCGTTTTTCAGATAGAACTGATATCGGCGAAGACGCTGCCCGTTGTTCTCTGCCGCGGGGTCGAGTGATTCCATATTCAAAGACAGTTCACGGCTGGCATTGTCCTTCTGGATCGCCTCAGCAATCCGGCTTCCGTATCCTTTTGACTGAAGATCCGGCCTGACCGCAATGTAGAGGATAAACGCCATGGCCTTTGTCGCGGCAACAAACGAAAAGCCGACAAACTGCTGCTCATCGTAATAAGCCCGAAAATGCATGTCTTTTCTGAGCCCGAAAAGACGCAGCAGCCAGACAGACGTTTGTTCCTCCTCAGGAAAGGCCGTTTTCATAACTCCGACCACATCCCGGTATTCCTTTAGTGACTGTGTAATCTCCTTTGCTTTTAACATCCTGTTCATTCCATTCTGTTCATGTTTTTCGCTGCAAAAAGCCTGACAGCCGTTCCTCTACAGAGCCCGAATATAAGGTGCATTTCACGATCTCTTCATCGGGCTCCGAGCTTTAATGAACCGGGTTTTTCTCTTTTTTGAATTGATGTGCCTGCTGTATGCCCCATTTCAGCAAATCCGTAAAGAAACGAAGGATGGTCACCTGGGCAATAGCAAACACCGCGCACAGTGCCGCCGCATGGGCCGATAAGGCCGGCAAATCGAAAAACCGGTACAGAAACGTATCACAGAAAATAAATCCGGCAATGCAAAGAACAAATACCGCAGCCCTCCACCGGTTTATCGGCCGGGTAATCTTCCACAAAATCATGAAACCGCCCGCCGAAAGTAGATAGGTGCCGGCCGTGCTGACATCCTCAGCGGATATATTGAACAGCCCGGAAAAACGTACCATGGCCGCAATTGCAATAAAGGAGGTCAGTGCTGCCGGGATTGCCCCCTGCAGCACACTGGCCAGGAATCGTCCCTGCTGTTTCTTCTCGTTTGGTTCAAGCGCCAGCAAAAACGCCGGAACACCGATATTGAGGAGAGAAATCAGGGACACCTGCGTCGGTTTGAGCGGATAGGAAAACACGCTCAAAATCGAATACAGTGCCAGCAGCACGGAAAAGATGTTCTTGTACAGAAACAGCGTCGCCGATCTTGTAATGTTGTTGATGTTCCGACGTCCTTCCGAGACGATTCCCCGCATGCGGGAGAAATCCGAATCCAGAAGGACCACCTGCGCCGCCTGCCGGGCCGCGTCACTTCCGCCGCCCATGGCAATGGAGCAGTCTGCCTCTTTCATCGCAAGGATGTCATTTACCCCGTCACCGGTCATGGCGACTTTCAATCCGTTTTCTTTCAGTGCCTCCACCAGCGTCTTTTTCTGTTCAGGATTCACCCGTCCAAAGACCGTGTATTTCATGGCCGCGGCTTTCAGCTTTTCCTCTGTATCCAGCGTCGCCGCATCCACATATCGATCCGCGTTCTCAATTCCGGCCTCCCCTGCCACTTTGGATACCGTCAGCGGATTATCGCCGGAAATCACCTTTATCTGCACCCCCTGTGCAGCAAAGCCTTCAAAGGTATCCCTCGCATTTTCCCGGATCTGATTATGAAGCGCGGCAAAGAGAATCGGCTGCCCCTGGGCCGTGAGCACAAGGACCCGCTGCCCTTTCCCGGTTCGCTCCTCAATGATTCGACGATGCGCCTCCAGCTGGTTTTCTGACAGAAGAAACTCGGGAGCGCCAAAGCGATAGGTGCACCGATCCGTCCCGACCTCGGAATACTTTGTCCGGGAGGAAAAGGGGGTCACATCGGCTTCCTCCATGGGCTTTCCCCCGGGCAGTGCCTCCCGCAGCGCTCTCATGGTGATATTGCTGTCCGGAACACTCTCTATATAATCCCGGAGAACCGCCTTTGCCGCCTGCAGTTCCTCCTCCGTCTCCCCCTCAGCCCCAAAAAGTTCGCTGAGGGACATCACATCACTGGTGATTGTCCCCGTTTTATCCACACAAAGAACATCCACCCGCGCCAGCGTCTCAATGCTCTTCATATCATGAAGCAGCACCTGATTCCTGGCGAGACGCATAGCACTCAGGGCCAGTGCCACCGTCACCAGGAGGTAAAGCCCCTCCGGGATCATCCCGACAACCGCGCCAACCATTGACACAACCGCCGCCTGAAAACTGTTGCCGTTGACCGCCATAGACTGGTACATCAGCGCCAGGCCAATCGGGATGATGACAATGCCGGCTGCCAGAACAATCCGTTCGATATCCCGGATCATTTCCGATCTGGCTTCTTTTACCTCTTTCGCCTTCTCCGTGAGCCGGGCCGCATACGAATCTGCACCGACCCGGATCAGTTTCGCCGTCACCATTCCAGAAATCAGGAAACTCCCGGATTTGAGCTCGCTTCCGGCCGTCTTTTCGACCTCATCCGCCTCGCCGGTAAGCAGCGCCTCATTGGCGCCCGCCTCCCCCGACAATACCACCGCATCCGCCGGGATCTGCTGCCCGCTCTCCAGGATGATCACATCGCCCAGAACCAGCTGGTCCGAGGCAACGCTCACCTCTTTTCCATCCCGTATGGCCGTATATTCCGAAACGTCCAGCAGTGCCAGCTTGTCCAGCACCCGCTTGGACCGTATCTGCTGGACAATGCCGATCAGCACGTTGGCAATCACCGCCGGGAGGAACGTCAGATTCCTGAACGAACCCGTCATGATCAGCAGCACGGCCAGCAGGCAGAATATCGCATTGAAATACGTAAACACATTGGAAATGATGATTCCAACGGTCCCGCTTCCGCGTTTCTTTTTGATCTGATTGGTTTTTCCCTGTCGGGTAAGCTCCTGCACTGCTTCAAGCGTTAATCCGTTCATTTCCATCTGTTTCTTCCGCGCCTTTCTGCCCGTCTCCCGGATATTTTGACTTTCCTTCCATCCGCGGTTCCTATCTATGGTGTACAGGAATGACCCTGAAGAGCCTTCCCAATACCAGTCTATTCCCTCTCAGTCACACGGGTATGATGCCTGAATTCCAGGCTGTCGTTTTTACCATTTCGGTTATCGTTGAGGCTGACAGAAGCATGTTTCCAGCCTTATTATGCCTTTTCCAAAAGTTCAGCGACACTTTCAGCATTACCGCCATGCTGCTTTCACCCGTTCATGGGAAACAGCAGACTGCTCAAATGTTCCGACCCATTCAGCACCTCTTGTTGCTGTCCTGAATTCATCCAGAATCTCACGGTTAGGAATAAAGACTTCACTTCGTTCGTCATCGTACCCCATATAGCCAAGATGAATCAGCAGAGACAGCACATCGTCCTATCCGTGAAAAGTGGTCATGTCATTTTGATAAGCTGTCGTATCTATCCTGAGCCTGCCGCCATCCATGAGCAGTGCCACTGCATCTTTTAAACCATCGACATCCCGCCGGATATATTCCGCAAGCGCCTCAAAGGTTTCCGTCTGATTCCAGTAATCTTTGATCATCCCTGTGACCATCGCTTCTCCCACCGACAGCGGATTGTAAAGACGATATCCGGCTGCTTTGAGCGGTCGACCGGTTTCCATCCGTTCTTTATGTTCCGGATCCGGCGGAACAATGTCACTGACCTCGTATCCATCATACTTGGCTCTGATTCCCTCATAGTCACGTCCATACCGATTACACAATATTTGTACTTCATCCTCAGTAAATCCGGTATACCGCGCCAGCTGCCTTGGATACATCATGGAATACTCCGTAAACATATTCAGCACAGAATGCCTGCCGTACTTTTTGATCGGCAGAATCCCTGTCATGTAAGCCAACGCAATATGAGAATTGTCCTTCATCAGGTCACGAAGGAAATCCAGATATTCTGTCTGTCCTTCTGTATCATTCTCCCGTTCTCTGAAAACGCCATCCCATTCATCGATGACAATGACGATCTTTCTGCCATTCTCCGTGTAAACATCTTCTATCGTCTGAATCAGATCATCACTATAGTAATCCAGATCAGGATAAGCTTTTTTAATATCTCGGATGACCAGTTGATGCAGCTTGTCAAGTGCTTCTGCAACCGATTTTTTCTTATTGATAAACTTTGTCATGGTAAGAAGGATGACATCGAACTTTCCGAGATAAGTATCCCACCCGAGTTCTTTACCGGCCTCAAAGTGGTCATTTGCCGCAGTCTGGTCTTTCGGCACCGGTACATGTTTGATGCTCATCCCTGACAAACCGGAGTTGTGTAATAGGCCTACTTTGCCAGGGCCCAAATCAGACGATCTGCCTCCGAATGGCACGTCCAATCCATCCTCTGTTTGTTCTTCGGCAAGTTTCAGGTTTTCAAACAGGTTCCGGCTTTCCGCTGTTCTGTCGTAGTAGGCGCAGATCATATCCGCTGCCATTGTTTTTTCAAATCGACGCGGACGGGAGACAAGGACATACTTTTGCTTTGTTTTAACAAGCGAATTCAGATACAAAATCATCCCCAGACTTATCTACGAATATTTCGGAACGAACTGCTTCTTCATATTCTTCCTTCCCGGGATTCAAATATGTTCCCATGCTTTCCTCCCGTCTCATGCCTCATTCTTGTTATTTGCCGGAGTGACATCGCCTGATGCCCGAGCTTGCTGCTAATGCTGTATATCGAGCATATCCAGCAGGCGTATAAACGCATCCTGACCATCCAGGCAGGTGTCTGTAAGCCATCCCTTCTCGTTTTTCCACTCTGACAGGCCACGATAATAAAAATGCTTTTTGCTGTCTTCGATAATAAATGGAATGATGTTATGGTGCAGACATTCCTTCAAAGCAATCAAACGTCCCACTCTTCCATTTCCATCCTGAAATGGATGAATATGCTCAAATTCCGCATGAAATGTGACTATGTCATTAAACGTGATTTCAGTTTTTGCGTTATACGCTGCCAGGAGGGCATTCATTTTTGCCGGTACCTCCCTGGGCGTTGCCGTCTCCCGGCCGCCAACGACATTTGCCCTGCGCTTATATTCACCAACTGCAAACCAGTTCAGCGTCGAATCCTTCGTATCATGCTTCAGGATAAAGTGCAGATGTTTAATGATTTTTTCACTCAGTTCTTCCTCCGCAGCATCAATCACATAATCGATTGCGCGGAAGTGGTGAACCGTCTCCAGAATATCATCTACCGGTATTCCATCACCCGCATCAATCGTATTGGTCTCAAAGATAAGACGCGTCTGGTCCTCCGTGAGCCTGCTCCCTTCAATGTGATTGGAATTATATGTCATGCGTACCTGAAGCTCATGATAGAGGCCGCCTGAGATTTTTGCTTCCTTCTCATCCCTCAGCAGTTGTAAAATGGCGTTGTCTGTTTTTTCTTTCCAGAGAATATCAGACTCGCAATGCAGATATTCAGCAATCCGCCGCAGCGTGTTCTCAGACAATTTCTCTCCCTTGGCAATTTTCGCTATTGTTCGGGAAGAAATACCAATTGCCTGTGTCAGATCTGTCTTTTTAATTCCTTTATTCCGAAGCTGTTCATATAATCCTTCATATGAAACCATCTTTTCTGCCTCTTTTCCGAATTTCAATGTTGGTCTTTCATCCGAACTGCAGTGCAAGGGACCGAATTTACCAGTCAGTCCTTGTGCAGGGCAATTGTCCAAAACCTTTACTTATCATACGGAATTTCATTTATTAAGTAAAGGTTTTCGGGGGTCATTCCCAGAAAAAGTAAAGCTTTCCCCATTCTCATTTTTCCATGGTGTATCCCGCACATTCAGCTTAACAGCCGAGGTCTGGAGTCATCCATTAGAAATTATACGATTGGTTTCCATCATCCTTTTCTGCTTTTCTATGCAGGTACCGAGTCGATATACAGCCCCTTCGTATCTATCGTTCCTTTTGTAATGATCCTGAAAACGCACCAGACCTTTTTCTCATGGGAAATCACTTCAGTCCATACATCGTTCTTTCCTCATCCGTAAGGGAATAGCCATCTGTCGTCTTCTCCGCCTTTCTCCGAAGCTCCTCTACCGTATAATGCGGGAAATACCCGATTCTCTCCTGATTCTTCTCATCTGTCGTATAGCTGATCAGACGGTCCCGGACCGCATCATAGGCCAGTGCATGAAGGACATATGTTTCCTCTTTCCAGGTGGCCAGATCAATCTTGAAACAGCCAGCGTATAAACGAGATTGACGATGCACCATGCAACACAATCCGTGATTTTCTCATCAGAAAACTACATCATGATCTCTGCTTCAAGCTTGTCCTTGCAAAGCCATTTCCTTTCATTTACAATGATTTCGTCGCTGCAGGTGCATTTAATCCCCTGCATACATCACAACAAGGAGGAGTTTTATATGACAGAACAAGAAAGAATGAAAGCCGGATACATGTGGCTTGACGATGATGAAAACATGGCTCTACAAGCCCGTGCCCGTGCATTGGTAGAACAGTACAATTCCCTGCCTGCAGCTGCCAACAAGGAACGTATGGAGCTGGTTCATAAAATATTCGGATCGTGTGGAAAGAATGTCTGGATCGTCCCTCCCATGAAGTGCACGACTGGCATTTATACCTCCATCGGAGAGGGCTGCTATTTCAATCAGGGGCTGACGATCATCGACGACTGGAAAGTAGAAATCGGGGATCATTCCCTGTTCGGTCCCAATGTGACGCTCTGCACCACCGGCCATGCCATTTCGCCCCAACACCGGGGAGAAGGCATGTATTCCTTCCCGATTAAAATCGGAAGCGGCTGCTGGATCGGCGCCAATGTCGTCGTTCTTCCCGGCGTGACCATTGGCGATAATTCGGTCATCGGTGCGGGCAGCATCGTGACAAAGGATATTCCTGCCAATGTGGTGGCTTTCGGCTCCCCCTGCAAAGTCTATCGCGAAATCGGCGAGGAGGATGATGTCTGCTACTTTAAGGGACACCGCTTCGATGAGCAGCCACCCCGTGATACCCCTGCGCCTACTCTGGACTTTATGGAGTCCTGACCCGGCCATCCCCAGCGATGACTTATTGAGATGCACATATTGAAATGCCACTTGCTTTCATCCATCTGAGTCGATAAAACCAGATTGGTTGAAACAAGTGGCTGTATCTCGTCCGGCAGATTTTATCCAACAAACCCTGCTGCGCTCATTTTTTTACCCTTTGTCGCAATCAGATTGTTTCACCCAGTCATGCATTCCTTCATGTCAGCATCGATGAACTGCTACTTCCTCTTTCGATTGTTGCTGTAAAAAACGTCATTTCTCTCCTGTCGGCCAGTGGCCTGACCCGATAAACGCCAGCTGCAAAGAATCTGTTCCACATTCGGCACACAGAACAAAACATACGAACAGCCGTTTAAACTACGAAGTTTCCTTCGTGCTCCCATTGATCTCTTCCAAATAGTATTCCACAATCACAGAAGGTCCATCCCACCATAGCTTTGTCTCCCGATCATAGAGAACGGCACACGTTCTGGATTGCAGAAACTGTGGCAAGACTTCTTCAACGGGTTTATGGAGGATAGCCGACAGATCGTCCACTGCCATCTGAATATTCATGTCGATGGCAGCATTTTCTTTTTGTAATAAAATCGGAGAGTCTACAGCCATACTCGTTCACTCCCTTCATATTTCAAGGCTGCCAATGCTTTAACTGTCCTGAAACAGAACTGGTCCTTCAGCCTTTCAGGTAGGAGCAGTCCAATACAGATCCTGTCAGCCCTTTCAGATCCTACCTCGCCATAGAGGCCGTCCAAGTAAGTTATAATCGTCGCATTTGTATTGTCGTTTGCTATCTTTCCAGAAATAATGTCGTAGTATCTCAGTTTCTGTACCAAATCAAGGAAGTAGCTATTCCGTCGGTGGGCAATTACACAATGTAGCCAGTCAGCCTCCGCATCTGGAAAATCCTTTATGCTCAGATCAGTATTCTCCTCAAATACATACGTGCTGACAAACCCAAATTGCTGAGGCTTAATCAGTTTTCTGCTGACCGCCTTTCGCGTGCTGATCTTCGAAAAACTCTGTGCCTGTTCTTTGGATGAAGTCAGATAAAATCCCTGTCCAAAGTCTTTGAACCGGGCACATTTTGATAGATCTGGTTTTACAACCTCACAGTAACTTCCGTGATACAGACGCATACCGTTTTTCAGTTCAGGCATAGACATACCCCCTGACTTTAAGATAAGGAACAATATCCTCCCAGATAGCGTCATCGCCTTCCACATGAAAGATGTCAAAGCAGTCCCGGATAAATTCAAACACCTGATACTGATCGAAAAGTCTTGCCACCTCCGCTACAGTGAGATTCAGTTTTTCAGTCGCCATCCTGACAATTCTCACCTGCATATAGGTGATCTGGCTGCGCTCATTCATAATACTCCTCCATCATTTCGGAATGCATTCCAAATAGCCCTGATATTCGTTGATCAAGTTCTGACCAAGTTTCATGAACCGTATGCTCAGGTACGTCTGCCATTCTCAATCCAGCAGTTCTAAATCTTCTTGATAATTGATCCCAATATCTAAAGAATCAAGATAGTATTCCAGCAAGTCATGATCATCATATTCGTCACTCTCATCAATCTCGTCTCTCAGGTCATCTATGATGTCCGAATCTATCAGATTGCTAATCTCGTTCTCAATAACAAGATTGTACACGTTTTCAAAGATGTCCTTTATTTCCGGATCTTCATTCACTCTCCACCGTGCTTCTGAATGCGCTGAATGCTCCAACCGTGCCGCTTCTTCATCTGAAAGAGAGACCGTCACAATTCCATCTGCACTATCGCCCTTTCCGAATGACACGTAATACGGAAAATCATATGATTTCATTGTGTATCTCCTGTTTATTTCAAGGCATTGTCTCCATAAGTATGCTTATTCAGTTCACTCTGGAAAGAGCCCTATATTTTCTCAAGCAGTGGTGATGGATTCTTTTCGTATGTGATCCACACAATTTGCTTGGCACGGGTCATTGCAACAGAGAGCAAATTAGCTTCTTGTTTTATCAGTTCCTGCCGTTCTTCTTCCGTTTCTGCACGGTTCAGCATTTCCTTAGGCGGAATGTTAACAGAAGATGCGCCGATGATGTACACGCAGCTGAATTCCATCCCCTTCACACGATGCATCGTGGCAATACGGACACCAGGAATACTAGGATCATCAGCTTGTTTGTTTTTCAGTATAAGCGTTTGAATACCTCTCTGATTTAATCCGTTACTACAGCCATAACACCATCTATTCAGTCGGTTCATGACACAGATCTCGTTAGCCGGTATACCTGACTCAATACGTTTTTTGATATCTTCCGCAACAGCAGTCATCTCTTTATCCACATTGTCGAATCCACGAACAATCGGCTTTTCCCCATGGAAGATGCAGACACTTCTTTCCTGCTCCAAAGCTTTGCCGTCCAGATCATCATACTGATAGCCTTGCTGAACACGCATAGCAGCATCATATATTTCGGATGTTGTACGGTAGTTCAGTTTCAGCATGGTAGACCGATTATTCACCATAATGCCGCATTGCGACAAAGAAGTCTGGCCCTGATAGATTCGCTGGCGTGAATCACCAGAGAAATACAGATCGTCCTGATGCTGGGGTCCGGCAATCGCTCTCAGCATTCGATAGGCAGGCGCGCGCAGATCCTGACATTCATCCACCAGGATAGAACGATAATTCAGGAATGCGGTAAACAGAGGATCTTCGGCACATAACCGGACAATTTGGTTCTCTGCATAGTCACTGTCAGCACATTGACGTTTGGTACAAAGCAGTTTGTATTGTTCAAACACTACCCAGACTGCCTCACGATTCCGTCTGTCCAGCCGCTTGCCACGACTGCCGCGCTGGGCAGTCAGATATTGTTCAAGCGTGTCAATCTGTTGTGCCTGGATCACGTCCTGCCATTCAGTCTGAAAGAAATCTACCGGAAACTTTTGCTCCCGTCCGGATGCGATAATAGCCTCCGTCCACAGCTTATCCAATTCCCCCTCAGCACCATGCTTTATTGTCCAATTATACTTAATGGTAATATTCCGTTTAGACGCCAATTTCCTGGCTATCGCATCCACCGTCGTGACTTCAATCTTCTTCAGCTCATCTTGGGAGCAGATCGAAGCAAGACGCTTGGCGATATCATCAGCTAGCGTTGATGAGTAAGTGGTAACGAGTACCTTTTCATCTGGTGTACACTGCTTCGCCAGATACTTCGCCCGGTGGACGATCACAACCGTCTTTCCAGTCCCCGCACCGCCGGTAATGCGGGCCGGGCCTGCATAATGGCGTTCAACAAGCCTGCGCTGCGTAGGATGCAGAAACACACGCCATTTTTCCATAGGCGCTTCCATAAAGGCCTTTAAGGCAGCTTCATCTTCCATCACGGCAAATTGGGATTTGGTGATTGGATTTTCAAGTGCAGCTGTAAAGTCATTCGGTTCAACCGGCTTGCTGTCAGAAAACGTTGTCTTTTGAATAGCGTCAATCGTCTCTCCGCTGCGAAGGGCATACAATGACTGCATTGCTTCTTCGGGCAACTTTCCAGAAAGACCCGACAATTCAGGTTCTGTGCGCACAGTCCTGACGAGATTCAGATATTCCAGAGGAATACCGACCGAAATCAGTTCTTCATCACTGAAAGCATCAAACATCGGCACCTTATCAGGACGTGCTGCAATTACAGGAACGTTAATCGGCTCATTGAACGCATCGTACAGTTCCATTGCGTCATCTACTGACATGCCGCCCACTATTTCCTCCAGCACAGCATAAGTTGCCTCGCTGAGAAGATGTCTGTATCCAACCAGCTGTCCCGCAAGAAAGATCTTTGTACGAAGCTGTTCCCAGTATGCATTCGGGATGTTCAGCTTTTTTAACTGCTCTTCCGTCAGCTTGCTCAAGCGCGGGGACGGCTTCGTTTTCCCAGGGTCATGAAAGATCTTCGTTGTGACAACCGCAGCGGTTTGGACAGCACCTGTGAAGGGGTTCACCCCGCAGCTATGCGTAGATGCCCATTGGTACGCCTCATCATGCGTACCAACATACAGAAATAACACCACGCCATACCCTTCCGGACGCTTATAAACGATGCGATAGTTTTGGTCCAGACGGCAGGAGTACATGTCACTATCCGCACCCTGAATCTTTTCCTGATGCAGTCCCATGCCAAACGGGCTGCTGAAGAACTGTGATTGCGCTTTCGCAACCTTCGCCCTGATTTCCTTGGGCAGCTGTTTGCATGCATCAGCGAAGGTAGCACCAAGTACAATCTTCATTTCATGATCACCGGGAATTTCTCCTGGTGCAGACTTTACGTTCTTTGCCATTCAGTATCACTCCATTTCATCGGGGTATCTTGACGGATTACAAGCTGCTCTGCAGCAACTTCAGCAGTTCCTGTGCTTCCTCTTTGGAAAGGCTGATACCCTTACCCATCTTTTCATGATCCGGAGCCCATTGACGTATGTCGAACTTGGGTTCTCCATCATTCCAGGAAATCAGATTCAATTCCTTCGTCCATCCACCCTTTGCAGTGGAGATGACGCCAATTTTATTTTTGATATCATACTTGATGTCAGCCATTGTTTTCCTCCTGGCTTACGGTAAACATAGAATCTTCTCTCTATTCAAGTTTATCTTAATGGCATCGCAATACCACGGAATGAAAAATTCGTATATATTTCTTCCGAATTATATCGAAATCATATATTCTGCGCAACATATTTATTCGTATTATCAAAAAACATACTTGCAGAATATGAACGAAAAATCAGGAATGTCCTTATCCAGTTTGAAATATAATGAAGCATTCCTTCACCACAGAATCTTCTATTTATTGCTCATTGTCTTTCAATTTCTAATGCTATATGCGCAAGCCAACTTCATCTGAAACTGTATTAGTCAAAAGAATCCCAGCTCTCCTGGTTATTCTCTGAGTACCATACAAGATATAAGACAACTACAGCACATAACTACTATCCATTTTATACTCTGACCTCCGACAACTTTTTGTCCTTCCAATCTATTTACAGTCGTGATATGATCACATCACACCTATTTAACGGCATCGGTTTTTTGTCTCCTCGGAACATTCTCTTGTGGCTTTGTGTCCTATGTTCCATCTCCCCCGACATTCCTATTTCAAATAAACGATGAGTAATCAGGAGGAAAACATGCTTGTAATCGGTTTAGATGAAGTCGGCCATTTCGAATTACATAATCCTGACGCCAAGCAATGCCCATTCATTGCAGGGCCCGTGTTTCGCTGTAACTATGACGGAGATATTGAACGGGAACTGAATCGTCTGAGGGATTTCTTTTCTCGTGTCTGCAGTAAACAACACGCTGTTTATCCGACAGATCTTCATTTCAATCGTGATTCATACGGGAATATTATTAATAAATCGACTGCAGAACAGGTAAAGAAACAGTTGGCTCAGGAACTTCCTGATTTCCTGAAATCATGTCCTTACGGCACATATGGTCTATATGCAATGGTTTCAGATCAGAACGGCATGACCAGAGATAACAGCGTCTGGGCCGGGAATCTGACCAATGACGCGATTGCTTCAATTCGATATGAGCACATGGCATATCGGGTTCTGGAAAATCTCCTGTTCTATAATCACAAAATTGAGAATGAAAGCAATCTGCGCCTATATCTGGCCACGCGTGTAATGGGTGTTGGCGATTCTCCTGAATTACGCAAGGAAGCAACAAAACTAGGATACGCCAATAGAAAAGCCCCAGATGGAACAATTGACAACAACACAGTGGTTGTGACCGATGAAACCAGTTATCGGGCAATGTTATCATCTGCTGCAGAACGCGCAGAACGAACTGACATCCAGTGTGATCTGAATATCTGGTCAATTAACTATAGGACTCCTCAACGTCAACAGGGATTTCTGTATCTCGCGGACACAATCTGTTCCATCTTCCAGGACCTTATATACCGCGTATCAGATGTCGGCGCCGCTCTCCAGACACTTTCAGACTATTGTAAACACACGGTAGGTAGCCCGATGACCATGTTATGGGCCTACCATCCAATAGATCTGGAATTAAGTTCTGCACTGGAAAATGAAAAGCATATGGACTATTTCAGCGCATTGCTCACTGTTCAGAACATCATCAAAAGCGCAGGAAAGCTGGAGCAAGTATACAACGAATTGTGGCTATCTGAACTACAAAACAGAATATCAATGATTGATAATGGTATTCAGCTTCAGCTTGCCTTGGATAAACTCGACAGTTACATCAGGCTCCCTCAAAGTAATATACAATACGCCTGGTCAATTGCAGAAACACTGAAAAAAGCCGTCGAAAAAGTACCGCCATCCACCATTAATGGGAATCTGTATTTCCGGATAGCAGAAATTGAAATGGCTCTGCATAATCATCAGGGGCATTATGAAGCAGCAAAAGAATGCTACCGGCGATGCATTACATATACCCCTTATATCTCCATTGACGAGTTCCTTGGGATGCAAAACATGTACGCGGTTGCCCTTCAGGACAGTTTACACCCGGATGAAGCGATGGCCATTGCAAAAGAAACCGTGAATTATCAGGAGATGCTCAATGATATCAGAAAAGAAATCTACAGCGATCATCCGGAAACATTTGTCCAATATGGTCAATCATTAAGTCAGCTCGGTCAATGCTATGCCTTCTTAGGTGATTATGAGAATGCGATCTCCTATTTTCAAAAAGCATTGCAGCATTTTACAAATTCACCGGATGATACTGTACGGACTACCTCCTATCTGCTTCATGCTGCTGTCGAAAAGGGAGATGTCTCACTGTTTGAAGCGTATTCACCAGCCTGTTTCAAATGCAAAAACATTCTCAACCACTTGAAAAATGAGCACGAAATACCAAAGAATTTGAATAAGTTTCAGCTGTATATCTATGCCAAAGCCATGTATCTTCTTTACCGGGATCAGCTGAAGAAAAAGGACATCGCCAACATAACCAACAGTTTGAAAACAAGTTATTTACGTATAAGATATGGGCATCCATGGGAGATGATCATGAAATACTGTGCACTGCTTTCTGTTTATGCCGGCGAAAAAAAAGAAATAATCAACTGGTTCGAACATGAAATGGATGTATCAGTAGCCAATACAACAGACGGCCTCCTTACGCAAATTGTTCGCGAGGCTCATGAGCAGGTTGGCGAAGCAAAGGCAGGCAGATTTGAGTTACTCCCGCACCACTTACACTATATGTATCGTTAAGTCTGTTCCGCTCCAGGAATCACCTTTACGACTCTGACTGAAATGCGGCAACAGTTTATGAATTCCAGGGCAACAGCTGTCGCTCCGGAAAATGCAATATTGATGCCTGCAAAGCAGAGATGGAAAAATACAAAATACAAATTGCAAAGGAATGGAAAGCAAAGCGGTTGCGCTTTCCATTCCTTCTGCATATAATGAAACGACAATATGTGGTCACAATTCCACCGGACTTTCGCAGAACCAGACAATTTGTGAGAAACGGCTTACAGAAAACAAGCTTGTTTCTTTCTTCGACAGAAAAGCTAGAATACGCAAATCGATACAAAGACGAAAGGGAACGAGATGAAAAAGTTCAATCTTTATCTTGATGAAAGCGGCGATTTCAATGACACAAACCCCAATCGACCTTTCCCTGAAGACCTCTCTCTGGTAGGCGGTATGCTGGTCGATCCGGACATTGTATCCGAATATGAAATCAGAAATCTCTTTCCACAAAGAGTCCACTGCAGTGAAAGAGGATTTAAAGACATTTATTTAGCCCGGATGGAGGAATTGAAGAAAAAGAGTCAGCGAATTATCATTTTCGAAAACAGTGAACGGATAAAAATCGTCAGCCCCGATCGAACATATATCAATATCATGAGTGAAGGCCTGCTCAAACTGTTTCAGGATCTGTCTTTCGAATTTCCAGAAGGAGTATTCATTAAAGTCGTTATCGCTCAGCGAAATGCAGCATTGAAAGAGTACGCCCTGCGCATGGAAGAGCAGCTGATTCTCGGATTTGGAAAAAAGGATATTAAAGGCTGTCAATACGAACTGGAATTGTCTGATGCCAAAACCGACAGACGCTTGTATATTGCAGATATTCTATGCTACACCTATTTCACCCTGCACCGCGCGATTAATAAATTTAATCCGGATCAGCAAAGGAGAGCCAAAGCTCTTTTTGATCAGGCTCAAATCTATTCGGTATTTGAAGATGCAACGGTTTCTTATATCAAAAAACTCGTGCTTGATAATCACCTGGGTGAAGCCATATGCCAGATTTGTGCCCTGCCTCATCTGAAAACTCTGATACACCAGCGGGACACTATTCTGCGGCATCTCCCGAAGATGCATCCCTTAGAGCGCAAGCACATCCTTGAGCAGATTTCAATTCTTCTGACAGGTTTTGAACATCAGCAAAAGTTCGCGGAGGGGATCGCCCTTGCCAATCATTTCGAGCAGTATTTTCTGAGCCCAATGATGAACATCGACGAGATAAAATCGGAAGCGTCATATTGGCAGTTTGATACGGATTTTCATCTTCTTACCCTGTATGATCATCTCGGGAATACACGTAAGTGTGATATTTATCTCAAAGAATGCCGGAAAAACATTGCCGTGTTAACGAATTCCTGGGAACAGCTGGATTACTATTTCTCATTCAGAATTCGAGAGTTAAACACGTTAATGAATCAGTTCAGATTTGAAGAAGTTGTTCAGAAATCGGATGAATTTATTCAGATGTTTCAGGCAACACGTGACCATTTCAATTCCCTGTTTTCCAAAACAGAGAATGCTATGTCCATCAAATCCGAGCTGCTGGGGAAAACACTGGGGATACGGCTTCAGGCGCTGACCAATCTGGTTTCAAGAAAGCCCGAATTATTTGGTGAAGCCCTTGCCACATCGGATAAGGCCATTGCAGAGTTTACAAATACCTCCGATAAGATCCGGCAGCTGAACTATCGCAGTACGCTGATGGTCGCAGCCAATAAGCCGGATGAAGCGCTTGACTGTTTATATCAGATTGCCGGTCTTCTTGACGGCAAAGAAGCGCATCTTGACAGCATCCTTCAGGCAGCCTATCGAAATCCGGAAAATCCGGATCTCTATCTCCTCCTCTGTTTCTCCGATGTCGCGATTCTTTTACTTGAAGCAAACCATCCCCAGGCACAGTCCGTCTGTCATTTACTGTTCAAGAATCCACTGTTTGAACACGATTACACAACATCCCAAAAAACAGATTATCCGATGAATCGAATTCTCTGGAATGTTGCAAAGTACTACAGTCTTGGCCAAATAAACAGCCTTGCCGACATCTACTATGAAAAAGCAATGAATCGTTCAAAAGCAAATAAAGAATGCGCAACGGTCGTTTCCTATTGTGCAGCAATTTCTGCGGAGAGATTTCTTGTTTCTCAAAACCGGAGTAAACAAATCCGAAAATCCTGCAGAAAACAATGGTCGGAGGCAAATAAGCTTCTCCGTGCAAATACGGTTCCTGCTTCAATAAAAGCCTGGTTTGACGTGGATCATCCGGCCATTGATTTTCAGGCCAAATCTGCCTGGAAATAGCCCACGAAACAAACATGGTCCAATCACCTGATCGATTTTCCCGGAAAGATCCGGATTCCAGAGACATGCTGCTACGTTCACAGAAAGCGAATCAGCTGACACTGGAATGATGCCGGATCTTTCCGGGATTGATGTTTTTAAGCCATTTATCAGCAGGCCACAGCGTTGGCCATTTAGCTGAGGCCTGGTCCGGCAATCTGTCCAGCGGCCGGGCTGCTCCTGTCCGGTTCACAGGCGGCAGAACCGCTTTCCCGGAGAACGTCCAGGTTTGTTCACACGCGAATTCGCCCAGCCGGCATGATTTGTCGCTATATTTTGAGCGTTCAGTCGATCTCTTCCCATGCCGCTTCTTCCCTCAGTGCTTCCCGTTTCTTTCTGGCTATCCGTCCCGCCTGTTTGCCCTTGCGCTGGTGCGTAACGAGGATCATCCGGTCCTGTTTGGCCTGCCTGCGTTTCTTGCGTACCTGGTATTGATCGTGATCGACAATGTATTCAAGACATTGCCGGATGGTTTTCGGCTGCAGGCTCTGCCGATGGAACCCGGGAAACCGTTCCGGATCACCGCTTCCGGGCATCTCGGGTGCATTCCTGTGATAGAACGCCATTCTGCCCGTGTATTCATCCAGGGCGATTCGCCATTGACCTTTTCGTGAAACGATTCGTATGGCGTCCTCATCCATGCTCAATGTGAAATGATGTTCCGCTGCAAAGGCGTCTGCTTCCTTCTGTTCATTTCGATAAAAGTGGTGAACCGAAAGACAATGCCTGCACAAGTGTCCGCCATTGCTCAGTGCAGCCTGAATACCGGGCATCATGGTCAGGTCAGACTTTGTCTTATTCTTCAGATGCATGCAGTCTCGAAGGTGGACGGTCTGGGCACGAGATCCGCTCGTCATATAAACAGGTCCCTGCCAGTTGATTTTTACGGCATCACGGACCTCGCCCTTCTTAAATTCAGTTCCCTTATGCATGCACCCCTGCGCCTGATACGTGCTGAAAGGGACCCCCGTGAACGCGAGGATTCTGCGAAAGTTTTCCGTATCATTCAGCGCATAATGCTCAGGGAGAAGCGCTCCCAAAGAGGTCTCGCGAGCCAGCCCCAGCATACTCTTCGGTGCATTCCCGATGCCCTTTGGCCAGCTGCTGCGGACGGGATCGCACATAATCCCGAAGGATGGCATATTTTTTCCAAACGCATATCGCCACAAACGGGCAAAGACCGCCGCGTTTTTGGTATTCCACCAAAGCAGCACCTCCTCGGGCCGCAGCCATTTTGCAAAAGCGGTCATGACTTCCTTTACCGTCGGCGCGTTTGTAAACTGGGGGGAGCAGTCCTCCGGTCAGCCCCATCTCTGCACCGGTGCAGTCATCCTCCACCGTTGGGCGAATTCGTGTATAGAACCGGTCCGTCTCAATCCATTCATCCGTGACTCTCCGCGCGGAGAGCTGCGTCGGGGAGAACTGTCGTCCGTTCTCGACCCATTCCAGATCCATCAGCACAGCCATTTCTACTCAACTCCGTTCCAAAACTGACTCTGCCATTTCCATCCGATCGAGCGTGTGGTTTTCAGCGTATCCTCCGCACACCGATTAATTTCAATCGCTTTCGGCGGTCCCAGCGCGCCGCAAACCTGATCATGCCTGGAGCATAGCACGAATCAGAGAAAGAGTCATTGAACTCATCGTTCAACCAGGAACGTTCAGGCTGTGAAAGGTTTTCCCCGGTCGCAGTCAGGACCCGCGGCGTCGGTTCCGGTGACCGGATCATTCATAGGCGGACAGTGCCGTTTGATAAAACCGGATCATCCGCTCTCTTACCCGTTCAGGCGAAAGCACAACCGCAGATGCACCGCCGAATCGGATAAAGTAACGGATTACCTGCATTTCCGAGCACGTGAAGTAATAATCATGCCATTCCCCCTCATCCTCGATATGATCATACGGCGGCCGGCCATAATAGATGCGATTGTACAGTTTTTCCCCCTGATCATTCAGGCGTACACAGATCATTTCATCATCGTTAATGGCATACTGGGGCGCAATCTTCTGCATCCTTGCACAGCGTGATTTGATCTCCTCCGAGATCTTTTTCGTCGTTTTTCCGAATGACAGATGTTCAATCCGGTTCAGCCGATAGGAGTAGGCCTCGTATCGGTTCTCCCGTTCATTCAGGCTTTCGCAGAGAAGATAATTAAACATCTCCTCCGGTCCGTTTGTGACGGTGTACGGAATCGCCCGGATCCCCTCCTGTCCATCTTTCAGGCTGAACGTCACCTGCCTGTGTTCCCGGCAGGCGGCCAGCAGGAGATCATAGGTGTCTTTAAAGACGATTCGTTCCCGTTCACTGATGGGTTTCTGGCAGTAACTGACCAGCATTCTGCAAAAGTACTGGGAAAGATAATCCTGCTCGTTCAGCTGGGCCTGGACCGCATTGATAATCCTCTCCGAATCCGCCGTCGGTTTCAGGGACAGATGATCCGGCTTTTTTCCCTTCCGTTTGGCAATTTCCGGCAGAACCACCCGATTCATGACCGCCTCTGTCAGCGGCTCTGCATCTCTGTCCTTGATCCCTCTCTCATGCAGAATCTCCAGGAGAACATCCCGGACCCGATTGTTTTCCTCACAGTAAGCATCATAATACCCGCACAGAACCATCGTCAGAAACCGGTTGAGATTAATCGTCCGTCTGTCCTTTTTGAAGATTTCAAAGAGAACCGCATCACTGCGCAATTTGGCGCCGATTTCATGCGGTACATAGATATTGATTTTCTCCAGATAGCTCATGGAACATCCTCCATGCCCCAATAAGGGGCTGTAAAATCATGGATATAGTCGCCTTATTCCTCTTATTTATTGTACTGCAAAAATCATCAGGGGGCCATGATTTTTTTATTGATACACCTTTCTTTCCGGCAGAAATCCGCTATAATGAAGACGGATTTTTCCCTCTCCACAGGATAGTTGAAACACCCGCCCGAAAGACCCGGATAAGCTTTTTTGATATGATGATTCAGGAGTATGATTATGAGAGACTATGAATTTGGAAATACGATCGCTGCGTACCGATGTAAACAAGGTTTGTCACAGTATCAGCTGGGGAAACTGGTAGGTGTATCCGACAAGGCCGTCAGCAAATGGGAAAACGGTTCTTCAAAACCAAAGATGTCCACCTGCCGCAAACTGGCACATGTGTTCGGCATCACACTGGATGAGCTGATGACCCCATCTGACTGTCCGGACATCAAGAGAATAACCACGAGCCAGTCCTGTTTTGCTCCTTCCGGCGAATTGTCCGAGACACTTTCCCTGCTGCCCGGATACTCCATCAAGGTTCTCCCCTCCTATGCCAGCCCTGCGGAAGAGGCCGTACAGGTCATTTTGCTGGCCATCACCCCTGTGGGCGCCATCAACCTGGGCCATATTCTGCGTTCCTGCCTTATCCTGGCCAACGATCCGACGCCCTACGTCCTCAAGGAAATAATTGATTCCCACCGGGAAGGTATCCTGGTGGGATATTGTTGTTTTGGCGCATATGGAATCTCTACTTTCCTTCGATATCTGTCTACTGTTTTTCAATCCGTTCCTGTGATACGCTTTCCGCGTCAGGAGGTGAGCCTATGCGTGATTATGCCTTTGGAAATCTGGTAACCCGATTAAGAACAGAACTGGGATTATCTCAATTTCAGCTGGGAAAGCTGATCGGCGTTTCAGACAAAGCTGTCTCCAAATGGGAGAACGGGAATGCAAAGCCCAGAATCGCAACCTGCTGCCGTCTGGCAGATATTCTGGGTGTTTCATTAGACGAGCTTTTGTCCGCCGCCGGGTATGGACGAATGTCTCCGATGAAAACGTCCGATGAAAAAACGGAGGCGGAACCGATGCAGGAAGAAAACAGAAACAATATCAGGCAGGATCTGGAGCCCGAAAAGCGAATAGAGCTGCATGTACATACCGGAATGTCATTGAGAGAAAACACGGCGTCTTCCCCAACCCAATACATCCAGCGGGCTGCCGAATGGAGCCATCCCGCCATTGCGATTACGGACTTTGGTTCGATTCAGGCTTTTCCGGAAGCCTTTCGGTCAGCAGCCAGGAAACAAATCAAATTCATTCCCGGGTATTACGGATGCATGCTTCCGCAGGAAGACAGTCCGGTAAAGGACGGATATGCCGTTATGCTTCTTGCGCAAAACAGAAGCGGCATTATTCATCTGAATGAATTGATCTCGCTTGGCTATACACGCTGTTATAAAGGATTCCCCTGCATGCCCAGGGCCTGGATCCAGGCGCACCGCGAAGGGCTGCTGATCGGCTGCTCCTGTAATGACAGTGAAATCGAGCAGGGACTGAACGACGGCATGACAGAAGATGAGCTTGTGCGGATTGCCTCTTTCTATGACTACCTGGAGATTGAGCCTGTTGAGAATGAGACCGATGATTCTGAGGAACAGGCCCGGCTTCGCCAGCGGGTAATGGCCATCCTAAGGATCGGAAAGAAAGCCGGCATTCCGGTGGCAGCGGTCAGCAATGCCGAATATCTCGATCCGGAAGACGCGATTTGCCGATCGGTGATCCGATACAACAACGGCTTTCTTGATAAAGCATATCAGCCACCGTACTACTTGAGAACGACGGCAGAAATGCTGGAGGCGTTTCGTTTTCTTGGCGAAGACACGGCCAGGGAGGTTGTCATCCATGCGCCGCAGCGAATTGCGGACAGGATTGATCCTCATTTATCCCTGATGCCAGGTGACGGAAAATGTTATCCGGTCTTGCCGGAGGCCAAAGCCACTATTACGGAGCTAGCCCTGACGCAGGCGCATTTGTTGTATGGTGAATCTCTCCCCTCACCGGTGGAAGAGCGGCTGAATGCAGAACTGGTCCTAATGGAGAAGCCGGAAAACTGGACCATTTTTGAGATAGCCCGGCTTGCCGCGGAACAATCCCATAAAGATGGATATCCCGTCTGTTCCCGTGGGACTGTCGGTTCTTCATTTATCGCCTGGCTGACGGGAATTTCCGAGATTAATCCGTTAGCTCCTCACTATCGCTGTCCCGCCTGCCGCTGCTCGGACTTTGATATCAATCCCCGCCAATATCACATCGGAGCTGATTTGCCCGCACGGAACTGCCCGGACTGCGGGAGCTCCATGAACAGAGATGGATTTGCCATTCCGTTTGAAACGCTTTTCGGCCTGGATGGCGAAAAAGAACCAGATATCGACCTGAATTTTTCAGCTGAAGAACAAAGCTCCATTCACGAAGCGGTACGGGAAAAGTTTGGCCGCGCGCGTGTTTTCCGTCCGGGGGTCATTCAAATGCTGTCGGACCTGTTGGCAAAGAAGTATGTTCGTCAGTATTTCCTGGACCATCATCTTGACCCGGATTCCGCTGAGGCAAAAAGAGTGACAGACAGCCTTTCTCAAAATGTGAAGATAACGGAAGGAAAACATCCGGCGGGCCTGTACATCCTGCCGGAGAACAGGAATATCAACGAGTTTACCCCTGTCCAGTTTCCTGCCAATGATTCATCCGCCCCGTTTCTGATCACGCATTACAGCTCTTCCATGTTGTTTAATTCACTTTTCAAAATGGACTTACTGGGGCATGATACGCCGACACTTTTACACCTGATGACTGAATTCACCGGCATTCAGCTGTCCGATATACCGCTTAATGATCCGCAGGTTCTCCGTCTGTTCACGTCTCCGGAGGGACTGGGCGTGACTGCACAGCAAATCCTTTCCGCGACAGGTACCTATGGCATTCCGGAATTTCAGGCGGACTCTGTGCGGTCTCTGCTGACTGAGCTCAACCCGACAACAGTGGAAGAACTCATCCGCATACTGGGAATATCGCATGGAACAGGTATCTGGAATGGAAATGCTCAGGGCCTGATCGCATCCGGCACAGCAACCTGCATCACTTTTCCGTCATTACGCGATGAGATTATGAAGGATCTCATCCAGGCCGGCATAGGGAGAGAGACAGCATACAGAATCATGCAATCTGTGCGGCTATGGAAAGGGCCGGGCAAGGAAAATGCCGACATCATGAGAAAGCACGGAATTCCCGAATGGTATATCGAGGCATGTCAAAGGATCGGGTACCTGTTTCCCAGAGCACACAATGCTGCTTATACAGTGGCCGCCTTGCAAATTGCTTGGTTTAAGCTGTACTGCCCGGAAGCGTTTTACAGGGCATGGTTTACCGTTCGTCAGGATGACATGGAAGAAACGGACCTGACCATGGGGCCCGTTTATCTCAGACGTGCGATTCTGGCCGCACGTTCCGATATTCATACGGATGATGATCCTGACGAAGAATCCTGGACAATTTCCGAGGCAAGGCAGCAGCGTCTGACAGTCCTGGAATTAATGTTGGAAATGCAGTACAGAGGAATCAACCTCCCGGCAAAGACTTCCTGAACGGTTTCGGACTGCACTAATTCCACCGGGCATTGAACAAACACTTCACAATTCCGAACAGAAAGCAGGGTAATTACTATGAATGAACAATGCGAAAGAGACAGTCGAAATGGCGGGAACTGTGCAGAGAATCTGACAGAAAAGAAACAGAATCCAGCGCAGAGAAATCATGCAGAGTTCACCTCCATGAAGACAGAAGATGTTGAACCGCAGGCCGCTTCCATCTCTGTACACGACTTTATCCGAATCTTTCATTGCGAGCAGGCACCGACATTATGCAGCGGTGATACCGGATTTTACTATCGAATTCTGGGGATGATCTTTCAGGCGGATTCTGCATTTTCTGATCTGATCGTTCAGGTAAACGAGAGACGGTGGGATGACGTATTCCTGACAGCATATCGTCTGAAAGATCTCTTCTTCAATCTCGGCCTGAAAAAATTATACGGGCTAACCCGTGAAATCTACGATTATCTGCTGAAAATCATCCCGGCTGCTGAAAAGAATGGTCAGAATGGCACAGCGAAAGTTGATCCCGGATTTGTGACTGAAGCATTTGAAAAGCTTAAGGATGAATATCTGTACGCTTCCCGGATGTATGAAAAGATACTGCCGACTGAGATGCCCAGTTGCAAACCAGACGAGGCATCCAAGATGATCACCGGGTTCCAGGTCTTATCCGTCACAGGATAAAGAATGCAGGAATGGGTTGAAAAAAGACTGATTGCCAAATAGCCGGCAGAAATACTGTATTGACGGTATCTCTGTCCGGGTTTATCAACTGAACTGAAAACACCTCAGGTCGTGGTTCGGAGCTGATTCCATCGGGCATCTGAGGTGTTTTGGCTATGCGTTAAAATTCACTTTATCCCTGTTTCCGATCTTCACATTAGCCGGCATTTTCGCCTCACATCTTCAAACCCGTCTTGCACACTTTTCTGTCTGAGCACCCAGCTTTTTTCGATCCAGCAGGAATCAGAGTGCTTTTTCGTAAGGAATGCAAATGCTATAATAGCGTTGTGTTACAGGCCCCATAAGCTTATCATTCGTTAAATCGCGACATTATTCGTTTTTCCAGAAGAGAAGGTTGATTTCGTGACCGAACAAGCAAAGATCATCCTATCGCTGCTTCAATTGCAGGGGGTTGGCAGAAAAACTGTAAAGAAATATCTGTTGCCTGGTTCATCTGCTTCTTATAACCTGGATTTCCTAACAGAGGTTGTCCATTCTGCACATTCAAGAACATCACGTGTGCGAGAATACAGTTCCGATGAAATCACCTCAGCAATGAAAGCAGCTGATCATATCATTGCTGCCTGCAATAAATATCATATTAAAGTGGTTTCGCTAAATGATCCTGATTTTCCAACAAGACTGAAACAGATCGACGATCCCCCGGTTCTCTTGTATTATCGCGGAAATATAAACCTTTTTAACGAAAACAAAACCATTGCGATTATCGGAACAAGAGAGCCAACAAATTATGGGTATCGCATTGCAGAACGAATTGGTGAAACAATGACGGAATCAGGAATCGTTACAGTAAGCGGATTAGCTTTAGGTTGCGATACCGGAGGACATACAGGATCTGTTAACAAAAACGGATATACGTCAGCAATTCTTGCAAATGGACTTGATGTGATCTATCCAAAAGAAAACCAAAAATTGGCATCTAATATTCTGGAGCTCGGAGGATGCATTATCAGTGAGTATCCTCCCTGCATCGTAGTGCAAAGAGGCTTTTTTGTAGATCGCGATCGTCTGCAGGCTGCATTAAGTGATGCTGTTTTCGTCGTTGAAACTGATATTCGCGGCGGCACGATGCATACCGTCGAGTTCGCAGAAAAATACGGAAAGCAAGTATATTGTTTCAACCATCCCAAAAAGTTCTTATCTGAACCAAAAACGCAAGGAAATCAGAAACTTATACGCGAAGGTGTAGCAAAACCGATCTATAGCAAAGAAGAACTAAAAGCACTGATATCTGCTATTATTACAGCTCCAATCATCACTAAACCTAATCAGCATCAGCCTGAGCAATTATCTTTGCTATAGGAGGGTGGCAAAATGGGCAGAAAGTAGAAATTGAATTCTGATATCTATCATCGATTTTGTGTAGAGCCCAGCCAACAATATGCTCCATTGAAATAACACAGTTAGAGAGTCCAATTCAACCATGAGTTAAATGACAGAGACGATTATGACGTGTACAATGTCCCCAGACAAGGAGGGATGCAGATGTACTACGATAATGACTATGAATCCATTGATGATATTGCGAAAGGAGAAGGCTTCTTCATTGACGATGATGGCAACTGGGTACCTTTGGAAGATGCATTGGATTTCGGGTACGAGCCGGAAGATCTAGAGTTTGATTATGATTTTGATATCGATGAAGATGACTACAATGAAGGAATTGATGATTGAGAAGAATGAGAGATTGAGAGAAACGATTTGAAGGAATAGATAGAACGAAAACGTGCTTGGCGAATTTACTAGCCGATGACCCAGTCCACCGCGAATAAAGGTGTCCAGGAAGGTTTACAACAGATAACGGCTTAATCGTAGCGTTGTTAAAAGAATGAAATTGTAGACAAAAGTATGGAAAAGCAAGTATGATCAAAAACGATAAAGTGGAGGGAAGGAATATGGCTAAGGCTATATTGGCTGGATGCGCGCTGGTGATCTTTTCGGAACTAACCCCAGAAGAAATTGAGCGCTTCAAAATGTTCCAGCCGGAAGCATTAAAAATGATAGATGAAAACAACCCTGAGGATATTTTTACACTCGATATTGACGATGGACCTGGCTATCTGGAAGAAACAAAAGCGGCGTATAGCAGAACAAAGTCAGCTGATGGGAAGGCGACTATCACGATTCTTCTGAATCCAGATGTAAAAAACAAATTGGAGCTGGCTCAGAAGAACGTTGGCAGAGCGCTTTTGAAGCTTCAGAAGCTTGAAAAAAAGCTTCTTGAAGTCATTGACAGTGTGAATGAGATTGAGGGCAAAGTGAATTCATTGATTTCGCTAATGTAAACGAGAGAATTGTCCGAAGATCAATTCAAAAGTATCCATACACGCTTGTTGAATTAATTCATATGGCACTTTATATGGGAAAATTAGATCCTTAGTTTTCTATACCTGAATTTTGGCCAAACTAAGAATTCTCATATTTTTCAAATGATTTACCCACCATAAGTTCGTTTTTTGATTTGTTGACGTATCAAAATGGGTTTTAGATCTGTTTTAAGCAAAATTTGAGACTAAAAAGTGGAATCATGAACCTGAAAGAGACTTTCTGGTGAGTGAACCATAAATACGGATGAATTTACACATTTTCTCCAGAATCAGAAAAAGCAATAAACGAAAGAAAGCGCAAATCACCGGTTACTTCGAAGTCAGGCACCTCCACTTCAAGTGGAGGTGCCTGACTTTATTTCTATCCGGTCAATTCCTGCAATCAGCAGCAGCCTCAGTTAATCGGAACCGCCGTCAGTTCATACTCCTCTATCCGAATCGTACCGGACAGGGATTGCGCATCCATGAACTTCCTTCCGCACTTTTTACAGTACTGCATATTCATCTTCTTCACCTGTCCGTCTTTCTTTCTGACGCTGAAGGCTTTGTGAATCAGCGGATTTTTGTCCACGGGACATACCCGGTTTTTAGAGATCACCTGACAGTATTCCCTGACAATCTCCGTCGGCCCCGGCCGGTGAGCCGGAATGACTCTCGGGCTCTCCACATGCTTTACTTTGTTAAACGATTCCCTCGCCGCATTCCGGAACGTCTGGTCCAGCATCAGCCCCTTCAGAACGCGTTCATTGCCGTCCGGTTTCAGCGGCAATATCCGGCTGTCCTTAAACAGCAGATCAAGCAGTTCCTCCAGCTGCTGCCAGGTATAGGTTTCCCCCGGATGGCAGCACTTGTTTCTGTTCTCCTTGCAGCGGCGCAGTTTTCCCAGCAGATTTGCCCACCAGTCCTCATCCATCTCGGTATAGCCCCGTATCACCATCTGTCGTCCCAGCTCATTCTGATAATACGACAGCACCGAGCAATAATCACCGATCATGAACACCTGACCATCCATTTCGGAAAGGTTTCTTCCTTTCACCTGTGCCTCGGGAACCAGCTTCTGCAGCCCTTTGAGATAGTTCTCTCTGAGCATCACCTCAAAGGCCTTGCAGAAGCAGACCGCCACAGAGGACAAATCATAATGCTCCGGCAGCTGTTCCGCATAGGGCCTGAGCCAGATATAGTTCCACATGCCTGTCCGCAGAAGGTTCTGGACATCCTCACTGAACAGTGTCTCAAATTCCTCCATGGAACGGAGGCCGAAGCGCTCAAGGTCCTGCTCCTGAAAATCCATCCCGTATCCGGGAACAAACGCCTGCAGATGTTTAATAGCCGAATCCGTCCCGATCGCATATTCTTCCCCTGAAACCGGATCCGGGACCGGCTCGATCTCAAACATTTCAGCGCTGGGCAGCAACGGAATTTCGCCGCTTTCCGTCCCGTCTGTTGTGCTCTCAGCTTCCGCAAAAGCAGCCAGACGATCAAAGGCATACGAATCCAGGCCGTATTTCATTTCCATAACGGGCTCACACTGACTCCATACCTTTATATCGCCGATGACATACAGCCTGTATCTGGCCCGGCTTACCGCCACGTTCACGATGTTCCGGTTCACCCAGTTTGCCGAACGAATGGAATGCTCATCACAGCCAAGGAGAAGGATCACTTCCTTTGCCTCTCTGCCCTGGAAGGTATGGACCGTTCCGATATGCGGATTCTGCTCATCAATAATCCAGTTCTCCACAATTTCCCGGTTGGCGGCAAGAACCGGATACTGTCCGCCCAGGGCGGTAGTAAGCATCTGCCGCATCCCTTCGGCAACGGTATGGAACGGACTGATAATGAACAGGTCCGGGCCTGCCGCTCTCTCCACATCGGGCTTCTTCATATTCTCGGCAAAGGCAGTTTCAAGGATCTGCAGAACCCGCTCGCCCTGTGTCCGGACAAAGTGATTCTTCTTCTTTTCCTCTTCTCCGGATACATTGATCCATTGTGATAACGGGTAACAGAAAGAGCTGATCTCCTCTGCCGAGGGCTCGCCAGTAATCCGCAGCATGGCGCCGTCATAGGAAAGATTGTTCGATATGGAAAACATCGGCTCAATGCAGCGAGAATGCACATAAAGCGGAATGCCGATCCACTGACTCTCGCCGATCCGCAGCAAATTCATCTGTGTGCCGCCATAGGGGCAGAGATAATCCGCAATCTTCTGAACCGAAATGGTCTTATCCGAATAGGCCTCGCCGATGCCCTGATCCAGGGTCGACTCCAGGAATGCCAGTTCATCCGAAACCACCGGACTGATCTGATTCGGATCGCCCACAACAATGGCCCTGGACGCCTTGGAAAACAGGCGCAGCGCCATCTGCGGCGTCGCCTGTCCCGCTTCATCCACAATGATCGTCCCTAATGCATCCAGCTTGTTTACATAGCGGAAGAATCGTCCGGCAGATGCAAATGTCGTCGAGATAACCGGAACCAGCAGCTGCAGTGTCTGGATCAGTGGAGCCATACACTTTTTGAACGCCGCTTCCTTATCTTCGGTGCTGGCTCTGTCAAATATGTTCTTATTTTTATACGTTTCCACTCCCCAGACTTTTCCAAGGAGATCAAAGTTGTTCTGGCAGCTCGTTGAGGCCAGCACAAACTCTTTTGTCATCAACAGTGCCGCATGAAACAGCTTTTCGCGTTCCCGATCATACCGGGCTGACAATCTTGGATTGGTCATCTGTGCTTTTCGGCGTTCCTCAGGATTCAATGAAGAGAGCCGGTCCAGGAACTCCTCTGACAGGCAGATGAAACGATCCTCTCCGCTTCCGGCCTCAGCCAGATGTCTGCGTTCCGCATCCGCCACCCGTTCGGCCAGATCCGCCCTCAGCCGCAAAACCACGTTGAGCTGGTCGATAAAACGTTCTCTTGCTTTCTGATATCTCGGCAGTCTGATCCTGCAGTAATCTCCGGCGTTATGAAAGAAATCCCAGTACAGCTGTTTAAGCACCTTTTTATAGAAGGTTACAATGTTGCTTCTTTTCCCCAGCGGTGCACTGATCAGGCCCCAACAGGGTTCACGAATCATATCGGACGCATAGGAGCTGAAGTAAATATCCCGCAGTTCTACAGGTTCTTTTGGCCACCCTTCTTTATCATAATTCGTCCTCAAGACAGTCTCCACTTTGGCACGATCCATGGAAAAAAGCTCATGCACCGCCTCGATACCTGCATTGCCGGTTCCCCGGGTATTCCGTTCCACTCCGTCCGCCAGCGGAAGCTGCTTTGAAATGTTTTCAACCGCCGCGTTATTGGAGGAGGCGACAACAATGCCGTATTTCCGGATATCCTTTACTTCCGGCTTGAAGGTGAAGTATACATGCTTCGTGCTGCCGATCTGAATCTCCTCACTGCTGAACAGATCATCCGGCCTGTTACACTTTGCAAGAATCATTGCCCGGCGGACAACATTCTCCGCCACAATCTCACGCAGAAGGGTCGTCTTTCCTGTGCCGGGAGGACCGTTTACAGCAAAAATCGGCTGGTCCGTATTAATGGCCAGGTTAATGGCTACCTGCTGCATGAAAAACGGCTGATACCTGGAGGGCCATTTCCCCAGTGGCGTCTGATCTACCGCAAGAACTCTGCGCAGTTCTGCTATGGTCTGTTCCCTGGTGGCACTGTCACGCAGCGCACTGACACTCAGATCCTTTCTTGGCTGCTTAACCCCGTGTGCCAGATCATATGGTGCACAGATATACTCCCTCAGTGCACGCCACATGGGATTACTGCTCCATTTTCCCTCACCAAGTGCTTTCTTAAAGCCAGCAAGATCTTCTGCGTAAAAGCTCATGGACAGGCCATAATACTCTTCCGTTTCTCTCTTGGTTCTTTCATCCGGTTTGCGATAGATGCTGTAACAGTAGTGGACTTCCGGAAGAACGCCTGCCTCATCATCCTGATCTGCATGAATGGCTGCAACCATGTCCTCCATGAGCTTTTTGGCAAAGTTCTGGATGTCTTCCCAGCCGGTCATTTCCTGCTTCTCTATCAGTTCAAAGCTTTCCTGGCTGGCACGATAGGCCTCCGGATCCAGCACCTCATACATCGTCTGATTCTTTTCTCTGCCGATGATCCGCTGAACCGCCCACAGGATCGGCGAAATGGACATGGAGCCTTTCAGATATTTTCCATCCTCCGTCAGCTGAAAACTCGCCAGGGCCATTCGGTCCGCACTGGGGTTGCTGGGCGGCTCACATTCGAGCAGTTTCGCAATGCGAAGGGAGAGATAGGCACGGTTGATGCTCCCCACATATACCGTAATCCGTCCATGACAACACTGAGACTCAGAAGGCTCTTTCCCTTTCAGCTTCTCCAGTTCATTTTGTTTATCCGCAATCCGCCTTTCAATCTGCCGGATCTGACCCAGGATGTTTTCCCCTTCCTGCAGATCCGTGTGTCTGTACAGGGATCCAAACTGGAATGGGTGACTCATCACAAACGCATAGTTTTCCTTGTCACGACGGTTCTGTTCCGTCTGAAGGGAACCCTGATTCAAAAAGTCAACTGTATACCAGTATTCAAGTACCTGTTCCATCAGCTTCTGACGATCAGGATGTATATTTGCCGCCATCTTTTTCTCCCTTATCTACCATGTCTTGATCGTTCGTTTCCTCCTTTTCCCGATACTCATATCCGGCAATCCGACGCTTTCGCGCGTTTCCTGCTTTCTTTCGCCTCTGTGGTTTGATCATTCATCGCTGTCGTTTCCCCGGAACGCTTCTTTCACTTGCTGTTCCAACCTGAAAAGGCCTCTCTCCGTTCTGTGTGTTCAGCTGAACACAGGCATAAGCAAGCTTTTTCATTCGTTTCCCAGCGGCATATTTGCTGAGATCAACGCAACAATTTTTCCACTGTTCTCCCGTATCGTATAGAAACTATGGATCTTTGATTTGGTATAGCTGGTATGAGTGCCAGCCGTCTGCTGAACCAGATAATCCACAAAGAAATTCTCCCAGCTGAAATATCGCTGCGGATCAATGGCATCGCTTGGATTATCCAGTACTTCTCCAAGTCCCGGAATATCAAGCAGACCGGATTTCAGGATCAGCCACTCAAAGCATTCCGGCAGACAGATTGTGATCTTATCCGGGAACTGATGCTGCAGTTCCATGACACGTTTCATCTCCGCTCCAAACGCGGCACCATCTGCCACAACAAACACTTTTTCATCGTGATGTTTCTGAAGCCACGAATAAACGCCCGTATTCGATCCGGCAGAGGCGCAGATTACCGATGTTCCGTCGTAATAATGCTGGTAAAACTGATATCCCGCATGCGAATCCTCTGTCAGCAAAACCGAAGGCTTTCCGTGTCCTTCCGCTTTTGCATATACATAATCCTTCTGCCGGCGGTAGATCTTCCGAAACATGTGAAACCTTTTACTGGTCTTGATCTCGTAAATTTCCTCCACGCTATAGGGAAGCTCATGAAGGGGCTCCCGGCAGAAAATAACATAGTAGTTATCCGTATGGCGGATGGCTGCTGCAAATTCGTACGAAGCGATGTATTCTGCATCCTCATCAATGAAGACAATGCTGTCCCGAATGGCGGCAAGTCTTGTCTGCCAGTCTGTATCAGCGTGAAGGGTAATACACGGCTTGTCGCAGGACAGAAATACGCCGCTTCTTTCCTTGAGCCTTGCGTAGGCGGACACCAGATCAAACAGTGTTGTCTTGCCGGTGCCGCTGTCACCCTGGACAAGTGTGATATTTCTGACCAGTTCAAAGCTGTATCGGACACGTTGATCGTTGATTTTGACAATATGTTTTCCGTTCATGCTGCCTCACACATACTCGCCTGCCAGCAGTACAAGCTCCCGCATATTATGCGCAATCTTTCTTTTATTCATTACCATTATCTTGAATTCACCATCGCCGAAATTCATAAGATGCCGGAGATTCACGACAACTTTTTTCCCTGCTGCGATCCGCAGTAGCCATTTGGCACAATTGTCTCCACATTTCGACGCATTAAACACCTGATCCCTGACCTTGTTGATCAGGATCAGCGTCTTAACGCCACCGGACAATTGTACTGGTGAAATAGCGCCAAGGACCGGGCTTTGGATCAGATTGCTGCTGACCACCTCAGACTTGTCCACATCGCGGATCATCTCTACAGATAACGGCTCTGTAATCCATTGATCCCGATAGGTATGCTTAAAATAGGTGGATGTATCATAGATAATCCCCGGCATATCGCCAAACCATACATTCAACATGTTAAAACACCCCGTTTAAGTCGCCGTTCAGAACTCAAAGACTGCTTTGTACCATAGGCGCTGCGACAAGAGTCTCTTCCCTTCTTGTCTGCACCGGTGTTGACCTGTTTTTCCGAAAGCTCTGCCATACAAACAACCCTTTCACAGCTCCTGATAATACCGGGTAAGGCGTGCATTTGCAGCCTCTTTCATTCTTGCCCTGCCATTTTCTGTAATCTCTGACCAGACGTCCGCTTTAAACCCAAACCGCCCGGTATCACTGTCATATTCGAAGTAATTGCTTAACAGCAACGCATATAATGGATTTTTGGTAATGCTGGCCAGAATCCTTGAATCCGAAATACTCAAATCCGAGTAGATACCGGTTTTCAGTTCAGCCGGAAATCCCTTCTCTTTGCGTTCACAGTAGAACTTTCTGAAGAAAGGCACTGCCCGGGATATATCCATTTTCCCATCACTTTCGACATTTTCCAAAAGAGCCAAAAACAGCACGACTTTATATGAATAGGACAATCTCATATTTTCGCAGTAATCGACCAGTTTATCGTCCATCTGCGTGTCCATGCGTACTTCAGCAGGCGCCGGATCTGTTTCATTTGTCCCCGGCAATTCATCTAATGGCTGCTGAACAATCATCTTCGTCTCGGACACTTCCGGAGCTGTCGTGCTGTCAGTTTTATGACGGCGCCGCCTTCTCACAGGCTCATTTGTCTGCGGCAGCTGTACGTCTGCACCTGTTTGTGTCTGTTCAGGTTTGGGCGGTTCATTCTGCGGAACCGCTTCATGTACCGGTTCCGATTCGTGTGAATCAAGAACCACTGTCCAGACCGAAGGAGGAACTGTCGGTGCCTTTCTGTCCGGCTCCTGGGAAATGGGAATACGATCTGCTGCAGTTCGTTTGGTATGCGGTACAGTGAGCATGTAAGCGATAACTTTATCTCTTATTTCTTCCTTGGAGTAATAATCAAGGATATGCGTTCCGCCATAAACATTCAGAAAGGCAGCAGCTGTCATCAACGTTCCCCTATTAACTATTGTCCATGCTTTTTTCATCTCTTTCAATTCGTAACCAATAGACTCAAGGTACATTAAAGCCTCTATCAAGCCTGCCGCCAATACGCGATTGCTCATGTAATTGTTTGAAAAGAGGGGCAGTACTTTCACCGAAAAAGAATCACGAAAATAATTCAACAGCTCAAATGGATCACTGCGCTGAGAATCATACACCATCCGGCCAACCCACCAGAGTTTCGACGGCGTATTAACAAACAAAGACCGTTTTCTGCCGCTCGAAAAGAAATATCTGCTGGGCACAGCCTTCAGCGCGGCATCTGTTGCTTCCTGCATTTTCCAGCGCTTATGCATATAATCCCACAGATCGGAATGACATAATCCAGCCCACAGACGCTCGTCTGTGGCCTGAGTATCCGTAAGATTGATTAAGGCGGAATATAGCGTACGAACATTTTGTATTTCTACTTGAGCCAATTCATCTCCGCCATCTGATGTATACAGCTGAAAATCCTCGCACTCAAAGTTCGCCTCCATGAAAGGATCCTCATCCTGAAAATACTCATGGATCCATTCATTGGTTGGCTTTCTGTAATTGGCAAGATTGGCAGACACATTGGCCTTAAGCGCAATGAGTGCATCTTCTTTCAGAAAATGTATCTTCAAGTCACTCATCCTCGCTTTCGTTTTCGCCTGCGGTAGAAATATCCCTCAGTGCTCTGTTGACGGGCAAATCCAGGATTTTCTGTGCCAGCTCATATGAAGGAACATTCTCCAGTGTCTCTGCATTCAGCTCTACGCTTGACCGCTCAAGCGCCTTTTTGAGTCCAAGACACCATCTTCTGTTTATATACTCGTCAATCCCTTCCCGCCGCAGCATTTCAAAGACATAAATCAGTGCCGGCATGATGATCATGGAATGGAACACAGAAATCATCGAGGGCATTGAGATCATGACCTTATAGTTTTGGAAGTTTGCACTATCCAGGACGATGGCAATCTTGTCGCTGTCCACATTGATCTTCATACTCGAATCCGAATCATCCGCGCTCCTGCAAATGGAAAAGATGGAAGGGATTTTTGCAAGATCGTCAATCTCTTTCGTTACGGTGATATTGCATTGTCCCCCAATCCCCAGAATACTGCCGCGATCAATGTCAAAGGATAATCCGGCATAATCAGAATTGAAGCTGGGATTTGAATACCTGTGCAAATCCTCTTTTACCACAATGAAGCAGCAAACCGCAACCTGTCCGTTCAGGTCTCGTTCCGGAATATGTCGTGAGACCATTGGGATCTCGGACTTTATCAACGTGCGAAAGCTTGTCAGCGGGCACTCAATATGATAGACATACTCCGCCTTGCCGCTGCTGATCAGATCCAGGATGCCTTTATCCTCCGTCCTGGCCTCCATCTCGAACACCAGTTCGCGGATCCCTTTTTTCACATTGCAGGTGAATTCCAGGTTTGTCCGATAGTCATCTGAAAATGAGGATAGAACCGGATGTGGATACAGTCTAAACCGAATATCCATAAAGGCTCACCTCCATCGAAAACGCGCCTGTATTCGTGATTTCAAAATCCACCATGCACTTTCGCCCGCCGTCAATGCGTTCCAGTAGAATTCTGTTTCCTTTGGTTTTCAGCAGTTCCTCACTCGGCTGCAGACTTGCCCGGGAGATCACCAGGTCATCACTGCTTTTTTGTTCCCCCGATAGTTTCACCTGAAGATATCCCTTGCCATATGATTTCTTCGGGACAAACGTCAGCCGATATTCGTTTCGTTTGGGATTGGTCCGTATCAGTCTGACCGCCATCATTTGAACCTGCTTTTTCCTGGCTACCTCTTCTGTTCCGCCATCTGAATCATCACCCCCGGCAAACGCATTCTCTCCGTCACCGTGCGTTCCCGCGCCGTTTCCGTCGCCTGATCCGAACCCGCCGCCGCCCTGCGTCTCGTTCTCCTCATCGTCGCCGAAGTCTTTTCCGCCTTCTCCGCCAAACTCTGTTTCACCGGCGTTTCCGGCGGTATCTTCCATATCGGTTCCCTGACCATTGACCGAATGTTCAAACCCTTTCTGCCAGGCATCCGGGCTGACAACCTGGAGATCCACCTCTTTCGTACTGTCCTGAATTCCCTCTGTTGTCCCCGGTTTTTGAGTCCCGTTATCCGGCATATCCGGCAGGAATTCACCGACACCCTCGGCGTCAACCTCATCGACCGTTATGTTTCTCCCCCGCTCGATAACAACCTCTTTGATATGACGGGCAAGTAGCGTTTTATTCTTTTTGGCTTCGGCTGGCCTGCTGTGCCGTTCCGGTTCCCATGCATCATGCTGCGGGTTTTCCATTTCACGAAAATAGCCGTTGATCTTATCATCCGCCAGCAAACAGATTCCGGCAAACTGAATGGACGCAGAGATGTTTTTCTGATCGAAGATTTTCATGCCGTTGATTCTGGTCATCATCACCCGGCGATGAAGATCCTGCTGAATGAGCACATGGAGCTCTATGCGGCCCAGGCCATTGAAATCCTCCGTGATGATCTCTGACTCAGGGGACGTAAGGACAAGATAATAGTTATAGGCAGCTTTCGCCTCATCCCGGTACGCTTCAATGATCTTCGGAAGGGTATCCGCCGTTATCTCCGTGTCCTCAACAACCACTTCGAGACTCCGCTGATAAATGGCAATCAGGAAATCTTCCAGGATGGCTTTCACCATCTCCCGCTTCCAGTTTGCGCTTTTCATAAATCCCAGCACATAGACATCCGTGCCGGGTTCCCGACGCTGAAATTCCCTTTCAAGTGAGATGCACTTGAGGACGGCACTGTTCTTTCTGCTGTCCCCATAGTATCCAATTCCGGTGGTCACAGAATCGCGGTCTCCGCCCAAAATCCCTTTTTCCCGAAACGAAACCAGGCGCGCGATCCCCTGAAAAGCCTCCAGACCATCTATGTCCCGGGTGGCATAGAATACCGTGCGCAGTTTGGAACACGCAAAAGGCGCGGATTTCCCGATACCAAAGCTGCCGCCGGATGACCCGCCTTTGCTGGAAACACCGGATGCCTTCACGAGATCCTGCCAGGGCGAACTGTACTCCTTATCCGAGCCTGTGAGCCCCGTCGTGTTGAAATCGCTGATGCGAAGCAGATCAATGGCCGGCTGTGCAGCAACCATAGTCGCCTCTCTGAAAAAAGAGACCGTTTTCTCATTTCCCTGCGCTTTCCAAAACTGAAGGCACCGTGAAAAAGCCTCTTTCAGGGCATCAAACTTTGGGACATCACCGTTTTGGATGGAAGACAGCGAAAAAACGACTTTAACCGGCTTACTTTTTGAAACCCTTGCATCAAGCGAGTTCTGGCATATCTCTCTGGCCAATGAGCGATATGGTGCGCCTTTAAAGGTTTCGATTCCTGCCTCTCCAATGCCGTTCAGGGTTCCAAAGTTATTGCTTGGAAATTTCCACTCAATTGCCATTGATCATATCCTCACATCGCATTCAGTAAAGGTTTCTGCTTATTCTTCCAGGAGTCCTTTCAATAACGTCAGCAGCGCTTTTGCTTCCTCACGGTTCAGGCTGATTCCTTTTCCCACACGCGAGTGGTCCGGTCCCCACTGACGTATATCGAATTTAGGTTTGCCCTCATTCCACGAAATGTAATTCAGCTCTTTTCTCCATCCTGAAGACGCAGTCGACAGAACACCCAGTTCTTCGACGATCTCATAATTGATTTCAGCCATCCCATGCTCCTTTTCCCGGGCCGTCTTTTCTCATCTGCCTGAGCGACTATGCCCAGACACCCGGATCTGGCAGTCATCCGCTTTTATCCAAGAAACTCCGATACAGCACCATACGCTGAAATCATGACCTTTTTCTTTGCACGGGTCATGGCAACGTACAACAGACAACGTTCACTGGCCATAGCCGCTTCCCTTTCCGCGGGATCCGTTCTGTTTACCGCGGATTTCAGGGGCATATAGTTTTTGTTGGCCGCCACGATAAAGACAGTGGTGAACTCCAGACCTTTTACGCGGTGCATGGTGGCCAGTCTAACACCCATACGGCTCCGGTCATCTGCCTGCCTGCGCTTCACTTCAAAAATGTCGATTCCCGCTGCAGAGAGGTATTTCTTATAGTTGTCAACCAATGCATTTGTTCTGGCCACCACACAAATCTCTCTGGGATCAATCCCTGCAGCAATCTGCTCCCTGATACGTTTAATCAGCTCATCTGCTTCCTGATCCTGTGTTCCATACACACTCACCGAAGGCTTCTCGCCATGGCTCAGTGAAATGTAACCCTTGCCGTCATCAATGCCGTCATCCAGATCATCGAAAGACAATCCGGTCAGTACATTCATGGCGCTGTGCCGGATTTCCTCGGTGGTCCGGTAATTCATGCGAAGTTTTCCGGAGCGTCCCCTGACATTGATCCCACAGCGCGAAAGAACGACTTTATTCCTGTAAATCCGCTGGTGCGCATCACCGACGATAAACAGATCATTGGGATGTTCACTGCCGGCAATTGCCCGAATCAGCCGGAAAGCACTGGGTCCAAAGTCCTGCCCCTCATCCACGATCACGGAGGAATACAGTCTGACCTCGGGACCGGCTGTCAGCAGCTGGGCGCATTCATTCATGGCACAGGCCGAGTCGCAGACTTTTTCCGCGTCCATCATGGCGCGGTATTCCTCAAATACTTTCCAGACCCGTATCCGAAGTTTCCGGTCAAGCCGGATGCCCCGGCCGGGTCTCGGTGCTTTTGCATATGCGGCAAGCGTCTGAATGTTCTGAGCCTGCACAACGGTTTCCCATTCTTCCTGGAAAAAGCCATCGGGGAGATCAAAGTCCTCGCCGGTAAACGACTCCGCTTTCCGCCACATTTCCGCAATCTTTTCGCCATATTCAATGGTATAGGGATACTCATGGGAACGAAGGTAGCGGTTGACCCATTGATCCAGATGGACAACCTCAATGTGCTTCATGACATCCGGTGTACAGATCTTCCTCAGGTTTTCCTGGATATCTGCCGCCAGATTTTCCGTAAACGTGGTAAACAGAATCCGTTCATTGCCCAGGCAGTGCGATGCCAGTTCTTTCGCCCGGTGCATGGCCACCACCGTCTTGCCGGTGCCCGCACCGCCGATGATTCTGGCAGGGCCCTTGTACTCCTTGCGGACAATTCTCCGCTGCGAAGGATGGAGATAGACGCGCCACTTCTCCAGCGGCGCATTCATCATCGCCTTCAGGTCCTCTTCGCCGTCTGCCACATAAAACTGCATCTTCGTAATCGGGTTCTGCAGGGCCGTTGCCATATCACCGGTCTTATCACCGGGTGTTTCGCCGTACAGCTCCGCTATGACCTCTTTGGGATCCAGTCCGACGCGCACATAGTCCAGTGCCTCATAGGCATCCCGCGGCAGTTTGTCTTTTGCCGCATCAAACGTTGACTCCGTCAGCGTCCGTGTATAGGCAATCAGCTCTTCCGGAACACCCAGCTTTTGCAGAATGTCTTCACTGAGTCCGGCAAACAGTGCCTGCTCCTCCGACGCCGGCCGCTCCTCCGGCTTATTCCCTTCCTGGGTTTCAAATACCTGAATGCTCCCGGTCGTCTGGTTCAGAACGCAGCGTTTCCGGGCCGCCCACTGATAGGCCTCATCATGATGATCCACCCAGAGGAGGAGGTACACATTGGTGCCCTCTTCCTGCATCAGAATAGCACGATATGTGTCATCGATTCGGACGGAGCGCATATTCGGGTCCGACGCGCCCTTAATCTTTTCATAGTTGAACCCTTTTGCCTCCGGATTGGAGCGGAATTTTGACAGGAATTCCATCACCTTGTTCTGCTTGCTTTTGGGCAGCGCCGCAAAAGCGTTGAAGAAATCCTGCGATATTGCAACTGTTGCTTTCGCCATCGCTTAATCCTCCTAAATGAGCCGTAACTTGGTCTTTCGGCACCGCGACATTTTCGATACTCATATTTGGCAAACTGCCGCTTGCGGCAGGCCCATTCCTTCGAGGGTCTCATTGTTGATCTTATGCCATTGCAGCTCTGTCCCGGCCCAAGTGTATTACATACTGCCGCTTTCGCGGCAGGGCTATTCCTTCAGGGCGAGCAATACACCCTCAACATCCGGGCCATATACCTTCCAGCCCTGAGCCTGCAGGAATGCCTTATACTCCGACTCGTCCTCTGACTGGACCAGTACTTTCTTTTCGTTCCACTGGAACTCCGACATGGGTGCATCGTCCTCCTCCGAATACAGGCCCGCTTCCGGTGCGGGAATCCCTTCATTGCGGAGCCGCTTTGCCATGTCCATCAGTTCCTGATCCACAAGCCCATCAATGATCTCCTGCCACTTGGGATCTGTGGTTATGGCCCCGTCCATCTTGACGTCTTCATCTACCAGGAGATCATAGGCATGGGCCTCCATGCCGCTTTCGGTGGCAAGCAGCGCCTTGGGGACAAACTGGAAGAGATTTCCCGCATACAGGAAACCGCGCCATGCCGGAATCAGCTGCTTTTCAGGCAGACGGTCATCCAGTGCCGCCACCAGGGTTACCCTGGTTTCATCAAAGAGCCGCACCGGCTTTCCCTCGGCATCCTTGCCGCCTTTTACACCCTCCGCCGGTAAATTGACATAGATTCGGAGACCGGGCACCGGATTGTGAATGCCGATCAGCACTTTTTTGAATACCGGCACCGGAATTGACCAGCGAAGCTCCGTCAGCGCTGAATATCCTTTTTTCCACTCCTCCATATACGCCGGATCGCCGGATTCCCGCAGTTTCAGCATGCCAAGTGCGGTCCCGGCCGCATAAGTTCCGAACCGCTGATCCCCGTCCGGCGCAGCCAGATACTCCAGCAGGAGATCAAAAGAGGATTTCCTGCTGATTTCGGCGAGATGGGATTTCCCCAGCGTCTGTTTGGTCAGTTCCGCATTGGCCAGTGCCTCCGGGGCAAACAACGCTTTTGCGGTCGATTCTTCTTTCCGGTCACTCTTTTCCATGACATCCTGCCAGGTCAGCGACCAGACGGTCCATCCCAGCCCCTCACGAATGGCCATCCGCTTCTGGGCATCTTCACCGACGATATCAATGTGATACGATTTCCCGTCCGTGAACACGGCCACGGGCTGACGGCCGGGATTGCGCTGCGGCCGGAACACAAAGTCCGGCTTCGAGGCAATCCTGACGCCCTGATCCCCGGTCAGCGGCACCTGAAGCTCCAGGCGCCACAGATTCTCCCCAATGGTCAGGGTATATCCTTCCTTCCCGCCGACCACTGCCTTGTTCATTTCGATACGCTTGCCATTCACTTTGGACATGGCCAGCGCCTCCAGGAACTTCGCCTCAAGCAGGCTGTCCAGTAATGTATTCACGGAGATCTGACGGATATTGGGGATCTTCTCCAGCGACTGGCGCCCGCTCAGGATCTGCTTGAGCATGTCCGACGCAATCCGCCTGGAAATCTGGTTGATCCGGTTGGACTGACGGTATCCATACACGCAGTGATAGCAGCCATCTTTATTGGGATCTGAGGCGCAGGAACAGTTCTCCATCGCCTCAAGTGACAGCTGGAAAAGGTCCATCATGGCATCCTTTCCGGTCGTCAGCTGCTTCAGGTAGCCCGTCCCGCCCGGGACCGTATCGTAGATGACCATATACGATTTGCGCACCTCAGAATCCGGTTCCGGCACATCCACTACGGTAAAGCGCAGATGGTCCACACTGCCAAACTTCTTTCGGAGGCCCAGCATAATCGCCGCGGCAAAGGATTCCACCTTTTTCGCATCTTCCATTTTAATGGCGGGAATCAGGATGCGAACCGCCTCCGACACAAATTCACGGTACAGGAACATGCAGTTGTCATATGGTTCCTTGATTCCCTGCATCTTCGCTTTGCACGTCGGCGTGTGCGCCGGATATTTCGTGCCTCTCTGAACCATGCCGCAGTAATGACAGACCGTGAATCCCTTTCTGGGCTGGTTCAGTCCCGCCACAGGAAACGCCTTTCCCATAACATCGCTTTCGCCGAAATTGATCTCGCGCATCGTTGCCTTTTTCACGAAATCATATCCGAAGGGCAGATCTCCGCCCGTGGTGCGATAGCCGTACAGGACATCCTTATCCTCATCCACATCCACCAGCAGCTGACGGGTATAAAACCGGGACGTCCGGTCATCGCTCTCATCGCCGCTGCGGGCCGCCTCGTATTTCATGTCCGAGTACACCGTCCTTGGCCTGATCATGGTACACTTCTGGTCCGTATCTGCCCAGGACGGTGTTCCGCAGCGTGGACAGGTACTTACATTGTGTAAGGTACTCTCCAGCGCCGCATAATTGCAGTTCGGACACAGCCGCCAGACCTCAGGCTCCGAGGTCTTGACGTCGATCCGGCTGATCTCCAGCTTTCGTCCGGCCGCATAGAAAGAGTTGTGCGGTGCAAACTCCGAGATCGCCGTGGCTGCTCCGCGCGCATATTCATACGTCACCTTGTCGTTTACCTCATACGGATTGGTGACCTCTTCCTTGCGCTTTTTGCGGGTCAGCACGGCTTTAAGCATGATTCCCGTCTCCGGGAACGCATAATTCGGCAGGATTCCCTCATCTGACAGGAAATTGAACGTAGACCGCTTGTTCATCTTATCCACAACGCTGCTCAGTGCGTTGCGTTCTTCATACAGTTCTTTCTTCTGCGCCTCAAAGGAGGAATCCTTGGGAAGCTCATCCAGCTCCTTAATCGCTTTCTTCAGCTTTTTGATATCCTCCTGCAGACGATCCCGGTCCTTTTTCACCTCCGTAAAGGCGACCAGCAGACGGTGCTCGGGCGTTTCTTCATCCTCACTCAGGACAAAGGAATGCAGCCGCTCCTTTGTCTCCGCCTCGATTTTATCACCGAACATGGCAATGAACCGCCGCTCCAGCCGGGCCATATTGCTGTGCATATAACTGAGCAGACTGAACGGGAATTCCCCAGCCGGCTTTTTCTCCTTGTCCACGCGGTTCAGGATTTCCCTGATCTCTTTGGGAACGGCCGTTTCAGGAATACCTGACTTCACCCAGCAGTCGAAGCAGAAAGCCATAAACTGACGCTCCAGCACTGCCGATGCATTCAGGAAAACCGCCGGCGGCTCGACCGTGCCCGCAATCATCTCGCCCGGTTCCTGATAGAAGTACAGATCATGCTGTTTGGATCCGGCCACAGTCACGGTAAACGCATTGCCATCCTTGCGGCCGGCACGGCCAATCCGCTGGATATACTGCGACTGCCCCGGCGGCACCTGACACAGCACCACGGTAGACAGATCGCCGATATCAATTCCCATTTCCAGCGTCGGCGTACAGGAAAGAAGGTTGGGATCCCATGCCTTGTGTTCCTCCCTGTTATGCTTGAACGCCTCCTCAAGGATTTCACGGTCCTGGCGTTCCAAAAGGCCGGTATGCTCACGTGCATGGATGCGCACGGGATCTCCCTGACTGTAAATGCGGGAACTGACCTTGAGCGCCGTGTCCATGGCCTCATACGCGCCGCCGCAGTCCTTTCGGATACAGGGCACGCCGACCCAGTGGGCCGCCTCTTTTTCATGGACAGACACCAGCTGACCGCACCGGCTGCACCGTACCTGCGCCACCTCCGTGGTCACATGGAACACATCCGGATTCAGACCGAATACCGGCATTCCTTTCGGGCCTGCCATCCGTGTCAACAGACCAGCCTTCTCCGCTTCGTGAATGATCAGGCTGATGGCATCTGCAAAGCCCGGCGCCTCCAGCGCAGTTTTATCAATGAGCTGAAGGAATTTGAACGCATACCAGCACTTGACGGAGAGCAGCTCAAAATTGACATTGCCCATGCCGGCACTGGCCCCGGCCACAAACAGGGGCGCCGCAAAGCCCTCCGGCATCCAGGCATTCATGCGTCCGGTATTCGGAGACAGAACAAATTCGTTTCCGCCCGACTCCACGAAGCTTGTATAGAACGGCAGCGCAAATGCGCCGTTCTTCCGCATATGCGTGACCCACAGATTCAGATACCCAACCAGCTTTTCCTTTGTCAGCAAGTCCCGGATTCCCGATTCATTTTCAATGCGCGGCAGGACATTCTCCGCAATGCGCTCAAGGAGTTCCTCCTCTACGCACGCCATGGACGCACCGCTGCGTTCCAGTGTGCGCCCGATGTGACTGCGCTTTCCGTATTCCAGCAGCGTTTCCAGGGACACACGGCGCTTTACGTCGTTCAGCAGTGCATTTCCGGCCGCCTCATTCGGGAATTTGCCCGTTTTTTGCAGGACCTCATACGCATGGTCATCTGACATATTGAACGGGATAAAGGTGTCTACGAATGTCTCCTCATCCATTTTCGACAGCCAGTATTCGCACATTCCCTGTCCGAACTGACTGAGAGACAGTCCTTCGCCGCCGTCATCCACATAATGCTGCATCGCGATGCGGAACGTGGAACGCCAGGTGCGCGCATTGAAAAAGCTGGCACGGTGAGAGGCATCCTGCACATTGTCACTGAAAGCCAGCAGCTTCTTGTCATCATTGAAACGGGAGGCATAGATTCGGGAAATGCCCGCGCTGATGGCCGTCGCGCTTCGGAGACCAATCAGGACCAGGCTGTGTTCCCCGCCGCAGAAGGGGCAGATATAGTTTCTGTGTTTCTCTTCCGGTAAAACATACCATACCGGAATCGTCTCTTTCCCGCAGACCGTGCACCGGCCCGATCCCTGGTCCAGCTGCACATTCTGGCAGTCCGGACAATACAGGTACGGCGTCTGGGTCTGGGAACCATATTTATTCTTTTCCGAACGCGGAAAGATCATGCGGACGTGCTTGTCCGCCGAAAAGTACTGATTATAGAACGCGCCGGGTTCGCGAATGATGACGCGCCCGCTCTCATCCTCCACCCCGGTCCAGCCGGTGGCACCGCAATCATGGCAGTTGACCACAGGCAGATACCGGGCCTGATCCGTGATCTTCTGGTTCAGGTCCGCTTCCAGCATCAGGTCAGACTGCTGCCCGTCCACTTTGGCCATGACGCGCCGGAGTTCCCGCATCCACACCTGGATCTGTACCTGCAAAAACGGGCGCAGCATACCCGCACTGTCCCGGATACGGGCATGACTGATCAGGGCCAGCATGGAATCCAGGACGGCCAGGGCATACTTGCCCCCCATCTCCGGATACACCTGCTGCAGCTGCTCCCGGATCTCCCCAGGCATACGGATCCGGCCGTCCATGACGCCCATGAGGCTCTGGAAGAAGGAATGGTGCATCAGCTTCTCCGCCAGCGCAACCCTGCCCGTTTCCGTCAACGGTTCCGCGGGGCAGTCCTCCTCCTCAAACCACGCCGACAGGGCATGACAAAGATACCCCTCTACGTCTTCCTCCTGCGCCAGCAGGTTCAGCTCCCGGGCCTCGGTTTCCGTCGGCATCCGGTAGCGGTTCACCTCGGTGCTGTCCAGGAACTCATGGCCGGTCAGGCGGTCCTCCGTCACGATGGCATCCTTGTCAAAGGCTTCTCCGAAGATATTCTGGGCATAGTCCAGCAGCGCCTGGGCAGACTCCTCCCCTCCCATGGTGGCAGAGGTGCCGATGCAGCACAGATCCCCTTCCGGAATGTTCAGGCGGCTCTTCAAGCGGCGGATCAGGCAGGCCAGATCCGTCCCCTGGGCACCGTCAAAGGTATGCAGTTCATCCACCACAATAAAGCGCAGCGCTTCGGTATTATCATTCTGACTCCACAGACCCGCATCCTCCGGCCGCACCAGCAGGTAGTCCAGCATCTTGTAGTTGGTCATCAGGATATCCGGCGGGTTGTTCAGAATGGTCTCATGATCCGTGATCACAGCATCCCTCTGCATGGTCTTGCTGTTCTTGCCGTCAAAACCGCCCACGAACATGCCCACGGTGATGTTGCCCTTGAGTTCCGGACTGCCATGAATCAACCTGGCAATGCGCAGTGCCTGATCCGAGGCCAGGGCATTCATGGGATAGATGATGATCGCCTTAATGCCCGGCTCACCCTTGTGATCATGGCAGTGCTCCAGGAGCGGGTACATATAGCACTCGCTCTTGCCGGAACCGGTTCCCGTCGCCACCAGCGTGGACACGGGATCCGGCCCGCAAAGACGATCATACGCCCGGTTCTGATGCACATAGGGCGGATACTGAGGCTTAATCGCCTTGAACCGCTCATTCCCGTGCTCAGCCACACGGAACGGCAGCTTGACTGAAATATACGGCTCATGGAAAAAGTTGTTCTCCTGCTCCATAAAGTGGCGGATGCACCCACTGAAAACAGACGTCGTAATGGGAAACGACGCTTCCATATATTCAATCAGGCTATCCCGGAAACGGGTGGCTAGAACAGACGGAATCATAAACGATACTCCTTTATTTTGAAATCAGATCAGGCTTGCGCCAAATCTGTGGATGACCTCTTCACTGTCACGGCCATTAATTGCTTTGCCCATGGCAGCAGAAATGGCATCCAACAATTTCTTTGCTCTGTCGATGATGAATTGTGAAAAATCATCATTGCGGCACAAGGCGGGATCAATCCAGTGTGAATTGAGATAAACGTCCAATGTATCTGGATTCACTGCACCTTTTTTCTCAATCTTGCCCAAGTAGCGGGAAGGTGCCACGCCGCCGATTTCCCGGTTCGTTCCTGCTGAGATGGGCGTTTTGTTTACAATGGAATTCCACTTTCCTTTGTCAAATCCACATTTGATGCAATAATCCTGCGGAAAGATATGGTGAATGTCAATCTTCTCCGCCTGGTAAACAGTGAAGTCCATCTCTCTGCCGCTTATAAAATCCTGTGCATGATTTTTGAGAATCAGCGCCATGACACCCTTATATGCAGCAGACTGACGGGACTGCATTGAAAGCAGACGGGTTGGAGTAAAGTAAGCTTCAGTACAGGTACGGGGCATCGCTCCGTCACCAACAATCCATTTCATGACATCCGGCACATCATTGGCATAACGCGTATCGTTGCCAGAACCGTATAGCTCACCAAAGACCCCACACCAATACCACTGTTTCAGCTTATTCTTTATGTTCGTGATTCTGATTCGATTATTCTCCATCAGCAGCGTACAGAGAACTGCAAGCGGAATCAGCTGTGTGCTGTACGGCAGATCACGGCTTGAAAAGATGCGTTCTTCCTGCAGCAGCTTTTCAGCTTCCTGGAATCCTCTGGTCAGCGCGTCCGCATACTTCTTGTACTCAGTCAGCGGAAGATTCAGTACATCCTTTTTCTTGCACTTGACAACCCCGCCGCTCTTATAGCTGGAAAGCAGCGTAAGAGCCGTCAGAAAATCCGTGGACGTTACTCCGGAGATGACATCTCCACTCAAATACTTTTCTTTTCGTGTTGCCCAATCTTCGCGGAGTGGGAAACTGTCCATGGCATAAACCGCCGTGACCAGTTCAAATACGGTCAGGGAAACCCCGCCGGTATTGACGTTCTCAAATACCTGACATACAGCTTCCTTGGGCGTGTCTTTATCCAGCAGAATGACTGGCATCTGATACTGAGAAACGGGGATCAGAATCCGTGTTGTAAAATCCATGAACTCCTTCGTAATTTCAGGAGAGTACTGATAATATGCATAGTACGCACTCTGCCATGGCTGCCATTTACTGCTGTCCAGAATAATATTCAGCGGCATGAGCTTCTTCTCGAACTCTTTTTCAGGAGTAGACAAATCCATACGAATCTCCCTGCCGAATTCTCCTGTTGCAATACGCGTTGCCGGTACAGAAATGATAACCTCGTCATTATCTACAGATGGATCCAGAGCCTTTTCGATGTCGATATAGTAATAGCGGTCAATCTCCTTGCCTTTGTCTGTCTTTGTATGAACAGGTTTATCACTGTACAAGGCATTGAAAACAGAAGTCAACCGCTGCTGACCATCCAGAATCAATTCTCCAGGCACCGTTCCTTCAGGTACTACAGCCCCCTCGATAGGTTTATACTTGAACTGGATATCCGGATTACCGTAGGTCAGAAACATCGCTGCACCGACAGGAAAATTATGGATGATACTGGCTATCAGCGCCTTAATGCGGTTATCATCCCACACCCATCCACGCTGAAAGTCCGGGAGCTGTGCTGCACCAGATTGCACTGCTTTCATCAGGTCCGTGATGGTTCTGTCGTTTGTTCTCATGCTTTATAACCCTTTCGTTTTGTGCCGCAGATGTACTGTTTATTCAAGTTTGATAATATTTACCAATATCTAATTCAAGTCGTATAGAATGAATTCAAGTTTGATAAAACATCAAATTTTATTGAATTCAAGTTAAATAAGACTTGAAGATGATTCCATAGGCTATAGATGCACAATAGATTACTTTGGATCGGGTATTTCGAGTCATCTCTGAACAATATGATGCCAATGCTGGTTTGAAGCTGCGTGTGATTTGAGCATGCGGTTTCTTATCAGAAAGTGAAGCGTGTGTATTCAAGGAAGACATTACGGATAGGTTACACCATTCTCTGATTCTACACGAACGTACACTGGTGATTAGAGCCCATGTTACAGAAAATATTATCAAACTTGAATTAATATTTTTCGAGTCTTTTATCAAACTTGAATTCATTTTTATTAAACTTGGTTAAACAGTACAGCAGAAGCTTTGCCATATTATTCACGTGTTATGCTTTGAAGATAAGCTTCTTCCCGAGGTTTAAAATTCCTTTGATGAGCGTAGGAATAATAACAGCAGCTCCAACTGCTCCCGCTACTCCTTTTGCAACTTTTGCGGCGTTATCCATATCCTCATAATCTTTCTTATTCAGCTCTTTTTTCTTAAAAGAATCATTTTTCTCCATTTTCAAGTACCTCCATGATCTCATTATCTGTAAGCAATAATTCAACAGTATCATACGGTTTTGCAAGTTCAATACTTTTTGCCCGTTCATTCAGAAGATATGGTTCAGCCAATTCACATACAGTATCAGACATATCTTCATTCGGATGGATGTACTGCAATGTTTTCACATTACTGAAATCCAATGTCCTGACAAAGGCAATCGCATCCTCGTAGGATTTTTCAGCTGCCTTCGTTTCACCCAGGTAGTAATAGGCGTCGGCAAGAAGTTTTGATGCCAACAGATACAATTGATAATACTCCTGTATCGCATTGAACGCAGCGTCTTTGCCTGAAAAATAACTACTACTGGATAGTCTTGCAATAAACTGCAATGCCTGGGACTTTGGAATAGCAGGAAAAGCTTTAACCTTCGACCTCAATGTCTCACCAATCTGTCCTCGTGCATCCAACAATAACTGCAGTGCATTGCCAATGGCTATCTTTCTCAGCTCCGGATCTTCAATCAGGAGAGCCTGATCCATTCCTTCTTTTCCTGCACGGAGCTTACCGACACGATCATCCGTTTGTCCCTGTTCGATTCTCTTCACAGCTTCATAGGCATCCTGAACAAGCTCGGTCAGTTTAGCCATTTGTTGCTGCATAGCCATCATTTGCATATTCATGGAAACATCATGCATAGGATTTCCACGAACAAGTTCCTCAGGTTTAATAGGCATATTGCATATAAAACTGTGTTTGCCATTCGGCAAGACTTCATACAGGGTTGCCCACTGTCTTCCATCCTTACCCGCCAGAACTGTATATTTACCTGCATCCAAACCGGCCTGATATTCTGCCGGAACCTGGACAATATACTCTATACCGCGCTTTACATTCTGAATAACATTTGCTGTATCAAAGCAACGGATAACCTCTCCCAGCGTTTTAGAAAAATCAACACGCGGTGTGTCTTTTGTCAGCCTAAGAGTTTTATCCCCCGGCTGATACGGAACAATATCACCAGGTCTTCGATTCATAGACAGTTCACTCCTAATACTCACTTTTCGTTCTGCTGTTTCGAGAAGTACTTCCACGCCACCTCATAGTCCTTCTCTCTATCACACTTATCAAACGGTGCAACATATTCAATCGTCCGCTGCACGGGACCACCGGGCTGGGTGTCATCCGTAATAGTGCGATAGAATTTCTTTCCAGCTGGTGCTCCTTTGATGCCGTTTTCCCATTCCTTGCGATCAAATCCCACACCTGTGAGTCCACGGTTGTTGGTAAATACAATGCGGCCATTGGCATCGTACCAAGTGTCAGCTTCGTACTGTTGAAGAACAGGGAACTGAATGCGGTAGATGGTTTTCAGCTGATCCAGTGTCATTCCGAGAGCCATGGCGGTGAGCACGTCGATCTCCACTAGTGCTTGACGACGTTCGTAATCAGTACGTAAGGGGGTGTTCCATGTCCAAGTAGGGGTCAGACTAGTGAAACGAGTTGAGCAAAGACGGTGGTCAAGACTTGACCACGAGTCAAAAGTGTAAGATTCCGTAAAGCATTCTTTCCAAAGGTCAGAATAATAAGTAGTGAGGCAATTGAGAAGGAGTGCACGTATTGCAATTTTCATATTATCCTTTATTGCCGGGAGTTTTTTTAATGTGTCAAATCTTCCATCGCTTTTTCCCGTTGCCTTTAGGTAGAAGTCAAAGGGTAAAGAAATCATTGTTCCACAAAGTGTTGGTAAGTTTCCCTTTACCAAAGTGCAAAATACAGTATCAACATGAGTTACCTTAGGTGGAATGATCGCAGCAATAAGCGTTCTCTCTCCACTTTGATTAAGCATACGCCTGTTGACTACTCGATATTCATCAATAAGTTTAGTCCCCCAAGGAGTTGATTGAACTTTAGAATAATATGCAGTTATATCGCAAGAAGGCACATAATTACACCGCTGCATATATGCTTCATTTATGTATTGAATATCTATGGGATCAAAATCACTGTTTTGCGAGCATATTCTTCTTGAAGTCTTGTACAAAGGATTACCCAACCATATATGCGGACCCGAAAGAATAGATTCTATGCTTTTTTGGGGAAAATGCACATCCCGGCGGATGATCCCATCCTTTTGAGAAGTTGTTTCGTTCCACATGATACTCATAAACATATTATCTTTAAGCTGCTCAATAGTAAGTCCATATTCTGCAAAACACTCTAATACGTCTACCAACTGCTTTGCATGCAAGATAGGCATACGTGCTGTTTTCCATTCAGTACTCCCATCAAATAGTTTTGCAAAAAGCTTTAATTCACGTTCTCCGACATGAATTATACGATCTGGATGACCATGCAAATTCCAGTTTCCTTTATCATCTTTTAACCCTGGCACAGTTCCTATTATAGTTTTATCATAACATTCTTCAATTGTTTCTGGCCCAAACAAATTCCCGATTGTATCAAAGCTTCGAGTTACATTATTCCTATAAACATTTAAGCTAAAAGCTGTGTGGTGATCTACCCCTTCAAACAGTTTGTATTCATTAGTAAACTGATAATGGCGGCGCAGTTTTGGATACAACACAGTGCGCAATATACCACCTTTAGGATCATCATAAACGCCATCAGGATGTACGAATGCACTAATTCCATCTTTTCCACCAAAATCCCATGCCTGCGGCAAAAAGCACTTGAACAGATTCGTTTTCATGCCTTTGAGTAGAGGATAATTTTGAACAGCACTCATAAAATTTTGTTGTCCAGCTATAGAAGTATATTCAGTAAAGTATTCCGTAAATGTTTTCGGGTCCTGCAGTGCTTGCGTCCTCACTTTTGCTGTTTCAGAAGCAGTAAGATTTTTTATAATAAATTGAGGCTGTGTATCACCAATGACTGCTTGCTCGTTCCACCCAAGAAGAATCCACGGCGGATTTCCCACTACTAGATCAAATCCCCCTCGGGTCTCAAACACATCGGAAAATTCAAGCTCCCAGTGGAAGAACTTCTGCTTTTCTGCCACTTTGTCGGCGATTCGCAGTCGGCTTGCCATCGTCCCAGGTTCAACTGTCTGATCATACCCCCGCAGCTGATCAAGATTCACAGCACCAAATCTGCCAAAACTTTCAAGCAATCCCTGTGCAAGCGGATCGTTTACAGGATCATCAAAAAAGGACAGCTGGTTTTTATTATATTTGTCCCCATGGACATTGACCACGTCCAATCCAAGCAACATATTCACATCCCATAGGAACTCTTCACGTTTTGGTAATTCATCTGCTTTGTCAATAGGCCAGAACCAAAGAGCACACCAGTAGTCCATGACCGCTTTAAGACGCGCATAGGGGCTGGCATTGCTGCCGCCTTTCGAGAGATACAGTGTATCATAGATGCGGTCCTTGTCCCGGATAGTAGTAGGCCTATGCTCCTCGTCCTGTGGCTGTCCCCATACGGACAGAGGATCGGTTGTCTTGTCCTTTATCTCCGCCCGGAGCTGGGTATGGGTATCCCACAGGGTATCGATCTGGTTGCATAGGCGCAATACATAATCTGCCTCGCTGTCCGTGAGGGGCTTGGTAAAGGCCTTATTCCACTTCTTGATGGTCGCGATCTTTTCCGGCTCCAGCGACTTCATCACCTTATCCGTATAAGCACACATGCCGGGATCGCCCAGGAGAAAGTGATATACCTGCTGCTTGCGGAGGCTGCGATTCATGCCGGGGGCAATCCGTTCCGGGGCACTGTTGTACCAGGCACCGGCACCCGTTGCCTGCGCCTGGGAAAGCGTATAGCACTGTCTCCGCGCACCGATCAGGCTGTTGCCGTTCACGATCTGCGTGCGGAACCACGGCACATAGCCGCCCTGATAAATCGTATTCAGCCACAGTGAAACCTCAGCCAGTTCCACGGCGATAGGATTCAAGTCGATGCCGTACACATTGCGGTCAGCAATCAGCATCTTCACCTTCTGCAGTTCCTGCGTGCGCTCAGCATGCGGGATGCTGACACCTGTCTCCTTCTGCTTGCGCTCCAGATAGGCCTCAGCAAGCTGTGAAACAGCCTCATTCAGGAAGGCCGCACTGCCCATGGCGGGCTCGCAGATGGTCAGTTCCAGAATATCGTCAGCGCTCTTGCCCTCCAGCAGTTCCTTCAGCGCATACTTCACCAGACAGCGAGTCAGCACTTCCGGCGTGTAATAGGAGGCAGATTTCTCCCGTTCACGTCCCGCCAGACGATAGATGAACTCACCCTTGGGATGCACCCGAAGGGGCGAAGCGGGATCGTTGGGATTTTCGCGGACGCGTTCTTCCTCGGTGTACTGATCCAGGTCCCTGAGGGAAATGAAATAGCCGACGTCCAACTCGTCTACCTTGTCCCCGGCACGCTTGACCTCGTACAGGTCCTCCTCGGCAAAGAAGCCGCGGTAGCTCAGCAGGGCCTCGTATACTGCCCCCAGCTGGTTAACGCCGAGATTGGAGTAGCTGATGCGACCCCGGCGCTGGCCCTTGCCGCCTCTGGAAAGGCTCATCAGGTTGATGATCTGCATGAGCTTTCCATTGCGCAGATGCGCCTTTTCAATCAGCGCGGTGCGTTCAGGATCGAAGATGTGGGCCTTCAGCGGTTCAATGGCAAACACACCCTGCAGGGATTCACCGTCTGCAGGCGCTTCCACTTTGGTCGGAAAACCGGCATAAACCAGGCCGAACAGTTTGTCCAGGCTTTCCTTCAGGAAATTGCCCTCCTCATTGATTTCGCCGTCGCCCTGGGCCTGCTCGCAGATCTCCCGCAGGCTCTCAAAGGAATACCCGGATTCATAGGTTTGTGCTTTCATCGGAGCGTATCCCAGTTCCGGCTTAGCCTCGATAAAGAGCATGAACAGGATGCGATACATATACCGCAGGCACTGCAGAGTCAGATCTTCCGCCAGCGCGCGGCCAAAAATGGCCACATGCTGGCGCTCTTTCATATCATAAACAACCTCATTGCCCAGGATCTCAATGCACTGGCGCAGAGCGTATTTCAGATCGCGTGATACACCGGAGGCATGCTTGTGGCTGTTGTCATCCAGCACATCCAGCAAACTTCCGCCGTCCTTTGGGCAAAGAGATTCCCGATGCAGCAACACAGCCATTGCCTGCAGGGTGCTTTCTTCATTTCGGCCAAAGATAACATCCAGATCGAAAACCAGGAAGCGTTTTTCATTCCACTTGTTCCGGTCGATCAGTGCAATCTGGTTCTCGCTGATAAGCATAATCCAGCGTGGACTTTCATCAAGGTCGTACAGCAAACGTCCCAGCAGTTCCTCCATCGGCTGCCGGAGAATCTGTTCATCGACAAAAGGCCTTTCCAGACCTGACCGCAAATCAGCAGCCATCGGTGCATACCCCAGAATGTCAGAAACATCGGTTTCATCATCGTTGGCGATGACCAGATCCACACTTTCCGTCGGTGCTGTCAGGATTGTCCAGAGCAAAGGCGCGCCATTTTCTTTGTTCAGCTCAAGTGCAACAGGTACTTTGCCGACATTCGGAATTTCTTCCAGTTCAGGCTTTGCAGAATGCGTATCATACCCCAATGAAATCAGCAGATTCCTGGCGATTTCCGTTATAGCCTCAGCATAGGCTGTCTCACCACGGCGACGCTCCTGTCTGCCTCTGGTCAGAAAGTACCGTTTGCCTGCATCGCGCAGCAAGGCCCAAGGCGTCCGCTGTTCGGTTCCCTGTGCACTGTCCCGCCATGCGCGAATTGTATCCGCAGCATTCTCCTCGAAGATGGAGGCAAAATAGTGGTTGGTATAGTATTCATTCCGGTTCCTGATACCAGTCAGATCCATGCTCATGCTTTTACCCCCGTGAAAGCAGCCACAATGCGAATGTAAGGATGGTCTGCTTCAATTTCCATGCTTTCCCGAACCCATTCAAAGAAAATATCGAATATTTGCTCGATATGACGCTGTTCAGCGTCTTTTTGTTTTTGCTTTCCAAAGAACGTCAGCTGTTCGTACTTCTCTTCCAGGTGGGCCTTATGTCGCGCCTTCAGGCCCTCCAGCTTTTCCATTTCAGGGTAGATCTTTCCATATGGCCCGTTTAAATAAGCTTGCGCCGCTTCAGCCATAACAAGTTTCGCCTGAGCCACAGCCTCGGAGCGCAGGACAGACACAGACCTGACATCTTCTTCCGTGAGTTTGCCCGCATTAGGCCGATCACTGTGATCAAACTGAGTCCTGGCAATCAGTTCTTCCATGCTCATTAGCCGGTCAAAGTGTCCGTTCATAAACCGAAGTCCAAACCATTCATCCACCAGTGGTGCGGACCGCCTGTTGGGAATGGTCCCTGCCATGCAAAAAATTACCTCTCCCTTTTCAAGCGTTAAGATGCCGACCAGAGGCGCTTCCTGACGGCCAAAGAACTGACTGGCCTTGTCACCTGCCCACTGCATGATCGGATGCTGACGCCACAGATACTGCACCTTTGGCCAGCTGTCCTCTTCCAGCGCATTCCGCAGGCTGCGACGGTTCTCCCTGGCCACAAAGTCCTTGTCAGAGGAGACCATCAGCCACTCATCAATGGCCGGCGCCGCTTCCGAAGGAAGCACGTTGCGGAATCTGCGCTGCATATCGGGTGTCCAGCGGATTTCAAGCCCCTCTGCATCATGCAGTGGCATCACCTTATAGGGATGTGTTTCTGCAAGAAGACGGACTGTCCCCTCCAGAAAATCCTTGTCAGACATCAGGGTACGATCTTCCACAGTTTCCGGCGCAGAAGATTTTTCTGTGGCCGCTGCAGAAGATACATCAGGTTCGTCGCCCCAAAGATCACCAAACAGATCTTCGAGAGACGCATTCTCGGTTATGGTTAATTCTTCTTCAAACGCTTCCGCGCTGCTTTCCTCCATGGCATGGTAGGTCAGCTGCTCTTCTGCGTCCTGATCGTACAGGTTCATGAGTGCACCGACATCACCGATGTTTTTATTGGCCTCCGCCTCTTTGCGGATCAGCACCTGGAGGATACGCATATCTCCCCGGATTTCCTGATTGTTGGACCGGGTAACCATATAGCGTATATCCGGTGAAACTTTCTGTCCATAGCGGTCTACACGACCGTTCCGCTGCTGGAAAACCATCAGGGACCACGGAATGTCAAAGTGAATCATCCGGTGGCTGAGGTAATGCAGGTTGATTCCCTCGGAGGCAACATCACTGGCAACAAGAATACGCACGGGCGCTTCATTCCGCCCATATTCTTCAACAATCTTCTGCTGATCAATATCGCTCATGCCGCCATGCAGGGTCTGGATGGCGCTTGCAGGAAGACGGAGATCCTGCTGGAGATGTTCTGCCAGCCAGCGCATGGTTTCGATGCGTTCGGTGAAAATGACCAGTCTGTCATCCACAGCACGTGAGCTCCAGCCATAGACCGGATCAGCCAGCAGCTTCAACAATTCCTGATACCTTGAAAAATCCAGCGGCCCGATTTCTTTCAGCGCATGTTCCAGCACCGACAGTGCGCGGCGCTCTTTCATTGCATCTTCAGAGCCTTCCTTTTCAAGACGGCTCATGCGCCCCTGCACAGATTTCAGACAGGCTGCAGGACTGGAGAACATCGCTTTTTTAAAGGTCATATCACGGAGTTTGCCGTTCTCCGTTTTCGGCAGCATGGATTCATAGGTAATGAATGCCTCAAGTGCAGCTTCTTCCTTTTCTGTGGCTGTACAGGGAACTTCCCCAATGTGGCGCTCTTTAAATCCGCCCTTTGCCTGATCCTGAATATCTTTCTTGAAACGGCGAACAAACAATCCTTTGATGTCATCCCCGTTGTCCTTGATATCCTGCTCTGTATAGTTATCCGGATCAGGAATAGCGGTAGGATCCCAATGTCGTTTAGTTTAGCGAAGT
>DGWH01000049.1:0-23664 GCA_002395225.1 Christensenella sp. UBA4263
GTGCCGTTTCCCGGCCGATAAAGCAATGCGGATCATCATACGCGATATACTCATTCATTGCCGCCTGCAATTGTATCCATGCCTGAATACTCGTTTTTTCTCCTGAGCTTCGCAGAATGATCTTCTCTGCCTCCTGGATACGTTCACATGCAGCCCATTTCTTCTCCTGTATCTCCTTCTGCCATTTTTCCTGTTCAGTGCGGTTCCCTTTGATTTCCTCATCCAGAGCATTTGATTCATCTATTGTTTTCTGAATCAGCGTGTTTTCCTGTTCCCGCTCAGCGATTTGTTTTTCAATACGGGCAACCTCTTTTTCAAGCTCAAGAGAATGATCTCTCAGCTTTGTCAGGACTTCATTTGCTTTCAGTTCCTGCTCTATTTGGTCGAATTCCTGAGCCGCTTCATTCAGCAGCCTGACAAGCTCATTTGCTTCCTTTGCCGTCTCAGGCCGACCTTCCCATTCCCTGATATCCAAAAGCTGATATGCCGCTTCAAAATAAGAATGGATCGCCTCTTTAATCGCCTGATTAACCTGCTCCATCCATTCAGCGGCATAGATTTCCCGCAGATATCCATCCGGAAGATATTCCTCTGTGAACTCGATTTTGTACTGTCTGAACCGAAAACGTTCATCATATTCATCCAGCAGGTTGTAATAGAGACCAGCCAGGGTAATCTTTTTTATATCCGTCAGATGAAACCGACTCATCAGCGGCATTGTATACTTGGAGAACAGTTGAGTCGGGGTAATAAAGAGAACGCTGTTCCAGTCTCTTTTCAGCGTATCGCGAAGAAAGAATAACCGGTGAATGATACACTGCGTTTTTCCCGAGCCCGGCACACCCTGTACGACAAAGCTTGTCTGAACGTTCATTCGTATGATGTCAAACTGCTGTGCCTGAATTGAGGAGATAATATTGCGGAAATATGAATCGTTCCGGTTTTCCTGAAGCCGCTGTGCAAGCAATTCATCCGTGTTTGCACGAACGCCATTATCCTCTTCTTTTTCTATCGGATATACGCTTCTGACGGAAAGAAGTTCCCGTCTCCGAATCTCAACATCCGTGATTTTCGCCAGCTGATAGCTGTACTGATTAACCGGGATCGTCTCATCTGTCTGAATCTGGTATGCATGAAAAACAGCGGAATACATTGGCCGTTCTTCATCCTGCTTAAAAGGAATCAGTACACCGCCATCTTTTGTCAGTATAATCGTATCAAGATCCGGATTATCTGACAGCAGATAATCGCTTGTTTCATCACTGTGGTCATCAACTTCTCTCAAGCGTAAATGGGCAAAATACGGCTTTTCATATAGCGATTTCACAAGCGATTCCGCTATATCCTTTTTATCTTTGGCCATCTGAAGCTGCTGATAGACCACAAATGAATCTGCCTCTTCAAAGTTCCCGTCATTCACCTGTTTCTTTGACCAGTTTGTTTGCTCAACAGCGTCTTTTCTCATGCCGAGCAGCGTATTGTAAACGTCTTCTTTAACCTTCTCCTCTTCCTGATACAGGCTTAGTCTGCCTTCATCCGGTATCTGCTCAGTTTCTCTTTCTGTCTCGGCATTCACAGGCGAGGAAAAAGGAACACTCTGTTCCGCATAAGAGGATTCCTTCGTTGCTTGCTTTTCGTCCTGTTCAGGGACAGCTGTACCTGGAGATGCGTTGCCAGAATATGCATTCATTGTTTTTCCCTCTGAAGTCAGTTCAGGTTTTTTCACATTCTTCGTATCTTCCGTTTTTCCATTCAACCCATGCGGATCGGAAACTGTTTCCTTGGGAATCTTCTCAGCCATGCTCTGTTGTTCAACGTTTTTATTTGGATTCACCCCAGTCCCTGAATTGATTATCCTATACCCACCTGAAAAAGGAACACTTTCCGTATAAGAAACCATTACACCGTTATCCAGCTGTTTCGATCCAAAGTGTTTGAAGAAGATTTGGTCCGAATAACCTTTTTGACAATGCTCACAATAGATATATTCCACATTGATATTTGACCTGCCAATAGTAATCGTTCCTTCTTGGATCTTTTCTCTCTTCTTATGGATTGGGCATTCAAGTACTGCACGATGCCGAACTTTCTTTGGCTTCTTTCCCTGCAACTTTCCCATTGGCAGAGATGATGCGGTATTTTTCAACCGGGAGTCTTCCCCATTCTTTTCCGAATTCGCCGTCACAGTTTGACTGACAGCGTTTGAAGAATCTTCATCCGGTCCCGTCCCTGCTGTTTGTAGTATGTCCGTCTGTGGCTTTAATAATGAATACTTGTCAATGTCCTGGGAATCATACTTCCATAAGTGCGTGTTTGAATATTCAATCGGTAACACACCATCTGCTATTCTCGATCCAAAATACTTAAACGTTAACTGATCTGAATATCCTTTATTGCAATAATTACAGTAATGATAATGGGCCATTAAATTAGATGCTTTAATTTGAAACGTCCCTGTTTTATCTTCGCTTTCCACTCTATGAATCGGACAGACAACTGATCTTTTGGGCCGTTTAATAGACAATACTTCGTTTTCGTACATTACGCCCGGCTTTAACGTTAGTGAATTGCATCGAATATCGGTAAATCCGACATCCTCTATTGAAGACATAGGATCGTAATATCCACATCCGCATGACTTACATATCACATACCGTATTGTGGCTGTTCTGATACTTTTCTTGTCTTTTCCTCCAGATGATTGCTCTGTTGCTTGTTCAAACTCATACTCATATTCATAACACGGATTCTGCGGTATAGCTCCATGAACAGGGCATCTAATAATCTTCAGCTCCATCGTATCGTCTTCTCCGTACATTATTTACATGCTTGAACATTCATATAGATTCAGTAAATAGAAGCGTTTCCAGAACAAGAATCTCTGTTATATCATACAAATCATCCTATACTTCCGAATGAAAACTACACTAGCTGCAAGCGCATCAATCTACTAATGAGCACCATTCACTCCTGTAAGATGCAATAATTAGCTGAGATGTAACAGATTTCTCCATTAAACATAACCTGATGCCATTTTTCAATTATGAACGGCTTAGTTATTATGATTTTTTCGTCCTGCATCGCTTTTCCAACGATTTTGCTTTCAGTAGATGGTTCTTCCCGTACATTTGCTGTTTTCCGCATGATACCAATCATATTCTGTAAAGGTTCATCAGTTGCAGTTGGGAGAGGATCTTCTTTAAGAGCCAATGTCGGACTTTGCTTTACAGCTGGTGTACTGCCTGTATCATCAGCCAACATGGAGTTCATTTCCGCAGAGTCAGACCAATAATCATTACTCTCTGAATTAAATGATAAACTTCTTGCTGAACTTGTCTTCTCAGCATCAGATGACTTGCCGGTTAGAAAATCAGGAAACATAAGGCTAAGGATTAAAAACAACACACTCAATCCACCCAGGTATACTCTCATAAAGTGAATGAACGCATCTTCCTTTGCCTGTTTTTTTCTTTCCTCCTCCGTCATTGTGATAAGTTCTGCAAGTTTACGCCTATCCCACAATTCGACATTTGTTGTTTTAGCCAGTTTGATTGCTGAAGCTGTGAAATAAGAGTTTGTTAAAACGGCAGCATTTGTTGCACGATAATACTTTTTTGCTGTGTATATTTCCTGAACAGCTTTGGGGCCAACATTGCTTCTGTAGTTCTTGCACTGGACAACATATGTTGCATCGCCATATCCGCAAATTACATCGGCGCCAAAATCTCCGCTCCCTTTTGTGACCCTCACATTCTTAAACCCGTTTTTTCTAAGCAGTTTTCCAGTGTAATGTTCAAAACTGATTCCATCCAGGTTATCAATGTTATCAAGTTCAAGCAAAACATCTTCTCTTCTGAAGAGATTTTTCTTTTCCCTTGGGATGAAGAGAATCACACAGCCTAGAAACGTGCCAATACAGCACAAACCAAAAAAACCGATTTCCATATTTTTATCCCAGATATCTTCAAAATATAGGTTTAATAGACATAATCAGAGAGATACGCATTCAGTAAAACAATCAGATATTGAGTCTGTCCCGTACAGTTATAAACAAACAGCAATCAAATCGTCTTTGCACATCAATCAAAGAATTCACTTATGCGTTTTATGATTCTTTGTAGATGAACCAGGACCCACTTGGGAAACAGAATGATCATACGCAGCAATCTCGACAAAACCATCAGGCCGCCAACAACTGCTGCAATTACTGCGCAATTATCACTTTGGGATCCGACATGAAATGATCCTTGATATACCCGTGGAGTAACTTTATATCATCCAAATTCTTAACGACTATACAGCTCCATGATATAAGCGCAAATGCTCCTGCCACAAAAAGCACGAGGCCCACAGCGATTGATCGCCACTTTCCGCTCTTGAAAGCAACGGTAAATCTGGTCTTCCTTTTGACCACCGGCGTTTCCGTTCGCAGCTGCACCTTTTCTTTTCGTTTATACGTCATAAAACGCTTATCCTGAATCAACGAGTCGAAACAGTGTAATGTTGCTCTTGCATCACTGGCAGAATCATGCGGATTAAAATTATGTCCAAAGTATTCCGCACATTCTGTTAACTTACATCTTCTGTAAATCGTATGATCCACTGCCGCTCTATAACTTGCGAAAGCTGTCATGACATCAAATCGGGTACCGCTTACGACAATTCCGGCTGCTTCAACGAAGCCAATGTCAAAACCAACGTTGTAACCGACAACTAGCTGCGCATTGTTAAAGATCTTCTGGATTTCTTTTTTGACGTAAACTTGTCTGAAAACGTGTAAAAAGATGGTCTAATTATATAAAATCGGCTCTATTTACACAAAAAACGTGAAAAGTAAAATAGCAAGGAATAGCGATGAAAAGCCTAGAAAAGCAAGAAATTTAGCCACTTGACGGTAGATTATATAATAGTAATTGATTTTTACACAAACATGTAAAATGTGTCGCGCAATTATAAAGGACCAGGGAGCATAGTAAATATTGTGGTTTTCCGGGCTTAAAGCATCTACTACAATTCACATTACTTTTGTATCAAACGGTTTTTTACACGGATCCATGAAAATTTACGTTCAATTGAGTTTTTAACTGTCGAACCGTCATCCAGATATTTCAACAGACCTTATCAAAGCAGCTATATAGATGAACGGCGTCGACTCTGAATCTGCTTTTCAGGAGTTATGTTGGTATCTTTTGTCGAGATTATTGCCGTATCCTGCTTTTCAGAGATTTTGTTGACCGCCTCGCTCAGCAAATTCATATATCCATTTGCCGTATTTTGCTTCTCGGTATTTTTGTCGAGTGCGTCGATTAGTGTTTCAAGAAGTCTGTTTGTCTTATCTTGCTTTTTCTGCAAAGATCTATCCGGCATTGCGGCAATTAAAATATACCCGATAGGACCTAGAAAGAAACATATATAATACCATCTGTTCTCATCATATCCTTTGTCGATAGCAATATCACTTGCATTTTTAGCAAGAAAATGATTTAAAAGTAAAATACCAATGAACAAGAGAACATAAATAGTAATCGTAATCATTTTGAAACCTCCCATATAAATTTCGTAGTTGTTCCTAAAGACAATTGCCGAAGTGTACATTAAGAGCACGATTTATCTGATTAATATTCAGCTTGTCAGAATAACGTTGTCTGTCAGATTCATCGTACAAAAGCCCGGCGAATGACACATAGGAAGTGCATGCACGATAAACGTCAAGGCTGTTTTGCCTTTGAGAACATAGTATATTCCGCCACTGTAAATTTCACCGGATTCTATTCGAACAGTAGACGGATGAATGAAGTAATCGGCTGTTTTCAGTATAACCTGAGCTTTGGCAAAATTATCACGAGACCTATTTTCACACAAATCGTCTCATCCAGTAACACGTTGTTAGTTATCAAAGATCTACTCAATAAGTTCCTCTCAGGAATCACGACAGGGGAAGTTCCGGCATTCAATCCTGCTCTCAACTCCTCGTGATAATTCTAGAGCAAGTTATACGAGAAATTGTGGGGAAAATCTCAATAGGTACGGCAAAAGATTGTTCTAAAACCTTTGTAACTAAAGGGTTTCCTCAATTTCAAGCATCGTAGTCAATAAGTCTCGTGATAAAAATCACCAAAGTTCAGGTTTTATATATGATGAAAACAGTTCACTTCCATATCCATCCAAAACCGTGATCTGGAGAATTTCATCAAGTGTTGGAGATAATCCGGTAGTTTCTACATCAAAAACAAGAATCCTGCTTTTATCCATTGATGCAAGTTTTGCTGCTTTCCCGGTTCCATACCACTTCATAGATGTACTCCCCACTCTTTGCTTTCTGATCAAACCTAGCAAATTGGAAGAACTTCTGGCTATTCTTTATCGAATATGAATCAGTTTCTTTTCCAGGGTTAGCTGAGATAGCCCTTATTGGAATTCAACTCATCCAGAAATCACCACAATTAATGCTGTACAGTATAGGCATACCGTCAAAGTGATCACGGGATAATTGTCTGCTTTTATCTTTTTGAATGTTAAGCATATTTCGGTTTTTGTCCCACGAAAGCACCTTGACGGTAGTCTAAGAGCTCAATGTCTCTTTCCTGTTTAATGCTGTGTAATGTATCTTCCTGAATCAGATCGATACAATTTTGAAAATACTGCGTTGATGCCGTTCTTGATAAGAAACAGTTCATGCCCGGATTTCGGATTATTCCTCACTAAAGTTATCCAGTTCAGAAGAAACATCTTTGAATTCTGCAAGGTCACCTTTGCTTCCCACAAAAATATGTTTCGTATTGACCATTTTCGTTTCCGTATTTGTGACAGATATTTCATAATATCCCGTCCGGTCAAATGTGTCTCCATCTGATGCGGGGCCCGAAGATCTTACATCCAGACCATTAGCTGCCTGGTTCAATGCATACCTGATTACATTAACTTTAAGTGAATGCGAGTTGGCCAAGTCAATCTTGAAGCCATCTGCAGTTCTGGAATAGTCTTCAAGTTCATCACCGCTTCCGGTATCAAAAATATAGAACATCGCACTTCCGTTTTTAACAACGAACCGGAACGCAATACGATAGTTGTTTATTTTCGAAAGCAGATGTGTGAGGTCAGCATCATCAATTTCATAATCCAGCACCACCTCATACGTTCCCTCTTCTTTAATCTCAACACGGGTATTGGCAACACCTGATTCTTTTGCTGAAAGATAATCCAGATATGTTATCGGAGCACTGTCAGAGTTGCGATGATCAATATGCTTTAAGAATAAAGCACCTCTTCCCATATTGACTTTTTGAATATTTAAGCGTTGATCGTATCCATCTGTATCTTTTGCAATCTTCAGATTCTTATTGCCGTTTAATTTATCGATATCCTGATCAAGATCAAACCAAAGTGTCAGGTTATCTCCAACTGTTTTAACAAAAATCGGCATTCCCTCGGATTCACTTACCTCTGTAAATCCGCTCATCATGAATCTTCCCAGTGACCATCCAAAGTGCGGATCATTTCCGGTTATTTCTTTGTCCTCAGAATATCCTTTGTTTCCTGCATTAACAACTGAACCAGTATTTTGTGTCAGCCATCTGTACTGCGTATGTACTTTATCAAAGCATTCCTGCAGCTTCTCCATTACATCATTATATTGTCCAATTTCGGAGAAATACGCTATTGCTTTGCTATAATCCCCTTCATCCTTATTTCGAATTGCCATTTGATAATAACATTCAGGCAGGAATTCCTGATACTCTTTCTGAACCTTTATATTATTATCTGTTGCATACTGATAGTATCCTCTATAGGCCGTTATAGCAGCATCGTATTCCTCTTTGTCCTTTAATGCTGTTGCATAATCAAACCAGTATTTTGCCGCCTTTTCAGCACTATACGATCCTAACTCTCTGTATAATTCGTATGCTTCTTCGTGTTTTCCGTCTTCCATTTTCCTTAATGCCATCTGGTTGTAACAATCCGGAAACACGTCGCCATACTCAGAGATGATCTTCACTGATTTTTCTTTTGCAAAATCATGATATCCCTGGAAAAGTTGAAGTGCAGATTCAAGTTCGCCCTTTTCCATGACGGCTTTGGCATAATCGAACCAATAAGCTGCCGCTTTTGACGCATTAATCTCACCAAGTTCTTTATAATACCCGACAGCTTTTTCATGATCAGGTATGTCGAGACACTTTCTGGCCAACTCGTTATAACATTCCGGAACCATATTGTCATATTCGGAATTCAGCTTCACCTGTTTTTCGTTTGCATAATCCGAATAAGCAGCAAAGCGTTTAAGTGCTTCCTCGTAATCATTCTCCTCCATTGCTGCCTGCCCAAACATGAACAGATACCCTGCCGCATCAGCAATGCTGTTATTATATGATCCTAGATTATTTGCAATTTCATAAGCTTCCGTATACTTTTTCTGTTCTGCAAGTTCCTTTGCTTTGGATGACAATCCGTAAGGAAATGCATCCCAGTTTCCTGTCAATGAGATCACGATAGCAGGACGAATTCCTTCCTTCTGGTTAACGTTAGCAGTTTTCGGGTCGAAACTATCATGCATGTACGTGGCCTGATCCTGTTTTTTCCCGACAGATCTCGTATACCAATTAGCCTCAGCACCAAAAAAGCCGGCCTTTGCCCCCTTGTCATTGGCATATTCGGTTCCCAGTGCTTTCGTCGTATTTAACAGAACTTTAATTTCACGATAGCTTAACAGCCATACTCTATCTTCTGTATTCTCGCCAGGTTTTCCTTCCCATCCATCCTGAATAGGTTGTTGCTCTTCTCCATTCGAAGTTTTTGCCTCTATGATCATTCCCGCTTCCTCTTTTGAGAAAGCTGCATCATAAAAATCCTGATTCAGCCAGGCACGCAAAGATGAATTAGCCCAGGTTGTTTCTGCTTTGTCATTGTTATATGGCAGGCAATCCAAAACATATTTGCTGAGCAATAATGCATTACCCTCTTCTGTCTCAAGTACAATCCATTCTATTGGCTCAAGACCATTTCCGGATTTATTGTCCTGTTCATAACGGCCAAGTATTACCGTATCTCCGGGTTTTACCTCTAATGTTGTCGATTCACCATATACATTCACTGCACAGAAGATACATAATAGCATCACTAAAACGCTGATAAACAAGTGCCCGCTTTTCATTTTGAATAACACCTCTCTATAAAACAGATATTGACATTTTTCGCAAGTTTCCCAGAAAAGGTAAATATTCTCCAAGTTGGTATAATGAAGCTTACTCCTATTGTACCGCACTATTTTTAATAAACAATGTTTTTGTCAGCATCCTGAATGTTCAGCACATTATCCGGCACAGATGGCAACGTTATGACTTATTCCATAATCAAATAAAGCCATCACTTCCGTTAATAGATCTTCACCATCAGCAGTCGTAAACAAATTCGCACAGGATGTTATTGTAGGTGCAATATAGCCTTTCCATGGAGGTGCAACATCAGGTCTCTCCATATCATAAACTGCTTTGTCAGGAGCTATCAAAGACAGTCCCTGTATGACCGTTTCCATTTCTGTTTTCGTCTTCTTCAATAATTGCTCAGTGCAATCCCCTGTTCTCAAAAATTCAATTGCATTTGGTATCTTCTTTTTAATATCAGCAGAAAACAGACAGTTGACTGTTGAGTATAGAGAATACCAGATACTCCCCATACCAACATTTACACTTTGATTGTAGTCAGCAGAAAATAATCTCATTTTTACATCCCCACTATTTCAATTGGAATCTTCGGATAAACATCACTCAAAACTCTCCAAATATTCTCTTTTACAACAGCACAAGTCGTTTCAGTAAATTCTCTTCCTGTAACATCAAGAACGATTCTCTGTGTCGATCCGGCTGGAAGATTAACCACTCGATTCGAAACTTCTCTGTGGAGCTCCTTATACAATGTATTCAGACATTGGCTGCTCTCCAGATTATAGTATTTAACTTCAACCGCTTCAATATGGTCTCCAACCATTCTTACTATATCAGGTCTTGTTGCACCCGGTGTTCCAAACGGCACCTGTTTTCCATTCAAATAGGTCAGCTGCTCATACCCGCCATTGCTATTCAGCGCTCTAAGTTCCGCTTGTCGCCACTGTGTAGCATCTTTTGGTATTTCTACAGAACCTTTTGCATGTTCTATAGCTCCTTCAACCGCTTTTTTAGCGCGCCGAAATCCACTTAATTCCCTTGCTCCTCCGACTAAAGCACCAGAAATTGCGCCCATCTTAAATCCGGTACTGCCCGCCAACGCTGCTGCCTTTATGGCCGCATCAAAATCTTTAGTTCGTACGCCTTCTACTATACCAGCAGAAACACCGCCAATGGCACCGGAAGATAAAGCAAACGCTGCCCCTGTTTTGGCAGAAGCTGCAAAAACCGCACTTACAGGAGCTAATCCTGCCCCTCCTGTAACAACAGAAACCGTAACACAAACAAGAATAACACCTGTTCCTACTGCCACATTTTTTATGATTTTTTCATAGGTGTCATCGAACTTTTCGAGGGGCTTAACGGTAGTCTCGCCATCCTCACCGAGAGTAAATACAAAAGGGGTTCCCTGAAACGCTTCTTCCAGTTCTGCCAGCGTGTATCCAAAGAATATATTAGCCTGGGAATTATACGCCAGTTCTTCCAGGTATTCCTGGGATACGTACACCGCATCAACATTTTCTATGATATAGTCCTCGCTGGGTAAACTGGATGCCAGTTCCGAGTAAACAGAATCCTCTACATACTGCAGCAGTCTTTTATCATTTAGTCCTTTAAAAGTTTCCGAGAGCGTTTCTATATCTTTTTCACCTGGAACTTCTGATAATGTAACGCTTTCAATTGCTGCTGTTGCCTCTTGTGGAGTCTCACAAACTGCTGGTACACAGCCTGAAATGATCATAACGATCATCAGTAGGAATGCCAAATATTGTTTCATACCATCTGTCCTCACTCGTCAATATAACCCATTATCATTGTGTTCAGTAACAGGGAATCCTCAGCACTGCCGGAATGAATGCGTTTGAAAATGGAATCAAAATTCCCTCACATGGAATCTTAACCGCGTTTTCTTCTTGCAGCGCTGTTATCGTGAGAGGCATCTGCTTTCTCATTGTGTGCAGCCGTTCTGTCTTCCCGTATGATGACCGGCGGATGCAGGTCCCAGGTGGGAAAGCAGCTGGCAAAGCCATCCAGATTCTTTGTCAGGATGGTCTTTTCGATTTTTTCATACTCATCTTCGGTTTGGCCGAACAGGCTCTCCAGTTCGTCCATTTCGTTATCCTGAGTCTGATTCAGATGTTCATCATTCATTTTCTGTTCTCTCCTCTACACAGCCACTCGCAGATTGGAGGATTCCTTATCGAATTCAGAAACGATGTCTTTCGCTTTCTGCCATTCATCCAGGACATTGCGGATCTTTTCCTCGCCGTCGGCCAGTTTCTGATCATACTTCCGAATGATCTCTGCCACATTCTTCTGTGAATTCCGCTTGGCATAGAGGCTGGCGCCAAAGCTGACCAAGGCAAGGAACGCCGCGCCAATGGCCAGCACGTTATGTCCATACATGGCCAGGGCGACTGCGGCAATACAGAGAACGACTCCCAGAATCAGACGCTGAATCATCTTCCCTTTCTGCGCGAGCTGAATCTCAGCCGCTCTGGCGGTCTGGAGCGATTCCTTGTATTCATCACACAGGCGTTCAAAGTCATTCTGGCCATCCGCATGGCCGGTCCATTTGTCATACGTGATTTCCACCTGCTCCGGGAAGTTCTGTCGGTTTTCCGTAATATACTGATGGAATCCCTCGTTGATATACGGTGTCAGGAAGACCATGGCCGTTTTCTGTTTGGAAGGCGTCGTCGTCACTACATCTTCGGTCAGCTGCTTGGTCATCTGATCAATCAGATTGACCTTTTTCTGCTTCCTGCGCTGGATCTGTTTTTCAAGTTCCTCTTTCGCCTTGTCCTTGTCCCCGTCGTATTTCTTGATCAGCTGGAGGAAGTATTCCTCGTCCCGTATTTTGACCTCGTTCTCATCATAGGTGCTGACCAGGCGAACCAGTTCCTGATCAATCCGCTCGACCATTTCCTCCCGGTCGATAAATGCGTCTGAAATGAGCTGGAATTTGCTTTTCAGATCATCCACCGAGCGAATGCGCCCGATCTCCGCCTCAATTTCCGGATAGTTTTTCGTATTCGTGCTGAGCGTCGGGAATTCATCATCGACGTGGCGGAAAAACGTTTTGCAGTATTCTTTCCACCGGCTGATCTGCTTTGTTTCAAAATCGCCGATCTTCTTCTTGGATTCCTGCAGCCATTTTTCCATATAGCCCTGACAAAGGTGCGCCTCATCCGGCCCGAATACGCCGTTTACATACGCATCAACATAGGTAAAGCTGTCCTCGGTAAACCCTTCAATGCTCTGCTTGGAAAAATACAGGGACAGCCATTCATGGGCGGTACGGATCCTGCCGTTTCTTCGACAGATCAGCGCCATGGCGAGGGCCGTTTTTTCCTCATCCCGCTTCAGTGCCTCCTGAATGGCCCGATTGGCCAGCACCTGATCATTGGAAATCCATGCGGCCACGGCAATCAGGCAGGGAGCCAGCCAGTAGCGGGGGGCAAAGAGCATCAGTTCCTCGGAAACGCGCGAAATGGTGGACTTCCTGACAATCGCGGCATCCGTGGCCTGAAGAATGCCGATCATCGTCTCACGGATTTCAGAATACTTCCCGTACTTCTGATCGATCTCCTGCCGGACGCGGATTAACTCGCTGACCGCTTTCTGAACGGTTGCTTCCTTTTCCCGCTCGGCAACGACACGATTGAAATCTTCCCTCAGCGCTTTCAGTTCCACTTCCAGACGATTGACACTTTCGGTCAGTCTGAGTGTGGTCTCATCAATCTGTTCCGTCCTTGAGCTTATTCTTGCCAGTTCTTTTGAAAGAGCCGGGCCCAAAACGGTGACGATGTTCTTTCGGAGTTCTTCCAGATCTCTGTCCATATTTGAAATACTCATTCCTCTGTTCCCGTTATCCGAATTTATGGGATTGATCGGATACCCGGAACCGCGTTCAGACACAGATACATTCCTGTTTCTGCTTGCAATCTCTTCCATCTCTGTTTCCGCAGCCGAGTTCACCTGAGCGTGATCCGTCCCCGGAGCCAGATTGTCTGTTTGAGAACGCTCTTCCATCGAATAAACTCCTCTCTGTATCTGTACATTTTCCCTTATCGGACGCCAAGCCCGGCATCCGCTTCAAACTGTCTTTTCCGTGTCAGATAGGCGTTCAGAAATTTCTGCTTATAGGCGCCCTCTTCCATGGCCTCAATGACAGTGCCAATGGGTTTGACGAATTCATCGTAAAAATAGCGGGTCTTTGCCTTCAGGAAAAAGCGGTTCCCCACGTACGGCGAATCCGGATTCTTCTGAATGGCCTCAAGCAGCGCAAAGCAGGTTTTCGGAATGCCGCAGTACGAGGCCAGATAGGCATATTTCCCGACGAGCGATCTAGTCAGGAACACCATGGACGGACGTTTCCCGATCAGGTTCGCGGAAAAGCTGTCCACAAATGTGCACAGTTCCTTTTTGTCCTCCGGTGCCTGCATGTTGGGCAGAATCGTATCCAGGACTTTTTCCTCATAATCCATCAGGTAGTTTCTGGAATAAAGAAACAGCCGAATCAGGTCCCGAACCTCTTCGTATTCAAGGGCAGCGGTTTTTTCTGTGTCAAAGAACAGTTCCAGTGCGGTGGTTTTCCCCTGCACGAAGTCCTCCACATATGCCTGAATGTACATGGCCGCCGCATAATCCAGAGAGATGTTCAGCACCTCATGGGCGTATTTCAGTGCCACATCGAAGCTGCCCTCCGAAAAATACTTCAGCGCATTCTGCCGGCTGTAGAGAACCTTTCCGCTTGAATTCAGTGCAGCCCTTGAATAGAACTCTTCTCTCCCGCACTGATTGCAGATCAGTTTCCGGGTTCTGGAATCAAATGTAATATTGGTGCTCCCACAGCCCTTACACTGCAGATTTGGTAATTCCATCGTTCATCCCTCAGATCACTGCGACCCATGCCGCAGCATTTTTAAATTGCCCTGTCCTTTCAGCTACAGTCCGCTTTTCCAGAGAGACTCTGCTGCATGAATCCGATTGAGAATGTTCTCTTTGGTGTCATCACTGGCAATGGCTGACCGGACTGCCTCAAGGGCCGTTTTCATCCCGTCAATGCGACTGGCGGAAAGGTTGGTTTTGGAACCATATTCCACAGCTTCCTTGACTTTGAGGAAAGCCTTTTTGACATCCGGATCATGGATTGCCCCAAGGATCCGGTTAATCGTTCCGCTCAGTTCAATCAGACTGTCCCTGCTTTTTGCTGCGTCTGCTGTACGGGCATCGTGGCTGATGAGCGTGTTTTTCAGGATGAGGGCGGCAACGACGTACAGGCCGATCAGCAACACATTCCCGCCAATGCCGATACGCGCACTCATGGTTTTGTTAAAGGCCAGGTAGACGGTGTTGAAAATCAGGCCCAGGCCGATGCAGGCAATGCCCAGATACGTATAGGCCGAATGGTAGGGATCCCCGGATTCCGGGTTATCCTGTTCAATGTTGAAGATGACGGCTGCAAAGAGCAGCGCAAAGAGCGCGATGCAGAGGATTTCAAAGAAACCGCCGGTAAACGTCCCGAAAATGACCATCAGGAGCCACCAGACCACCCCGATGATGGCAAGAATCACGGAAACAAGTTTCAGTTTCATGTCATGCCTCCAGTTTGAAACCACAGTTCATGCAGAATTTCGTTCCCTCCTGAACGGATTTCCCGCATTGCGGACAGACTTTCTCCAGTTTGGCACCGCAGTTCATACAGAATTTGGCACCCGGCATCAGCTTGTTCCCGCAGACCGGGCAGACACGGCCGCTGTCGATGCTGGCCCCGCAGTTGAAGCAGAACCTGGCGCCCTCCGGCAGCGGGGTATGACAGGACGGGCAGACCGTTCCGGCAGCGGATGGGGCCGGGGCGGCAGGAGCCGGATTCATGACGTTGTCCGCCATCTGATTCAGGCCGTTCCCGAAGATGCGGCCCATTCCCATGCCGACGCCCAGGCCCATGCCGGCCCCGGTAAAGGTGGACGCCATTCCCTCATTGGATGCCGCCGCCTGCATGACGTTGAACGTCTGCTCCTGCTGATACGTGTACCCTTCCCTTTGCCGCATCCGCGCCCGGGCCTCTGACTCGATGTCCATCTTCATGGCGTTGCCCTGGGCCTCCAGCTGGGCCTTTTTCCGCTGCACCTTGAGTTCATTGATCTCCGTCAGATCCTCCTCAGGGACATTGATGCTGTGGAAGGAGAAGTTGTCCAGGGTCAGGCCGAAGTCATCAAAGGTGCCGGTCAGTTCCTGCTGGACCAGCGCGGAGAACTCGGAGAGATGCGTGCTGATGCTCAGGATGCCGATTTTGTCATTGACCATCTTGTTGGCCAGCAGGTCCGGCACCCGTTCAAGGATCTTGGCCCGCATGAACTGAACCAGTTCATTCCGGGTATAATCCGCCCGGGTGCCCACCACCCGGCGCAGGAACTTCTCGGCCTGAATGGACGCGGCAGAGGCATCCAGGTGCTCGATGTGGACGCCAAACAGGCCAAAGGCCCGGACGTGCACATTCACCTCTTCCTCGGGATCCACCACCAGGATGGGTGCCTGCGTTCCCCAGTTCAGCTCGTTCATATAGGTCGTGTTGATAAAGTACACGCTGCTGTGGTAGGCGGACTCGCCCCCGGTAAATTCCCGGGCCAGATTCCGGAACGGTGCAATCCGGGTTTCGCCTGTCTCCAGCTTAATCCGACAGGGTCCCAGGAAAACGGAGACGGATGTCGGATTTGCACCGGAAGATTCCCGGGCGCGTTCCTCTGCCAGATTGTTAATAAAGACGGCAATCTGAGAAGGCGCGACGATCAGCTGCGAGCCGTTGGGAAAATCCTCTTTTTCGAATTTGTGAACGATGAGGGCACTTTCCTCACTGGTTGCCGGTTCCCACTTGATGACATCCACCGCCACATTGCTGATGATGCCGCCTCTTCTGCGTCTCCCTGTGATTTCATTTTCAATGCCTGCCATAGTTTCGCCTCCAAACCGGACGATTCTGATCATGCGGCTGTATTTGCACGCAGACCAGAATGCCTTTTCTTTCTTTTCCTGATGAGGTCAGGGATTGCTTTACTGCCTGTTGGCCTGGTCCCGGATGCATACCTCACAGGGCTCATACCCGGTCACATCAAAGATTCGCCTGACGCCCCGTCGGGACTGGATGTACTCGCAATTCCGCCTGTGATAATGGCTGCCTGATTTTGTCACGTAATACCCGATATCCGCAAAGGACCAGACGGCAAAGCAGCTCAGCAGCAGGGCCATAACAAGTGCCACGACGGGCCATCTGCGCCGCAGCCAGATCTGTGACCGCGTCAGCGGAGTCGGGTTCAGCAGATAGTGGGTAAACTCGTTGGCCCGGTATTCATGGGACACATTGAAATCTCTGTCCCCCGGACAGATCAGGTGGCCCAGGGCAATATGGCCGAGTTCGTGCGCCAGCACTTCCCGTTTCTCCGCTTCCTTGAGCCGCCCGTCCACGAAGACCAGGCGAACCGAACCGGATGAATAGGCAAACGCACCGCCGCCGGTATATTCCTGAATCTTCAGTTCCCGGATCAGGCAGTCCGCGCCGGCGCTGTCCCCGTATTCGATGACATCATATCCGTATTCCTTAATAACGGCTTTCAGTTCTTCCGTAGAGATGTCACCCGTTCTCCGCCGGACCAGGATTTGACCGGCCAGCTTTTTCTCATCCTTGACTTTCATTTGATTCTGCTTTTTGCTCTTTCAGCACTTCCCGGATCAGTGACCGGATATGCTCATCCGTCTGATCGACATGACCGATTCCGTTGTAGTTTTTAATAACCTCATCTTTCCGGCCCTTGGAACACCGGTCCGCCTCGACGTTGATGATCGCCGTCACCGTGGCGATTCCCTGATTATCCAGTGTTTCCATTTTGTTGACCAGTTCATAATAATGGCTGTTGACCTGACTGATTTCATCGCTGAAGATCTGCTTGATTCCCAGCAGCTTGCACACCCTCATCACAAAGTCGAAGGACGAGCCGCCGATTCCCTTGAAGAGAGCCGTATTAATGGTCCCGTACGGGACACCGGTCTGCGTGGCAAAGGATTTGACGCTTCCATACTGCCGCTTAATCTCTTTTTTGATCAGTTCTGTTAATGTATCCATGTTCATCCACTCTTTCTGTTCTGCCTGGTTCATTTTTGTTTAAAATTTCACCCCTTCATTATAACGAAATTTCAAAATTCTGTAAATATATTTTTCGAAATACCATAAATTCATTTTCACGCCGGCTGGGTTTCGTTCTTATCCCATGACCTGCTGGACACGCCGCAGATACTTGGCCGGAATCGGCTTTTCCAGCTGCCAGACAATATTCATGGGCCTGCTTCCGGTATGGCTGACATAGCTGGCCTGGCCAAGAAAGGTATAGGGCGAGGTGCCCAGTGCGTCTGTTTTGAATTCACGGACGAAAAGCAGGACTTTGGATCCCTGCTCCCGGTGATGGATATACCGCTGACCGGTGGGCGAATCCGCCGCCGTGGTGGACTGGCTCTGCCAGTGGAACCGGGATGGGGAAATGGCATAGTCCTCGTACATGGTCGTCGGGGAATAGTCCTTGTCACTCTTGTTGAGGGTGATCAGGAACACGTCGGTTTTCTTTTCTGGCAGATACAGGACTCCCTGACGCATGGCGCTGAAATTCCGGTAATCCAAGGCGGCCAGGATCTGACGCTGCGTATACTGGCAGTGGACATCCAGCGGACACGCAAAGCCCAGGTCCGTTGTGGAGTCAATGAAGTCGATGCGGTTGTACTGAATCTGCAGCAATTCCTGACATTCCGCCAGCAGCACCGGGCTGGCGGAAAGGGAACGGAGACGGGAGGTGACCTCTTCACTGTGCCAGTCCTCCGCATAGCTGTCCCAGAGGGTCATATACAGCATGCGGAGCATCCGCTGCTCCGAGGGCGGCAATTGGGACGGATCCAGATGCGAAAGGTCCGGAAGGATCCGGAGGAGAAACTGAATCCACCGGCGGGAATCAATGGCCGCAAACCGGTAAAGGACCTTATTCAGCGTGGATTCCATTTCCTCCGTGAAATCGTCACGGACGCCGGCCAGGACACACAGCCGCGCAAAGGTGACCTGTTTCCGGTAGAGATCCCCCGGCGTCAGGTGATGAAAGTCGAGGAATCCCGCCAGGGTCAGTTTCTGTCCGCTGTCCTCCTCAAAAGTGCGGATCCGGGCAATCAGTTCGCCTTTTCCCCGGTAGCTCTGACGGATATTGTCAAGGATGACACTGGCTGCCTTCTTCTCCAGCTGGATATAGCAGCCCCTGGGGGCACCGGTGAAGCCGCGCTCAATTTCCTCCCGGACTCCCCGGTGATCATCCCCCAGCAGGGCCGCAAACTTTTCCTCGAAATTGTACCGTCGGTTGGCTGCCCCAATGAAATCCAGCACTGTCAGGCAGTCTTTCCCGTCACTGAGACGAAGGCCGCGGCCCAGCTGCTGCAGGAAAATGGTCAGGGATTCGGTGGGCCGGAGGAACAGCACCGTATTGACCTGCGGAATATCCACGCCCTCGTTGTAAAGGTCGACGACGAAGATGATCCGTACCTCCCCTTTCACCAGCAGGTCTCTGGCCTTTTGCCGCTCTTCATTTCCGGAATGACTGTCAAGGGCCATGGCCGGAATGCCGATCTCATTGAAATGCGCGGCCATGAACCGCGCGTGTTCAACGGACACGCAGAATCCCAGGGCTTTTACCTCGTCCATATCCGCGGCATAGCGATTCAGACAACTGGCCACATGATCTGCCCGGCGCCGGGCGACGACGCCTGAAAGGGTATAGATGTTGCTGAGCTCGGTCCGGTCATAGCCGCCCCGTGCCCATTTCAGCTGATCCAGGTCAATGGTATCCGACACGCCGAAGTACTGAAAGGGACACAGCAGCTTCCGGTCAATCGCCTCCGGCAAGCGGATTTCCGCCGCGATGCGGTAGTCAAAGAACCGCAGAATGGATTTCCCGTCCATGCGTTCCGGTGTGGCCGTCAGGCCCAGCAAAACGCGCGGTTTAAAGGCATCAAGTGCCTCCGCGTAAGACTCCGCCGCCGCATGATGCGTTTCGTCGATGACGATGTAATCATAGTAATCCGCCGGCAGCGTTTTATAGAGGCCTTTGGAATTCAGGGTCTGGACAGAGATAAAGAGATGATCAACCTTTTCCGCCTGGTACTGCCCTACCCACAGTTCACCGAAATTCGGGTCCTTCAGCACCGCCTGGAATGTCATGAGGCTTTGCTTCAGGATCTCCTCCCGATGCGCAATAAACAGCAGACGGTTCGGTTCCTTCGGATGGGCGCTGCGCCAGTTCCGGTAGTCAAGGGCCGCAATCACCGTCTTTCCGGTACCCGTCGCCGCCACCACCAGATTCCGGAAAAAGCCGCGCACCTCCCGCTCGGCCCGCAGCTGGTCCAGGATGGCCTGCTGATAGGCATAGGGATGAATGTCAAACAGAAATGCCTGCCTCTCCCCTTTCCATCTTTCCCCTTTCAGCGCCTCCGCCAGCCGCGGGTGGGATTCCGGGGTATAGTCCTCGAATTCATCCGAATTCCAGTAGCTGTCAAACGTGGCGCTGATCTTCCTCAGCGTATCCGGCTGATCCATGGCCGTCAGCTTTAAATTCCATTCAAGGCCATTGCTCATCGCCGCATTGGACAGATTGGAGGAACCCACGTACGCCGTGGTAAATCCATCCTCCCGGAAAAACACATAGGTCTTGGCATGCAGCCGCGTCCTGGTCGTATCATAGCTGACCTTAATGGCCGTATTGGGAAGTGCGGCCAGCGCATCTATGGCCTTGATTTCCGTGGCACCCATGTACGAGGTGGTAATGACGCGCAGGATTCCGCCGCGCTCTGTAAACCCGGTCAGGGCATCCAGTATCAGGCGGAGACCGCTCCATTTGATAAACGAGACCAGCATATCGATCCGGTCCGCGCTGGCTATTTCCTTCTGGAGTTCCGTAAACATTTTGGGTTCATGAGCAGCACCCGTGAACAGGCTGCTCAGGGACATCGGCGTTTCTGGACGCGGCACCTGGGCCGCCGTCATTCCGACATTCCGCTGCGGATCATCCTCCCGCAGAATCTGCAGCAACAGTTCCGCCCGTTCATCCACCAACCGCTCGCCAATGTCTGCACGCTTCGCGGCCAGCAGGCTCAGCATCTCGTTGACCAGATCGACCTGCTGAGCCAGCTGCTCCCCGCTGCCGGAGGACATCCCCTCAAGGGTTGCCCGGACTGCCTCAGCAACATACCCGGCCAATGCCTGCGGAGCCTCTGCAGCATCCAGTTTCTCCACATGCTTGCAGTCCTCCGAAACAGCGTCCAGCTCCCGTGAGATGGCCCGACTGATAATCTGTTCATATAACCCCGGTTTGATCATTTTCTTCTCCTTAACAGACAGTAACCTGGTCTTTGGGCACCGCTGGTTTCCCGGTGCTCATCTTTGTCCAATCGACGCTACGCGTCGAGCCCGCTCCTTCACAGACAGTGTCCTGGTCTTTGGGCACCGCTGGTTTCCCGGTGCTCCTATTCGTCAAATCGACGCTGCGCGTCGAGCCCGCTCCTTCACAGACAGTGACCTGGTCTTTGGGCACCGCTGGTTTCCCGGTGCTCATCTTTAGCAAACTGCCGCTGCGGCGGCAGCCCATTCCTTTTTTATCCACCGTACACATTGGCCGAATCCGTTTTGCAGGCGCACCCGATCTGCTGCCAATGTTCCGCCTCTGCAGGCATGGCGGGTACATGCCCGGCAATGGGCAGAATTCAGTCCGTTCCAAACGGGCATCTCCCTGTCCAATCATCCTCTTCCTGATCCATGTCCGCCTGATCCCTGTACAGAAACGAAAAAGGGACGGCAAAACGGACATTCGCAAAGGGAAATCATCCGTCGCCTGCGAAATACAGGGCAGGCTTTTAAAGCGCCATTGTTCTCATTTTCCCGCTTTCGCGAAACGGTGTTCACAGTTTTTAAACTGACCCTTAGAGTATACTAGCATTTTCCCTTTGTGTCAAAAGCCATATGCTTAATATTTTAAGCATGACGGCACTTTTTTGAAAATTTTCCCGAATTTTTATCCTTACAACGCGTTTTTTCTCCGGAACCAATCCGTATTCCCGCTTTAAAGGGCTCCCACAATCCGATTCCGGCATTCGGATTCAGGTTCCGTCAAACGCACTTTACGGAACAAAACCCGGCAGGTTGTCGGGTCCGGGCCGCAGGCAAAAAAAGCTCCCGCAAAATACTGCCCTGTGGGCCAATCGGCAGATTCTATCCACAACAGGTATGTGCTTTTCAGGGCAGCCTCCTTCTCAGCAGTCTGGTCTTTTAACACGGCAGCATTTCCGGTGCTCAGCGTTGGATCGACGCTGAGCGTCGATCCAACGCTTTGCGAGCCTCACGGCAGATCTTTTGTGTGGACAAATCGGGCCCGGATTTGACACTCTGTCGTTGTGCGTCGGGCAGTTTCTCTATCTGCCCAAGTGTGGATCCTTTGCCGATGCGGCTTTGTCCTGACTCAGCTTTCACAGTCTGTCGCTCCAGGACCATTCCTCCATCGGCCTCAATGTCGGTCCTTTGCCGATGCGGCTTTGTCCCGGCTCCGCTTTCTCAAGCTGTCGCTCACGGCTGCGCCTATTGTCCGGATGCGTACTCGCATGAAAAAAGTGCGGAATCCGCAAAATTTTCACGAATAGCAGAAATTTGCCCTGTGCATGGCCCGGCGTATCCGAAAAAGCAGCCCTGCTCCGTGGCCTTCCTGTCTGTATACAAAAAGAGCGCCTCTGTAAAAGAGACGCTCACTCACTTCAATGTCATCCCGATGAGGACATCTGACCGGACACAGACTGAATGCATCCGGATAAGCAGACCATTTCCATCCAACGCGCCCGATGCCCAGATTGATATAGGCGGTCAGACAGGCTATCTGCCGTTCTTTGGTACCGGCCCTGTCGCGCAGCGACAGCTGTTCCAGTCCGTCCTCTGGCAACGCAGCTCACACCTATGCGGCAGGATGAGGCCGGCAAACGAATGGTTTTACGTTCTTCAAACTCTGCCTGTCAGGTCACGGATTATTCAGGCTTAGCCCTTATCGGATAAAGCGAACACATTCTATTCTGCCAGAACTTTCGGCATTCCACCTGACGATCGGCGGGCACTGGGGACCTACAGCACCATCCGTATCAAGAACAGCCGGGCACTGGGGATCATGCAGGTCCATTCCGCCGTTCACCTCTCCCAGCATCCCGGGATCCAGCTCAATTTTCTCTGCCGCCAGCAGATTTTTCAGTTCTTCATCGGTCTTGCAGTTTTTGATTTTTGCCTTCAGTTCATCACTCAGATTGCCGGTTTGGTTCATGGTTGTTTTCCTTTCTTCCATGCGGGCTCCGGGCCCAATGACAAACGTTTTCCGTTCGAATAGTCCCTGTCTCGCAGCGACAGTTGATCAAATCCGGGACAGAACAAAGCCGCTCCGGCACAAAACCGACATTGAGGTCCAAAAAAGGGTGCTTTTGCATGCCGATATGACGGTCTTTGCCGGAAGTCTGAATCTGACGGTCTCTCACTGCATGCAAGCCCGACTCATTTCCAGATGATTATACGAAGAGGAGAACCGTCCTGTCAGCAGATCAGCCTTTAACAATGGGAATAATCACACCGTCTTCAAGCCTTTGACCATGATCCGAGTCATTCTCGCCCACAATGCCCGTCATGCCATTACAGCATCCATTCCAGGAATGTCATTTTCATTTATGTCTGCTGATACGCAACACCGGAAAGACGGGTTTAATTTCCAGTCATCCTTTTCTCAAAAGGGAAAGCTTCCTTTTATTTGCACCCTCTGTCCACTCATCTTCCTCATGCGCAGCCCGGTTATACAAAAATGACGTCTCCTCTGTTAAAGAAGAGACGCTGTATAACAATGGTTTATTTCTTCTTTGTCATCCATCCGATCCCGATGCATGCAAGCAGCGCAATCAGTCCATAGAGAAGCGGTCTCTCTGTATCGCCGGTCTGAGGCAGAGAACCGATCGCCTTCTCGGCGATCTTTGTCCAGGAAATCGCCACGGGTGACAGACCATCCAGAATGACATATATTCCGTCTTCCTTTTTTGTTCAGAGAAAAGACCGGCAGATGAATTAGTGCCGGTCTGGTTTTCTTTTGAGACTATATGTCAGATTCAATCTCGAGGATTTCTACCATCATCGTATCGTCACATACTTCTGTAACCTGCTGTTGGGCTTATCCTGAATCGTCCTGGCAATCCTGCCCTGCTCAATTAACGGATTCAGGTACTTCCTGACGGTTTTTCTGTCTTTCATCCCCAGGTGATCTGCTATTTCCAGCATACTCTTTGCAATCATACAGAAATTCAGTATTTTATCATCAACTGATACATTGACTTGGGGAATTTCCTTCTCAACTTGGGGATTGACTTGGGGAATTTCTCCTTCGACTTGGGGAATCTGCCCGCTGACTTGGGG
>DGWH01000049.1:23795-28701 GCA_002395225.1 Christensenella sp. UBA4263
TGGGGAATTTCATCTTCGACTGGGGAAATGATTGGGGGATTCATCTGCCCTCCCTCGTAGACCTCTGCTCCCAGTCTTTCGAATGGAATCGTCACTACAATGCTGTTTTCATTAAACCGGATAGCATCCTTTCCATACGCCTCCGTGATCCGAGGCACTCCGCGCCCTGTGTGTTCTGTAATATGCAGCTTGATGAACACATCTGACAACGCCTGATTCACCGGAACGGATTCTCCTGCAAAGAACCCTTCCAGCGTCTGCTTTGGCGGCAGGTTGCCTCTTGAAAGAATCTCAATCCGATCCTGATAGGCCGTAAACATTGGGGCATTCCCATCCAGCCAACGATTGTGTACAAAGGCGTTGATCACCGCCTCCTCAAAGGCAGACGCGCTGAAAAGCGGCACTTCCTTCCGGACAGTTTGCCGTTCCCGTTCATCCGCCTGTGGAATATTAAGTAGCTTCCCATAATCGAGTACCTGATCCAGTGAATACAGGATGCAGGTGTATCCGAATTCTTTCACGGAATACATGGCTGAGGCTTTATTGTTTCCTGCGAAAACGGCGAACCTGATCGGCAGATGGCAATCGTCCGAGAGCAGCTGTGCAAGCAGATTGTACTTGCCACCCGTCGTCAGCAGCCCCAGATTTTTCTTAAACGTCCGTCGGTTCAGAGCCACTCCCTTCGTCTCAAAATACAGGAACAGCTTGTTAAAGGTCAGATCCTGGAATTCTGATTCTGTGTTTGAAACGGTTGGCAGCCCGTTACGTAGTATCTGAAAAAGCTGTGACTCATATTCCGGAAATTTCATCAGGTTTTCTTTGCTGGAACCGATCCTGATGTATCTCGCGCCATCGAAGATCGTCGGCATTTTCACCGCTGCGGGAACCGTCATGACCACCAGGCGCCTTCCCTGATATTGTACTTCATCAAAATGAAACCCGATGTCCGGCGTCACCTGCCTTGCGAGATAGTGTTTCAGTGGTTCGTTCTTCACATCCTGATGAGCATCGAACGAAGTGCCGACCACCTCATGAGTATTATTCTTCACGCCCCAGACAAAATATCCACATTCTCTGCCCTGCAATGCCGCAACATTGGATAAGGCAGAAATATACACACCCAGTTCATGCGGTTCATACCAGTTCTCCTTGAACTCGAACCACTCTTCTTCGTGCTTATGGGAAATCAGATCTTTGACCACTGAAATCAGTTTTTTGGTCATACCATCCGCTCCTTTCAGATTCACAGACAGGATTCCTGTCACATCAGCTTTATGATCTCCAGGAATTCCGATAACCTGTATGCGCCTTCAAATCCGGTATCCTTCTCATCAAATACCATGTAGTACTTATAATCCGTTCCGGCGCATTCCGCCCATTTGCGGCCCAGCCTGACCTTGCACTGGCTGTCACTGTTATCCCTGTCGTCACACTTCGTCTCCACGAGGATGATCTTTCCTGCTTCAGTCCGAATGATAAAATCCGGATAGTGGTTTATGCTGCCGTTCAGGCAGAAGCCTGTCCGTTCGATGTTCCTGTGCCACCAGACCACATTGTCCAGTCCTGCGATGGCCTGAATCACTTGTTGCAATAATACTTCTGATTCGGGCTCTTAGGCTTATCTGGTATTGTCAAAAGCAGTTTGCCCGCCTGAATCATTGGAACAAGTATCTTTTTTCGGAAATATTCTCTTGTTTTAATCCCGCACAATTCCTGCATCTCCGACCTTGTCCGAGGTTCAGAGCAATATTCAAGCAGCTCGGTAAGCTTGTTGACATCAAGGCTAATTGTTATGCTCTGATTAGTATCTGCATTTTCAGCATGCGCATTGCTTGCGTACTCAGCTTGCATACTGACTTCACCGCATGCCACAGGTGAAGTCCCCGGCCCGACCTTCGTCATAGCTCCTGTGGTCAACGGAATGATGATCTCAAACACATCACCCTCAATGAACTCCGGCTCCGCGCCACTGTAAAGCTTCGTGTATTTATAGCTGTTTCTCATACCGCTGCCAAGTTCATCCGCAAAACCTATCTCCCTGAATATCTTCGAGATCGGCGGGTTTTTGGCAAATGGCTTGAATGTCTTCAAGTCCAGAACTCCAATGCCATGAGCACGGTTCCCATTCTCAACAAGAATGCGGTCTCTCTCGATAACCATCTTGGCTACATAGCCGTTGCTGTAATCGCGGTGTGCCAGACTGTTCGAGATAATCTCACGCAAAATGGCATCCCTGGCGCTCACGCTCTGAATGCCATCCAGTACAAATAGATCGTTCAGGTGCTTTTGGCCGAAATCAAACATCCTGTCATAGGAATCCAGAAGGTTCGTTGGATCAATTACGTTCCAATCGTCATATCGCTCAAGATTATAGACCCGATAGATGCAATCCGTCTTATGATGTGCGCAGGCGGAAGCAATCATGTTGTCGGTGCCAAACAGAAGCACCGCCGCCAGTGTAATCCCTGTTCTGCCCTGCTCATCGGTAAGGATCAGTCCGCTTGTACGCAATAGTTCTTCATCGGACATGCTTTCCCAGGAATGCTGCTCATTCCGATTATCGCGGCGCTTTCTGACCGCCGCCATATGCCTGGCTCTTTCAATCAGATCAGTGCGGAGATCTGCAATACTCCAGTACGGATAAACCTAATTATCCTCAAACAGTTGATCTGGAAACTTAAGTTATGTATAATTGCTCATGACAGAGTTCTCCATTCGCTTTGTGTGTTGATGCGATTATACTGCGGAGAGCTCTGTTTTGTCATTCATTAATAAACCATTATACCCGAATATTTCCGAAGCGGCCTCGGCGACCATGACAATAACGCCAATCACGGCAAATATGTCAGTAATAATTCTTGTCAACCGTTTACCAAGTCGTTTAGCTGATATAATCAATTTAGAGGCCAAGCTGTTTATACACCTCTTCTTTATACCTGAATTTCGTCCAAACTGAGAATTCTCATATTTTTCAAATGATTTATTATTTTTGAAAAATGTCCTGAGAAACGTTGTGTAGCCTAGGATTTCAAATTTTATAAATCGTGCAAATATTACCCCAAAATATAATTCCAATGGTTTATCATTGAGAAATTGGAATTCTGGAATATTTGGGATGATATTTTGAACATTTATTACGAACCGAATGAGATTATAGTTCCATATTTTGTGCATCCTGATGGACAAAAATAAAGCAAAACCTGCGTTTTATAAATAGATGAAAAACCACTCAAATATTACGGTTCTCAGTTTGGACGAAATTCAGGCATAAAAATTGAATCCAATATTATCATTCTGTTTCCATGCTTGCATTAGACGATAATAATGCAAATCATTATCAGCATCCATGGAAACGTATACTTTATTATGATATGCCATCAGAGCGCCTCCTATCAATCGTGATACCACTACACATGTGGTTATTCTTTATACCGCAAGTCGCCGGTTCCCTTGATTTCAAATTTGCCTTCGTAGATATCATCGAACAGTTGCTCAAAGCCAACATTGATCTTTTCAGACGTGGAATGTGTCCACACTTTCATCCCCGTCTGATGATGAAGAGACAGGAAACTGCAAAAAGAAGCGTAATACTCCCGGGCAGTATCCTTCGCAAGACCATCTGCCTGCAATTTCTGGAATGTCGACAATATACTCAGGCAGCGGATCTGATTACCGATGTAAGCTACCCGTTGGCGTGCTCTTCCGTCGTCGGAACAGAAGATCACTACTTTTCCAGGATGTTTCAGCTGCATCAATTGAGCCAGTACAAGAGATTTCTTCTCACCCATACTGCTGCCGTTTGGAATAGCAGCATCGCATGCGGACAGTGTGGACAAAAACTGCTCCTTATCTGTATCCTCTGGCAAGTCAATCAGTGGCTGATAATAAGTGGTGAAGAACGAATTGCCTGCGGATTTCGGAAATGCATCGCAGCTTGTTTTAAGCATGTCATAATACAACTGCGGCGAACCGCTTCCGAACAGCTCATCTATTTCATCCAGAATTCTACTGTCCGAAAACAGCTGAATTCTCCCTTTTGCAACTTGCTCTTCGATCCATGGAATAGGATCTGGGGAGAACCCGTGGGTCTGCAATTCGCTAATGATCTTTTCATGGCAGAAGAAATCGTACCCATCAAACTGCATGATCAGATCAGCGAGGGGCTCGCGATTCCTGTTTTGCGCTAGCTGCGTTTTGAATAGGAAATCAGTATCCAAGAGGGCTTTCTTTGATGTTTCGCTCATGTGCCCTCCTTATGAGTTGCCGGAGATTGCATCCATTATTTCTTTGATTCGCGCTGAATCCTGTTTAATCTGTTCTTCATCCACAGCATCCAGTCTGGATACTCTCTCCATATTTTCGTTGAGGCTGCCGAAAGAAATATCACGGTCAACTCTCTGCCATCTTTTTGCCCGACCGGTTAGGCTGCTCTGCTTTATAATTTGATCCTCTGTGGTCAAGAATAGTTCTCTTGCTTTTTCCTCATCAATGATTTCATCCTCAAATAGGCGGAGAACCATTGCTTTATAAGGAATCGCATAGATCTCCATCAGCATTAGGATATCTTTCAGACTGATAGTGTCCCGTCGAATATGATAGATGCCCATCTGCTCTTGGATAGATCGCGTCGGGGCCAGGATGAAGCCGGCAAAGGCATTTGCCTCCATATCTTCCAGCTTAGTTGTTTCTTCGTCCATTGTAGCCGAATCCAGAATAGAACCATGCTGCTGGTATGCCGGATCGTATTCTTCAAAATAGTTGTACAGGTGATAAAACTCATGCGCCGCTGCAAAGATTTGTTTGGAAACGGTCATCGCAGAATTAATCACCACAAAAACTCGACCGCTTCTGATGAAAGTGCACGCACAAAAATCAGCATCGCCAAGCGGATAGCGAAAAATCTCCA
>DGWH01000143.1:0-702 GCA_002395225.1 Christensenella sp. UBA4263
AGGGGTGTGAGATGTAACTTGCGGCTGCTTTGTCAGTCGCGAGGAGTTCACAAAAACGTTTAAGTCCCCGTGAGGGGTGTGAGATGTAACTCGTGTGTGTGGTCCACAAGGGGGAATGGCTGTGGATGTTTCAGTCCCCGTGAGGGGGTGTGAGATGTAACCCGGGTAAAGAAGAGTAATCTCGCCCCGATTATGTTTCAGTCCCCGTGAGGGGTGTGAGATATAACTTTAATATGTTCCTTTGGATTGGAAGCAACATTTATGGTTTCAGTCCCCGTGAGGGGTGTGAGATATAACATTACGGCCGGCACATCAAGAGCTTTGTGCAGTATTGGTTTCAGTCCCCGTGAGGGGTGTGAGATATAACTTCCGGGGACAGTCGAAACATGCCACCGGCTGTTCACGTTTCAGTCCCCGTGAGGGGTGTGAGATATAACGCTAATGGCTTTTCGTGTGAATCGGACTTTTACCGTTTCAGTCCCCGTGAGGGGTGTGAGATATAACGTGCTTGTTCTGGTAACCCTGGTCCTGGTGGCTATGCGTTTCAGTCCCCGTGAGGGGTGTGAGATATAACACATTTCAGTCGTAAAGTGGTTGATGGAGTTAGGATGTTTCAGTCCCCGTGAGGGGTGTGAGATATAACTTGCAGTACCGATTCTGATAGGACTCTTCATCCTGGCGTTTCAGTCCCCGTGAGGGGTG
>DGWH01000143.1:756-908 GCA_002395225.1 Christensenella sp. UBA4263
CGTGAGGGGTGTGAGATATAACAGGTCGAAGAACCCAAGCTTGAAAAGCCTGCAGTGGGTGTTTCAGTCCCCGTGAGGGGTGTGAGATATAACCTGGGACAAGTACGGTGAATCGGTTGATATCGATATCGTTTCAGTCCCCGTGAGGGGTG
>DGWH01000143.1:953-30675 GCA_002395225.1 Christensenella sp. UBA4263
CCCGTGAGGGGTGTGAGATATAACTCTCAAAAGAGAAAGTTCTTGAGGCGGTTCGCTTCTGTTTCAGTCCCCGTGAGGGGTGTGAGATATAACCGATAGCGAAGTCCGCGTCGGCGACGAAATCATCTGTTTCAGTCCCCGTGAGGGGTGTGAGATATAACGGAAGATACTGCGTTTAACTTGTCTCTCGAGGATGGTTTCAGTCCCCGTGAGGGGTGTGAGATATAACAGCCTGTCTCTGTGGATATCGTCGAGGTCGAGGAAGGTTTCAGTCCCCGTGAGGGGTGTGAGATATAACACCTGATCTCTGGAATGTCGAGGACTTGCCCTTTTGTTTCAGTCCCCGTGAGGGGTGTGAGATATAACGACAACCAACAAGATGAAGGAGGATTACTATGAACGTTTCAGTCCCCGTGAGGGGTGTGAGATATAACACGGTATCGCTGTAGGCCTTTTTATAAGCAACAACGAGTTTCAGTCCCCGTGAGGGGTGTGAGATATAACGAGTCCCTCACGGGTTCAGTCACAGAAACGAAGACCGGGTTTCAGTCCCCGTGAGGGGTGTGAGATATAACTTCGTAGGAATAAGAACATCTATGCCGTGATCGCGGGTTTCAGTCCCCGTGAGGGGTGTGAGATATAACGCAGTACGATCCTTATACTGGGAAGGCTGTGAAAAGGCGTTTCAGTCCCCGTGAGGGGTGTGAGATATAACCGCTAGATTTTGTATACAGCACTTGTAAACTATACCACATATCGGTTCAATAATAAATATGTATCTTTTTTCATCTCCTTTTGGAACAAAATGGAACAAAATATGTCTTGAAACTGCGCGAAACCCGTCTTGAGAGAGCCCTCAAAGAAGAGATTTGACGGCGTTTCGCGCAAAATAGATTTCTGTGTTTGTCTTAGGCCGCTAAGCACATCCTGCGGTACTTTGTATTGACGCACACCTGATAGACGATGTTATGCGACACGAGTCCTTCATCAGAAAAACTCTACAGTTATTCGATAGTTCATGTCTTGTCAAACGAATAAAACCGGTGTTAGATTGAATTCGTGCACAGATTATGCCTATCTCATGGCAGATAGCTCATCCCTGTCCGTTCTGTTCCTCAAAGGATTTCATGGCGTACATCTGGAACATTTTAAGTATCCGGCGGCATTGCCAACGGAACATCAGGTACGTGAGTACACCTGAAATCAGACCGCCGGCAAAGGGAATCAGCATTGATACGCCTTGTGCAAACAGTGTCTTATTTAGCCGTATCCCAAAGAAACGGAAAATCTGTTTTACGGCAGGATAGATGATTCCTTTGGTCAATGGCTTTTCCGGAAGAACTTTCAGCGAAGCTTCAGATAAGGTTTCCATAAACTCCTTGAGAACCGAGGAGATTCCCTGGCAGCCTGCCATAATGAGAGAAAATGTCAGAATCCGGTTCATCGTCTCGGCATCCGTGTTTTCCCGGTCAAAATCAAATTCTTCATACCCGTAAAGGTACGCAAGTTGTTGGACGACTCGCAGAACAAGTGCAGAATACGCAACAATATCCACTGCAATTGTTCCAAGATCGGCAAACAGGAGTCCAAAGTTCGGTATTCCTGTTGCAAATGCAAGAAGCGCTGCCTTGCTGCTTTCATAACGGATTACCCTCTCTGCGATCCCCTGAATCACCTCTTTGCTTACGCCCGCGTGAAGCGGCGAATATTTAACTGCCTTTTTAATCAGGCTTTGCGGACAATATTTTCGCAGTTCCTTATGCAGAAACTCGTCTCTGCGAATCAGTACTCCGGGCACTGTCAGCATCTGTGAAAATAATGTCTCAAATGTTCTCTTGTTCTCTTCCCCGTCGTACATATTCATTTTTCAATCCTGTTAATTCTTGTGAGGAAAATGTGATGAGAAAACTGCTGAAAACACTCTATGTTCTGTCACCCGACATGCAGCTTGCGTACAGCAACGATAATGTCCTTCTTCTGAAAAAGGATAAGCTGGTGGATCAGTATCCGCTGCTTTCGCTGGAAAGCATTGTCTCTTTCTCAAACGTGTCCCCGACCGTTCCGCTGATGGCCGCCTGTGCAAAGCGCAACATTTCGCTGTCCTTCCTGTCTGTTTACGGTACCTTTCTGTGCAGGGTCTGTTATTCAGAATGGGGCAACGTTCTGCTTCGAAGGGAGCAGTATCGTATTGCAGACGATGATCATGCCTGCCAGGAGTATGCTGCCAGCATTCTGAAAACAAAGCTCCGCAACAGTCATGCCGTACTGGCCAGAGGAGCAAGGGATACGCATTCCTTAATTGCAAAAGCCAAATTGCATTCGGTTTGCGGCCGGATAAATGAACTTGAGAAAAAGATGACAAAAAACCTTTCTGTCGATTCCCTCAGAGGGATCGAGGGAACCGCATCAGCCGAGTATTTCAAACATATCGACGATCTCGTTTCACAGCAGAAGAAAGATTTTCCTTTTGAGGTCAGATCCACCCGTCCGCCGAAGAACCGCATGAATGCACTGCTTTCCTTTGGCTATACGCTGCTGGCAAGGGAATGTGAATCCGCTCTTGAAACAGTGGGACTGGATGCCTGCGTCGGTTTTCTTCATAAAGATCATGTCGGACGTCCCTCTTTATCACTTGATCTTATGGAAGAATTGCGGGCACCTCTTGTGGATCGCTTTGTCATAACCCTGATCAACCAGAACACGATCTGCGTCAATCATTTTCGGCCGGTTGAGGAGGGCGGAATCTATCTTAACGATGAAGGGAAGCGCCTTTTCATTGAACGCTGGGAGAAGAAAAAGCTTGAAACGCTCACTCATCCTGTTCTGAATGAAAAGATTCCCTGGGGGCTGATTCCCTACGTCCAGGCGACACTCCTGGCAAAATGTATTCGTGGCGAGATGAAGGAATATGTCGGTTTTCACTGGAGGTAAATCATGCTGGTTCTGGTTGCCTATGACATCAATACGACTTCCTCGCAGGGACGGTTTCGGCTCAGAACCATTTCAAAGCTATGCGAACGATATGGAAAACGGGTGCAGAAATCCCTGTTCGAATGTTCCATCAATGCAGCGGAGCAGCGGATGCTTGAAAAGGAACTGCTGAGAGAAATTGACCCTTCACAGGATAATGTACGGATCTATCTGCTGGGAAACCATGGTTTTGACAAAGTCATCTGTCACGGAACAGCCTCGCCTTCTACCAGCGACGTTCTGATTTACTGACCTTCACGACTTTTTTGCGTTCCGCACAGGGGAAAAGGTTTTTCCCCTGTGCTGTTTGCTGTGGGAATTTTCTCCCAGAACTGCTGCGGAACCATCGATTTTTCTCACGTTATGACCATCGCGGCATTCCGTGACCTGATGCCATATTGTACATTCTCTTCCAAACGATGCATTCCGTTGCTGTTCTCATTATTTATGTGCACGGGTTTGACACCTGTCGCTGCACGGCGTCACAAATCCGTTAGATCAGCACAATTTCCCGTGGATCCCTTCAGCTTTTTTAGCCGATTCGGACCTTTTTAGCAGAGAAACATCGCATCCTCCCATGCCAAGTGCGGTCTTTATGCCCACTCCGCTCCACGGTGCAAAGGCAAACAGAATTCCCGCCAGCCGCCGGAGTTCATCGGATCCGCTGAAGCGAAGTTCCATTTGTCCGATATAGCCGGTAACCCTTGAATGCTCCAGCTCATAGAATGCACTTCTCAGCTGATAACGCACGATGCTGGTACGCTCAATGATCTGTTCCAGGCATTCAGGATCTGACAAGGAAAAATCCGGCCGGATGGAACAGATGCGTTTACAAATGCTGTTTGCGATCAGGCTGACGGAAGGAAAGGTAGCATATTTTCCCTGTGTCTTATGTGTCGTAACCGTCCGGAAAATCAGGTTAATGCCCGTATGAGGTTCCTCCGCCAGATAGAAAGGCTCGATATACTCTTGAAAACCGGTTTGCTTCTGACTGACCGTCTCAATATGCATGGACGTATTCAGATACCTGCATTCCCAGTCGTTTTCTTTTCGAAACAGCTCTCCGAGCATATCTCCCAAAGATTCATCCAGAGCAGATACATGCCAGATAAAATCCGTCTCATTGATTCCTTCCACCCATTGAGAAACAGGACGTATCTGTTCACTGTGAAGCATTTCCTTCCACTCATCGGGGAGATGGTCGATCAGCATTCCATGAAGAATGGAGCCAAAAGACGGATTCGGTTTCCTTGACGGGCACGACATTCTCACCTGAAACTTGTGCATATCTGATCCTCCAATGCCTGAGATAAAGCATCCATTCAACTGTAAGCCAATGGACAGAAGCCAGCGCACTTCCCTGTTCCTTCCATCAAACAGCATCCCCATGTCCAAAGCGAACTTCCGGGATGAACGCTTTATATGATCAACAAGCTCAGCACGAATCCACAAGATATTTCCGTAATCCTGCTATCGATTTAAAGTCCTGAAACATCTTCTGACACATCATTCAGTTTTTCTGCTGTCTGCTTCAGCCCCAGCAGATTGGTGTTCCCTGTGCCGGGGCTCTCCAAGCAGACTATGGCAGCCGACAGCTTATGTGTCCTTACCTGGTTCTTTGGTATTTATGCTCATCCGGAAGCTCTGTTCGATGAACCGAACCATGTAATCAGATCAACCCTTAACGTTCTCCATTTGGCCGTCCTGTCGCGGTATTATCGAAGCTTCTCACAGAGTTTCCGTTCCTATAGATATTCTTTCATGCTGATCAACTTGTCATAACTTTCTTCGCAAATTTTATAGTATCTGCCCTATAAAATCAACAAAAAGTTAATCAATCATATCTTTTTTCCGAAATACCAATACTGTTGCGGCAAACGGCAAGGGATGAGCCCCATAAAGATGAAAGATGACACCGGGAAAGTCATCACATTCCTGTCTATCATCCCAGCTCCAGGGCTTTATCCGGAAGTCCCGGGGTTCTTATTGTTTTTCTTCCGGCTTCAGATTAACTGTTTTCATGGGAGTACCATCAAGATTGACAATTTGACCCTCTCCAGTCATATCTATGAGCGCCATTCCCATTAGGTTCATATCCAATATAGCTGCCCCGTCGAGTTCAGTTTCAACATCCTCTGTTCCATGCAGGACAACCGGCAAAGACATGTTCAGAATTGCGCCTCCGTCTCCAAGTCCGAGACATTTAAGCATCAATGTTCTCCAGAAATCATCGTTTTCACTTCCAAACACAATATTGGGCTTCTCCGTAATATACGAGTCATGGGAAAACATTCTTTCCTTTCCACCAACACCTGTAAACGTATACTCCACATCGTCCATGGTAATGGTAATGGATGTAATTCCAAGATAACTCGCTGCAGAATAATCGAAACACAATCTCCATGCAGCAGCAGGATTCTCATCGAAATAATCCATTATAACAATATCACTGTAACAATAACTCGGATTCTCCTCAAGGGAATACTTGTGCGTAAAAATCCGGTCCTGAAAACCGAGTTTCGTCATGATAAAAGCATGTCCATTATCATTCACGTCGATTCTGTACAATTCACTCTGGTTTCTGATCGGCGTAAGATCAATCTTTGCAAATGCCGGCAGGCTGAAGGAAACGAGAAGCGTCAGCAGAAACAGAAATGCAATCATTCTTTTCATAGTCAATTTTCTCCTTTTTTTCTATTTGTTAATTTTCTCTACACTCCGCGTAAAAAACGCGTCTGAAAGAGGCCGCCTTGAGAAAGGCAGTTCCATGCATGTCAGCATTGCCGGTCAGCCGCCCCTCGCGCATTTCAGTTCATAACTGATTCGTTCATTCAATAGCAACACCCGATTCGTTTATACGGTCTTAACGTCCTGTTCCTTTATCAGATGTACTCGGTATTCACAAAAAAGCTTTTCAGTTTTCCATTTTCATTGTACAGGGCATGTTCATGGATTACCTCCCTGCGCTCTCCGCTGCGCGTAACCTGGTTCCCGTTTTCATCCAGTCTGGCCATTTTCCGCTCGATAATCCGGAGTTTTGTCCCCTCCTGCCGAATGATCTCATAGAGTGAAACCTCATCAAGCGGAGCTCTGTTTTTCACCAGATGATCATCCAGATACTCATACTTGTCCGTTTTGTTTACACCGAGCGTCATGCTTTCTGAAACCTTTTCACAGATTCGACTGACAATCTCTTCTGTTTCAAGCCCCGTGACGGGCTCTTTGATTCTGAAACGCTGTCCTTCATGCATCCAGCAGACTGACACATATCCGTAATCCTGAATTGACTCAATCATCAAAGAACTCCCTCTCAGGGAATATTCAAGGGTATCATCACATGCCGCCTCAACACTGGATCGTATCTCAAGTCTGTCCCAGATCCGTTTTACCAGATCCGGCATACGCTCGGCAAACAAATCCCTCGGGCCAAACAGTTCAAGATATTCCTGCACAAGCTTTTCATCCGTCTCCTCCGGAAATTCATTATTTCCGTCTCCTAGGATTTCGTCCACCGGGGAGCCATTATTTCCGCCTCTCAGGATTTCATCCACCGTAACACCGAGCACCTGTGCCAGCTTTGTGCATGATTCCACAGAGGGCTTTGCACTGCCGTTCTCCCATTTTGAAACTGCCTTGTCACTGACTCCAATCAGTCTCCCCAGCTGAAACTGGGTCAGTTTGTTTTGTTTTCTCAGCTTCATCAGATGATTTCCAAACAGATAATCCCGACTTTCTTTCTTCTTTCTCATCATTCAAATCCTCTTCTTTGAAATATTTAGCCGGACATCTGTTTCTGGTTTCCATAGTCCGGATGCAGTTCCCTCTCTTTACGAAAGCAGGGAAGAAGTTTTCTTTCAGACGAAAGGGCACTGTTTCTTCTTCCCTGTGCCGTCCCTGGTTCAGATCAAGAGCGTACATTCCGCTCTCGATCAAAACCAGTCTGCGTCCTCCTCGTCCGAATAGAACACCATGCCATCAAAACCAAAGTCCATTTTTCTGAATTCCTCTTCACCTTCGCAGTCAAGAACAATCATTCCCTGTTCCTGTGGACTGTCCCAGTAATCCGAACCGATCAGATGGCATTCATCCTGTCCAAGGTGAAATTCCATTCCTGCCAATTTGTTTCCGATATATAGTTCGTTCATTGCATTCATCCTTTCATCCCGCTAAACATTTTCTGAGTTGCTGCAGCTTCTCATGTCCGATGAAATTGTAACATCCCGTCGTCCTTTTTTCATTTGTTAAATATCGAATAACAGTAGAGTTTCTCTCTTTCTCCCTGTTTTTCCGATTTAAGAAAGCATTTTCCTGCAAAGTCGAACGTTCCGAGATGATCCAAACTCCGATTTCGGACAGATATTCCATCCTCTGTCCATGAGCAATGACACCAATACTGATGAAACTGTAATTCTTTCCATTATTCAGCGCTGCCGTAAACCTGAGGGTTACCCCTGCGAGCCATGCTGCACTCTTGCCTCTTTTCATGCATCCTCTCCGGGTCTATTGGCGCACATCCTTTTCCTCTTATTACTGCCCTGTATTCTGCAGAATCTTGAGTTCCCTGCCTGTGCATTTTCTAGGATCCGCTCGTTGTTAGGACGGTTTACGCACGACTCATGGTTCTGCCGACCTAACCTTCCTAACTTCCGTTTTCCTTTGTTTTGTTGAAACAAATGCCTTTCCACGGAGCATTTGCTGCATGATTTTTTAACAGCAGCAAAAGGAATGGACTTTCAGTTTTGCTCTTTTGACACTGCCCTTTTTCGGTGCTCTCCTCAGTTTGATAAACAGATGTCCTCAGGCATCTGTCACACCTTTCAATTTTGAGCAGAGAAACACATACGGCTGTTCACCATTAGGAATCTCATTAACAAAATCAGTACCCGAAGAAAATTCGAGTACTGACCATTAACAACGGGCGCCGGACAAATAAAGCATCTGTTTAAAAAGGAACCGTAACGCCTACCATCGTGCAAACTGTCTTTATTGTCGTCTTCCATAGATCACTCTGACTACCTTCTAGAATATCCAGGGCTTTCAGCAGTAAAGGAAGTGCCTTTCCATAGTCCCCCATGTTGTAATAGCATAATCCCTCATAGACCATTGCACGGTTCCTCTCACTCTTATATTCGTTTGCCGTCTTCTCCAATGGTGCCAACAGTTTTTTGTCCAACTCCCCTGAAATTCCCCAATACTTTTTAGTATCATAATCTGCACTGTAATAAGGTTCCAGATTCGCAGAAATGATGTTTGCCAGCCAATTTGCCTGTTCACTGTATTTGCTATAGACCTGGGCAGCACCTTCGTAATCGCCGCCGTTCCAAAGATTATCCGCAAGGTTCTTCAGTTCTCCCACGGATGTGACAGTAGGAATTCCCAGTTCCTGTACCTTCTTCTGCTGTTCCGAGGTATCCATTTCATCTTCAGCAAAACCACACATGCAGATTGTCATCAGCATCAAAAATACGACCAGACACTTTTTCATCATCTTCTTTTCCTTTCTACGCTCTTCACGTTTTCCAATTGGTCCAATACCCTTCCCGGTTCAGAAATCCCGCCGGTCCTGTCCATGGTTCATCCGGATCAGTTCATCTTTCTTCCATTGCCAAATCAGAATCGCTTCATTCATTCTGCCTGGTATCCGGCCTGGGACGAATCATTCCCGTCCACAATCTTTTGCAGCGATCCCCGCAATTCACCTCGTTTGATTGCTTTCCCGTTTCCTCCTCTCATTCAGGTTCTGTTCACTCTTCTTCGACGTTTCGATTTTCCTTCTCCACCCCATCCCGGACACAAAACGCGCAAAACAGATATTCAGAACGGATGTGCTGCGGCAGTCATTAGAACGAAGGCGTTCCAAATGACAGTGCAGCAGTATCCACGGATGAATGACTCCTCCAGCAGGCTTTCATATTCTTCCATCACAATACTGCTGGCTTTTTCTCCATAATCATCGTAGTCATCATTATCCCCCAGTTCAATCTCATCAAAGTCTTCAAACTCATCATAATTGTCCTGATCATCGAAAATATTGATTTCTGTCATCTCGTGATTTCACTCCTTCCCCCTGTTGATTGTCAATGTGACGGAATTAAACCATCATGCCCGTCCACAGGCAGTGGAAAAGCGAGCAACTCAAAACAGATGCTTTCGCGTACTTTTCTGTATGCCAGGCATTTTGTCTGTTGGAATCATAACATTGCATCTGCATCACGTACAGGGTGATAATGGTGAACAACGGTAGAGTTTCTCGAAACTGTCCGCATTCCAGGTGAAAATCGTGGAGGGAAAGCATCTGGCAGGTGTTTCCACCTGTGCAGACAGTCACCGGCTTGTACGGTGTGACAGAGGGCAAATTGCTTAGAGAATTTCAGGCTCACAATCTGTCGGCATTCTCATCCCTCTCCGGAAGACAAGCCGATATGATCGGTTAAAGAAAAAACGTCTGTGCAAGCACAGACGTTAACTCAATTATTCTTCGGCTCTCAGGCCTGAAATCCTCTATCCGGACAGGAATAATAGGGTTCCCCATGCCCGGTATCATCCGTTCAAGCTATGGAACCGATTATCCAGCTATCTTCAACGCATTTAATCGTAGCCGAGTCAGAAAGCTCACTTCGATAAAGCAGATAGTGGCCAGGAGTCTTATCCATCACACGAGTTGCTACCTTCTAAAATCCTTTCCAAGCATTTCTTTTCCGATTCCGGCTCCCACATCCACGACATGTGCGACGCCAAGGACCTGCTGATGCAGTTCTTCCGCGGTTGTATACTCAACCTCGTGATAAATATCAAGTTCAAACAAAGAGGTATAGTGCTCTACTCTGATCTCATACCCCGGACACTGGGCCTGGATGGCTTTTGCCACACGCTTCGCAAGTCTTACCCCTGTATAACAGTTCCCGCAATAATCCCACAGGTGAATTTTTCCATTACTGGATTCGCATACCTGTGTAAAACTCTCTTCGATATTCTGAAGCGGAATAAACACATAAAAGCCGTTCTGATCGTTCTTGTACGGAACCCCTGCCTTATCCAGGTATTCCGCGTATTCCCTGAAGACTTTCTGCGTCAATGCATGATCTGTTTCGTTCATGGATGCTTATTCCTCATATTCAATGTCATTATCTTCGCACCAGCGAATCGCCTTGCGCTTATAGGCATCCGCCTGATATTTAAACCATAATTTGGATATCCCGAGGTCATAAATGGCATCCTTGAAACGCCGGAACGCGCCTTTCCCCTGAATGGCCGACAGCAATTTGTCATGCGCCGTCCCTGACAGCGTATCGATAAAGTCCTCCATGATCCTATAATTATCGATTTCATAACGGTCAGGCAGGCGATAACTGTCATGTTCTTCCATGCGGTCGTAGATTTCTTCCCGTTCTTTCAGATTCATTCCGTAAGCATCGACATAGACAATTTCTCCGGTTTCCTTATCCAGAAAATATTCCGTGGTCTCATCTGTCATCTCTATGGCAGTCACAATATCGGCAAGTTTCACCTTCATTGGTTGGTTCTCCTTTTCTCAATATTTGATTTGCCCTTCAGGCAGCATTTTCTGCCGTTCAGTGCCCGGTTTCCATCCTGCATCCCCTGAGGACAGGAATGCAGGATGGAAGCATCCGGGCCTTTTCCCCGCATTATACAGATCGTGCTTCCACGTCTTTACGTTCCATCAGGGCGTAGCTGAATGATTCTGTCTCTTTCTCACTAAGACCCGCACGTAACATGTCCTGCACAATCTGCATTCCAGACAGATCAACGTCTGCCCGGTCACAGTTCAGACACTCATACAGCAGAGAATCAGTCTTATTGGCATGGCTGACGAGCGTGCGCAGGTAGGCGATTTCCTCCGGTCCGGCCTGCTCCAGCATCAGGAAAAAGCCATAATTTCGGAGTGCCGCGCAGATATCCCCGACAAACGCCGCCTGCCGGCCATTATCCCTGGCAGGATTCAGTCTGTTTCGTTCAATGATCAGGTCGATCTCTGCGCCTGCAAACTGCTGGACCGCCTCCTGCTCATTGCCGCAGAGCGGCGTATACATGTCGACAGCGAAATTGTCCGAGCCGGGGATTTTCAGCAGACGTGACATGACCTCCACATTTGTCTCGTTTTCTTCAATGAGATAATACTCAATCTGGAACTTTCGGTCGGGATTCCGTGCCGCCAATGCCCAGTAGAACTGCAGGACACCCAGTGTCACTGCCCCGGAACCTGCCCCTATTTCAAGGATTCGGATTTTGCCGTCGGCCGGCAGGCGGGCAGAGGGCAGCATCTCCATGAAGGGAACCCACACCTTGTAAATATTCTCCGGTACCTCCAGAAAGGCGTTGGCCATGGCGCAGGTGAGGTCATGGGTTCCTGCCGGCTGCCGGAACCGTTCCGCTTTTTCGCGGATCTCCCGGATTCGCTCCGCAGGAACATTCTCGGATGGTCCGATGCCCGCCAGATCCCGGAGATCCATGGTCAGCGTGTCCGGCAGGTCGGCGGGAATCCGCAGACCGTCCCGGTTGAGGGTGCTGACACCCTTGTGCATACAGATGATCGCGTCGACATAGGACGGGCACTGGATGACCGGAACATTGGCGGCCTGCCTGTGGATCGCATCAATGTCATCCGTGCTGCTGTAAATGCCCGCAAACGGGCCCTGCCGGATCACATAATGCGGCACGGCCAGGCGCATCATGCCCCGTTTTTTCCCGTCGCTGTAACTGATCACCTCCACGCAGGGATTGTCCGCATGATAATCCCCGATGAACCTGGAGGGAACCAGATGCCGGTCATGGTAGATATCCGTCTGCAGGATGTTCAGTTCGTGTCTGGCTCTTGTCACAGCGACGTAGAAAAGACGCCGTTCCTCCTCGGCATCATACCAGACGTCATTTCCGGTTTCCGGACCGGGCGTAATGTCATCCAGGGTGTCGATCAGAAGGACGCGGTCGAATTCCGCTCCCTTGGCGCTGTGCATGGTGCTGAGGCAGATTCGTTTGCTGAATGGATGCCACCGGATCTCCCGGTTTTGCATGGTGTCCACCATCTGCAGAAAGGACCTGGTGTCTGCACACAGTTCCGCTGCGCTCAGGACCGCATAGATCCGCATCCACGTATTGATCGAGTTTTCCCCGCTTTCACTGACGATGCCGTATTCACTGTGCCGGAGCATGAAGGCAATGGCCGCCCGCGGGGAACTGGCGGCGATCTTCAGCACATCCTGATGGGCATTGCGGAAATTCTGCGCCTCGGCGGGTTTCGTCGCCAGGAACTGAAGCGCCGCCTCCGCAACGGGCTGGCTGCGGTTTCGCTGCCAGATCTGTTCAATGATGGTCAGATCATCCTTGACCAGCGGGCCGCGGTAGCACACATACCAGGCCGCCCGGAACGCTTCCATGCTGGAAAGGTTCTGACTGTATCGCAGCAGATTGATGATCCGTTTGGTTTCCTGCCGGGTCAGGACCGCATCAATGGCTTCCTGCTGTTTCCGGCAGACAAAGGGAATGCCGGATTGATAGAACCAGGCCATGACCGGAAACGCAGAGGCATTCCAGCGGAAAAGAATGGCCATGTCATCCTTTCCGTTTCCCAGGTACTGCTTTGCCGCTTCCATGATATAGGCATACTGGGCCGACAGGTTTGGCAGCAGCACCAGTTGAATCCGGCCCGGGTCCTGACTCTGCGGGCGCATCTGTTTGTTTTCCCGCTTTGTATTGGCCTTCACGAAGCGTTCTGCAGACCGGACAATATTCATATCGCTCCGGTAGTTGATTCCCATCTGCAGCTTTTCCCCGGCCGGATAGCGGCGCTTGAATTCAAGCATCTCCGAGGGAACCGCGCCCCGGAACGAATAGATGCTCTGATCGTCATCGCCCACCATAAACAGATTCCCGCTTTTGCCCACAAGAAGCGCCACAATTTCATGCTGGAGCATGGAGGTGTCCTGTGTCTCATCCAGGCTCACATAGGGGAACTGTTCCTGATATCGTTTCAGGATGTCCGGATACTTTTTGAGGCCCAGATACGCCCGCTGCAGCATATCGTCAAAATCCATGAGATTTTCCCGGTTCAGATAATTCTGATACGCCGTATAAATCGGCTCAATAGGGCGTTCCTGCTTTCCCACGATATAGTTGATTTTCCGGATCTCTGCCGGCGGCAGCATCCGGTTCTTGATGAACCCGATCAGCGTCGCCAGCGTATCGATGACCACGTTGGCTTCCTCGTCAAACGCCTCCGTGTTCATGATCTGACGGAGGATACCTTTCTGCGTGATGTCTTTCCTCTGCCAGGCCTGCCACGCCTCCTCCAGCGTGATCCCCCGGAACCACTCCATTTCTTTGGCCTCACGCGGTGAGATGCGTTTCAATCTCCGCAGATTAAGGCGCTGCAAAAGATCATCCAGCCGGTCATCCTTTGCTTTCAGCCCGCAGATCGCCGCCACAATTTCCCGCGCTCTTCTCTGTTTCTGTCCCTCTTCCTTTTCATCCCCCACTTCCTTGAGCAGCATGGGAAAGATTTCGCCTTTTTCTCTCAGTCTGGCTACCACGTTAAAGCAGAATGAATGAATGGTACGGAAATTGGGAATCGCATCCCCATCCTCCCGGAAAATCGCCTTATACCGGTCCTCCATCTCTTTCGCCGCGCTTTTCCCGAAGGTCATAATCAGGTGTTTCTCCGGCAAAATGTGCAGGCCATGCACCATATAGCCCGCCCGCGCAACAATGACCGTTGTTTTCCCGCTGCCCGGCACGGCAAAAAGAAGTGTCACCCCATTGACTGCCTGAATGGCCTCTTTCTGCTGGAAGCTGAACGTTTTTCGTTTGTCCCCGGGATAGTACTGCGCCAGAAAACGCTCCAGTTCCGGGCGAATGGCCGAATTTGTTCCGGAAATCAGCCCCGATTCCCGGTATTTCTGCAGCACCATATTCTGAACTTCCCGCGAGAAAAAGGGCCACCAGGGTGAATCCTCCATGATCCATGCCTCCATCGCCGCAGAGGCAATCGTCCGATGAATCCCTTTATCTGGCCGGCTCTGTGCCAGGGAAAGGAACGGCCCGTTTTCAGCAATATACGCCTCATCCGTTCGCTCCCACTGAATCTCACGGACCAGGGCCAGGATTCGGTTATCCTGCAGATCATGAATGGCTTCCGGGACCTCAAGGATACAGGAAAGGGGTGCAATTCCGCAGAGCACCATCCGAAGCCATTTGTCCCTGAGGTTGAAATACAGGGTTTTAAAGTCTTCACTGCTGAGATGGTCTTTCATTGACAGCAGAAACGTCTGCACCGCATTCAGAGAGAGCGACTTCAAAAAGTCTTTGTCCTCTCTCCAGAGATATGGATACTCAGTGAGCATTGGGGTAATGTTCACCCCGATCTTTGCTGCCTGGATGCACATTTTCCGCATTTCTGCCGGTGATTCCCGTTTCCAGTCGATCAGGGACCAGTTCTGCGGACTCCATACCGCCCGCTTTCCCCACTTTCTCAGGTAGTACGCAATCGCCGCTGACAGATTGCTGCCAAACTTTCCTGACCGGGCCTTCTCCGCAAATGCCTCCCGAATGGGTGCTTTCTTCATAAGAGGAAAATAGGCCTGAGGATCATTTCCAAGGATGGCCATAGGGCATCTTTCCTGAAGCAGTTCACGGACAGAGGCTCTGGAAAGGACCTCCTGTGACAGTCCGAGGGCCAGTGCCTCCGGATCCGCCTCCTCCAGACAGCAGACATTCACTGCCCGGAGCTTTGTCTTTCCCTGGAGATTCGGTGCCACATCAAACACCACATAACACCCGTCACAGTCGCTGAACCGTGACAGCAATTCGCTGCCGGCACGTATTCCGTCCCTGCGAAAACAGATTCTCTCATTATCCGGCATCCGGATAATGCAGAAAGAATCATTTTCCCCGTCTGTGCCGGCACTGCTGCGGTTTGTCTGTTTTATCTTCCCAATCTCCATTTTCTCCTCCTCAGGCCTCAGCTTTGGCCATTTGCCTGACCGACATTTCACAAGGCCCGGACTATGTAAACTTTCGCTGCGCGACAGAACCTTTTTGTATTGTTCACTTTTGGTCATTTGCCTGACCGGCATTGTACAAGGCCCGGACTATGCAAACTGTCACTGCGTGACAGGGCCTATTTTGCGAGCCTCAGTTTTAGTCATTTGACCGACCGGCATTGCACTAAGCCTGACTATGCAACCTGTCGCTTCGCGACAGGTCCCTTTCAAAGCAGGTCTTTCTATCTGCCGACTCGGTTCAGGATCCCTTTCAGGGATCCTGTGATATGATTCGTCATCCTCATACCAGGGATGCCCTGCCGGAGCGGATTTGCCTTCCCGGACGGCGGGACAACAGGCATCAGGTCAGAAAGTGCATGAACAGGGGGTGTGCCTCCGGACAGTCCCTGGGCGAAAACCTTCATCTCAGCGCTTTCCCGATTCATCCTGTAAGGATTCCCGCACATTTCCCATCCAGATCAATGCCCGTCTGCCTGTCCTGTACCGGGCAATCCAGAATGGGTCAGTCAAACAAAACTGTCCAGTCATCGCCCAGACGGTACGCATCAAAACACATCCGAACCTGTTCCTCGCTGCATTTTGTTTCAGCCAGCGGGGGGCATTCCTCAAGAGAAAAGAATCCGCTTTCAGATGTCTCCGGATTGGCAGCAAACGCTCCGCCAAGGATCTCACACTGGAAAAAGATTTTTACGACGCCATACGCATAGGGCGGTGTGTTGTGTTTGTCCCTGTCCTGTACAGCGATAACCCGCCTAACAGAAACATCCAGCCCCGCCTCTTCCTTCGCTTCCTTAATCGTATTCTCCGCCGGTGAAAGGTTGAACTCGCACCAGCCTCCGGGCATTGACCATTTGCCTTTTTCACAGACCAGCAGGATTTTCCCGTCCCTGAAAATTGCCGCGCGGGTATCGACCTTCGGTGTCTGATACCCTTCATCCCCGCAAAACAGGCCGGTGATTTTTTCAGCGGGCACATCTGCTCTCATCAGCATCATTTCCGCAGCGATCTCCCGAATACGCTGATACCGTTCTTTGTCGTATACATCATGTCCATAGAAAAGACCTGCCTGTGCAAGGCTCTGGAGCTCTTTCGCCCATTCGACAATCTGATCCATTTCTCTCTCCTGCAAATCTCAATTGACCGATTCCCGGGAATATCGCTGTATCCCTTTGCCACGCGAGCCCGTTTTCTGTCTGCGGGTGCGTCTTAGGGCTGTCGCTGCAGCCGGGGAATTCAAACACGGCCCTTTCTCACCCGTTCTTCTTCCATCCAGGGGTCCACCCTGCACTGGGATGAGTTTGTTTCGGCAGTGTCTCATACAGATGACTCATTCTCCGCAGTCCGGTTCTTGGCTGGATGGTCAGATTCAGGTTTCGGGTAATTTCCCGGTTTCGGAATGAACAGCATCAGCATATTTGCCGCCGGTTTGTTCCTTTCTCCGGTGCATTCCCGGAGCATTCTTTTCGCGAGTTTCAGCTGACGGATCAATTCCTGCCCGGAAAGGATACTCTCCCTGAGAACGGAATGCATCAGCCGTCCTGGACTGGACAGCAGGAAAACACACGGCCCACCAAACGTACAGTCCATTCTCAAAAGAAAATGGACCTAACACCTCACATTTAGATCGTTTGTCTATGCGCCGAGAGCCGTAATGGGAATGATGTAGATGCCTGATTCCCTGTCAAAGCGCGCAGTTTCCCCTGCTCCGACAAGAACAGCCATGAACGTCGGTTCCGGATTGCGTGCCGCAGGATTCCTGGCGATTTTATTTTTCAGCCGGTTCAGCGACGCAGCAGCTTCCGGGAATCGGTTTTCACCCAGCTTTATCTCAAAGGCAGCCCATCTGCCATCCCTGAGTTCGATCACCGCATCTGCCTCAAGACCATCTGCATCTTTATAGTAACAGACTGGATTTAAAGACGAACCCGGAAGCAAAGACGCATAGACGGTCAGGTCATGGATGCACAGGGACTCAAACAGGATGCCAAACACCTGGCCATCTGCAATCAGCCTGTCTGGCGAAATATTAATTAACCTGGCGGCCAGCGATGGATCTGCAAAATAGTATTTGGGTTTCGTTCTCAGTCTGCTTCTGGAACGAATCGGTGCATCCCATCCGGAAATGGCCTCAACAACAAACAGTTCTTCCAGTGCTTCAATATGGGCAGCCGCTTTATTGGCCGACGCTTTGCTCTCAGGCTGTTCAAATCGGGCATCACCGGCAACCGTGGACAGTTTTGGCGCGTTCCCCAGGCTTCTTGCCAATGCCTGCAGCACATTTCTGGATTCAGATCCGTTTAAACCTTTTCTTGGAATATTAATCTCAAACAAAGCATCGAAATAACTGTCCAAAAGAGAGGAAGCATCGCTAAGCTGATGATGGATCACGGATGGCCATCCCCCCTGACAGATGGCGTCAGCCAGCGGAAAAAGTTTTTGCTGGACCAATTGGGGCTCAAATTCGCCTCTGAATAGTCCCGCCAGAGAAACCATTCCACTGGAACGGCCTGACTCCAGAAGGGTCATCGTACGCATCCGCAGTCTTGATATCCTTCCGGCGCCGCTGTGATGAACCTGGCCCTTATTAGGCTGAGCTGAACCGGTCATGATAAACTGGCCAGGCCTTCCGGCATTTTCGTCTATACGCATTCGCACCTCATCCCAGATCGCAGGCACATCCTGCCATTCATCAATGACATGCGGCGCTTCTCCCATCAGCGCAGTCGTCGGATCCGCCTCAGCAGCCTGGCGAACAGTTGTCAGCCCTATACGTGAAATGCTGTTTCCAAAGGCTGTTGCAGTCCATGTCTTTCCACAAAACATGGTTCCCGTGATTTCCACTGCACCTACCTGTTCCAGTCTGTCAGACAAAACCCTGTCCATTAATCTTGGCATATATCCATCTGGCAGCAGTTTCCCTCTTCTCACCGCACTCACACTCCTGAATCTAGTTCTTTTGCATTCATTATATCGAATGCCGGACAAACAGGCAATGCCTTTTAGAGTGAATTTTATATACTTTTTAGAGGATATTCGATATACCTTTTAGAGGATATTTGTTATACCTTTTAGAGGATATTTAAGATATCCTGACAAATCGGCACTGAGCGTCGAGCTGGCTCCCTGTCTGAGCATGAAAAACTTCACAATTTGCCTGTTCTGCCCGCTCAACAGAGAACCCATCTTTCCGGCATCTTATTTCAACGATCTGGTTTTTGAAACAACGCCGCCTCATCCATCTTGCTCGCGATCACCTGCGTGCTGCCAGCCTCGTCAATCTCCGTGGTGTTCATCGGCTCCTCGTCCTCCGGTACCTGACTTGCCAGCATCTCCAATAGCTGACAGGATTGCCGGAGTATGGGACCCCACTTTATGTTCTGCTAATAGAGCGCCCCCGTCACCCAGTGACAGTTGATCCGGTTCAACCCACAGACAATTCAGCCCGGGGAATTGGCCAAAGCTGCGAAAAGGGCCTGCCGCACAGCGGCAGTTTGTCAATTATGCATTTCGGAAATGTTCCGGTGCCGAAAAACCAGGCTGCGGATCATTAAAGAGGGCCTGCCGCACAGCGGCAGTTTGTCAATTATGCATATCAAACATATACCGGTACCGAAAAAAAGGCTGCGGCTCATTTCCTTTTTTGCTTTGACAGATAATGACAAAGTCCCGGATTTTCTTTATAATAGAGGCAGTTGAGAAGCTCGCTGTGTTTTAATGCAGGTCAATGACGGGCAGGAAAAATCGGCGGATTCCGGTGCATCCTGCCTCATGATCATCTTCTGCTCCCGGGAAGCTGCGAAATGAGTGAATTTGGAGGAACAGACATGAACAAAAAGCAGGCAGCCAGAGCCGCAAAGAAGCTGGAGGAACAAGCGAAGAAACCGGAAAAGAAGCCCGTAAGCAAAACGCTGCTTGATCTATTTGACACGGTTACTCCCAAAGGCGGGCGGGCAAGCCTTCCAGGTGGATTTGAGGAAAAATACAAGAGTGAAACACTGAAGAAGAAAATTGCCGATCTTGCCATGTGGGGAATGATTCCATCCGTCAGGTATGGGTTGACCAGCGAAAAGGGAATCAAACGTTTGCAAGAGAATGAAGCTCTCTTCACGTTTATCGATCAGTACTTTCCGGATGTACCTTTCTCTTTTGAGCCAAATATGCAGGATGGCAGATACGTTTTTCTCCCTCATTATGTGTATCATCAGGGCATTGGAATCTGTGCATCAAAAAACCTGCCGGGCTGTCTGGAGGTTGGTCATTTCTGGTATCCGGAGGAGTTTACAAAAAAAAGAAACCTGTTTATTGATCAGGTATATATCCCTCAGTACACCAGCAGACCGGATTCAGAATTGGCTGACAAAATCCGTCCTCTGTATGTAGAGGCCCCAAACGAAAGAATGGACCATTATTGTACATTCCCGTTTGATCCGGATACGGTTGTGCGGTTTGACGGGTATTTCCTGGATCACCTGAATACAACCACTCAGACAATCCGGAATGCGCTCAAGGATCGTGGTCCGCAGTTACAGAGGAACGGAGAGGGCCTGATCTTATTCATGGAAAGACTCATGAAGTGAAATATCAGCGAAAACAAGACGCAGGCCATCTGCACGGACGGCTTTGCGAATCGGCTGAGACAGTGATCTGATGATTCCACTGAAACTCAGATAAAGACCCGCCGGCTGCAGCAATTTCCGAAGCCGACGACGAAAGATCCGGCTATCCGGCAGAGGTTGGTAAAGGATTTCCGGGCATGCCCGGCCGGGAAAAAGGTTCCCAAAGAATCCGTTACAGGATGGAGAAAGTGAAGCCGGAGTTCGAGAACTAAAATGTACTATTACGAAAAAGACTACCTTATGCGGCTGATCCACGGCATCTCTTACGTGCTGGCTTATCTCTCCTTCGGGAAAAAAGGGGAAACACTGCCCGCGGTGATGGGTCAGGAAGTTCGGGAGGATAACGACTATCTCCAGCAGATGATTGACAGCGGACAGATCAATGCCGCAGAGAACAGGCTGTTTGAACTGATCGAGTCAGGCGCCTGGGATGCCGATCAGAAAACCGCCCTGATTCTCTCGTTTTATGACTGCCTGAACGGGAAGAAAGACGATTTTCTTGAGGCCTCCGGGTTCTGCAGAGATGAAATCCTGCAGGGACTGAAAGATGCGCTGCGGATGATTGGCCAAACGCTTCCTGACTATCTGAATGGATGGGACATCGTTGCCTTTGCTGAAACACTTTCAAATCAGCTGCCCTCAGGCACAGGAGCGGCCCTGCCGCGCAGCGACAGTTGTTCCGATATGAGCACCGGGAAGCAGCGGTGCTGATAAAACCAGATGACGACATGTGAAAGGGGAATGAAAAATGATCGACTTCGAAGAAGCATTGGAAACCGCCCGTTTTTTTGAGAAAAATGTCAATGCCTGCGTGGAATACGAAGACGCATGGATGTTCAGGAACAGCAAAAAGAAACCCGGTCCATATAATCCGGTGGTCGTGATGAAAGACGGGGAGGCTGTACCTGCTGAAATCTATACACGAACCAGTCTGATTAGAACAATCCAGATACCAAAGAAATAAAACTGCTGTTCCCAATTGCCGCTGCATATGGGGACTTTCCGGAAAGAGAGCAGTGAATCAGCCTGTAAAATGTCCAGATCCCAAATTTGAAAGGGAGAGCAGCAATGTCAGCAAAGGCCATCAGCGCCTGGCATGTCGCTGTTGCTGCAGAGGCATTCACAGCCGCTATATCGGCCGAACTTGGTGTTGTTTGTTCAGTTCAATAGGATGCCAGCCAGCCGGAATATGATTTGATCGCCGAGTCTCAGGGAAAAATGCTTACGATACCCGTAAAGGGCAGCCAGGATGGGAGCCGGGGATTGACACAGAGCTTCAGGAAGAATGGTGTTTTGGTTCATGAAGCAATTGATCGCTGGCATCCCATCATAAGAGAACCATTTTTTTGCCTGGTTCAGTTCAAGGAAACCGCTCCTCATGAAATGCCCCGCGTCTATGCAGCTTCGCCGGAAGAAATGGCAGAAAGAATGAAGGCATCTGCAGGCGGCCGCAGCGATACCATTCTGTACGAGGAACATGTGTGGGGATCAGGAGCAGCAGGCTTTGGAACCACAGACTACCTTCCTGAAGAATGGACGTTGTCATCGGGCAGATTGCAGGCCATGTTTGAAAATCATGAGAAGTAAATGATCTCTGCGGCTACCGTTGCATCACGGTCCCCTGTTTCCGCGAGGAGCCGATTGACTGAGTACAGGCAGGACTTGACTGACAGGCCCAGGATCGGATTTGAAACGGTTCTCTCAGAGGCGGCCTGCCGCACAGCGGCAGTTTGTCAGATATGAGCACCTGAAAAGCTGCGGTGCCATATGACGGACTACGGATTATGTTGGAGTGGGCTCGACGCGCAGCGTCGATTTGTCAGATATGAGCACCTGAAAAGCTGCGGTGCCATATGACGGACTACAGATTATATTTGAGGAATTCTATGAAGAAACTTGCGTCCATTTTTCTTGCTTTGCTGTTCGCGCTGTCCCTGGGGGTCTTGCCAGTGATGGCAGATGAAACCATCGTCATCGGGGTATTGTCCTATCTGAACATTACCGAGAGCGAATACAGCCATGATTTTGCTTCGTCGGAAACGCTGGATATGTACAACACCGGATTCGACTGGCTGTATGAGAAAGGATATTTGATCAACTTTGTTCCCACCGACAGTTCGATCAGGCATAAAGCCGTTTTTTACGATACCATGGACGCGCTGGTCATGGCGCTGAACACCGGAAAGATTGATCTTATTGATGATCTGCCTCAGGTGACAGCACAATATCTTTGTGCGCAGAATGACCAGATGGTGCCGATGTGGCTTTATGACCGCGAACGAATCGAAGCGGAAGGCGGCTTTGCCATGGACTGCTTCAAAACCGGAGGGGCGGGCTATTCCTTCCTGTTGATGGAAGAAAACCAGGCTTTGTGCGATGCGTTTAATTCCGCCATTGCTGACATGAAGGCGGACGGAACGCTGGATCAGCTGATTCGGACACATATCCATGCCGCGATTGCCGGAGAGAAAATCGAGCCGATTGCCTTGGATTTCGTGGAAGGGCGTGAAACCGTCAGGGTCGCCGTCACGGGTTCCCTGCCGCCCCTGGATTACGTGGCTGAGGACGGAACCTTCGCGGGGTTCAATACCGCGCTGCTGGCGGAAATCGGCAGGCGGATTGACCGGAATATGGAAATCATCCAGGTGGACAGTATTGGACGTGCCGCGGCTTTGTCCTCAGGAACTGCAGACGCCGTGTTTTGGGCATCAAGCAATCCGTATGGATCCAGCGAGAGGCTCCAGGGCATGACGGAGGAAGAGTTCAAAACCCGCCTGACCAAAAGCCATCCTGACTACACCGAGGAGCAGATCGAGATCCTGGCCCGCATGGGCATGGCCTCTGACTTTCAGGAGGACATCCCGGAGCACACGATCGTCACCGAGCCCTACTTCGTCGATGGACTCGTTTGCGTCGGTCTGAAGTCAAAGATTCCCCGGGAATAAAACAGGAAAACAGGGGACGTTCCCGGGTCTGTCTATTCCCTGTTGAGAAGAGGGCGTTCCTCCGGAGGATACGGAAAACGCCGTGATAAATGTTCAGGAATACAGAAGGGCGTTCGGAACAGACAATTATTCCGAACGCCCTTCTCGAACTGCTTTATTGGGCATAAGTATTTTTCTGAACGATTCAGCAAGTCCAAATGACCGGACGGACAGCGTTTCCTCTGCTCATCGAAGACCCGGCAGAATCCGATCTATTCATCAATAATGCCGTCTCCACATCGTATATGACCGTAAAATCCGGCAGTCAGCCTCTTTTCCGATATTTCTCCTCCAGGGAAACCGTCTCAGCCTTTATTTCTTCCGCGAGTTCCCGACAACGGCTGGCGGACATCCCTGCCTTCTTTCCAACCGCTGACAGCTCCTTCATCCCGGGATTGCGGCCATTGTTGTTCACCGTAGTCGTATGCTCGCCATAATAGGTGCTGCTCCAGGTCAGATCATATGCAGGCGACAGGGACCACTGGTCCTTTTTTTCATTGTAAAGAAAAGAGAAGTTTTTGCTGTGGTCATCCCGGTTGTGGGCAAACACATTGAAGCACATGCGCCGGTACATCTGCTCGACCTCTTCCCGCCGGTCCCGACAGAGAATTTTTGTCAGTTTCATCAGGGTATGATAGTCCAGACTGGGTGACCGCCAGTCCAGTTCAAGAATGGCCGCAGTGGTCAGCACATGGTGACGCCGAAGTGTCCCATCCGTGCCGGGCGTTCGGTCAAAACGGCGAACGGCGAAATATCCTCCGCAGCGTTTGGATGGCAGCAGCCTGGTTTCCGGCACAATGATCCCGCAGCGCTCTGCGCAGTCCATATACGCCTTCTCCATGACGCCGTAATCCGGGTTTTCAGTCGGTGCCGGGAACTTGACGATCCATTCTTCGGTCATAACCTTGGGTCTTGTACCGCCGCTGGAACCCGCCAGTGCAAACATTCGATCCGCGTCTTCCATTTCCTCCCGGTTCAGAATACGCTGGCATTCCTGCGCAAGCTCATCCAGATCATTCAGTTTCTGGGCCTGCCATGTCTCCCAGGCAGGCTGATAACAAAGCGCTCCCATGCCACTGCTGCCAATGATGGCCAGCCGGGTCAAAGGACCGACCTCATCCGTATTGATTTCTCTCCCTTTAAGCATCCGGTTCATCAGCAGCTGGCCCCAGGCATCTGGCAGGCTGTCCGCGAAAACGCCAAACAACCCTCCAAAATGGAGAGCAGATGGGACAAACACGTCCTGCTTCAGCGGCAATGAAAAGGGGCTGATTGGAAATCCCTCTCTCAGCCATTCCGGCGTGTAGGCAAAGGCAATCCGATGATTCACTGTTTCGGATAATGTGCCAACCGTCCGGTCCTGAAAAGTAACTTCCAGCTTATTTCCGTTCACGGACAACCTCCTCAATTCTGCCATATGGCACAGCTTCAAACAGGCGGCGTATTTCATCCGCGCAGCCCAGTGCTGTGGCGAGCTTTGTCAGCGAGAGCAGTGAAATCTGACCAGTCCGCTCGAATCGCTTGATGCTGCCAAAACTGACTCCGGACAGCTCACTTAATTGTTCCTGAGTGAATGCGCGGCGCTTTCTAATCCTGCTGAGTCGTTTTGCCACCTGGAGGTCGATTTCCTCCGCCGTTTCCCAGACATACTCATTCATACACAATCTCCGGATAAAATATGATCCATTTCAGCTTAATTATTCGATTTTGGACAAAATATGATCCGTAAATATGATATCACAGATAAAAAAATGATGCAAGCCCGGATTTCCGGCACGTGATCAAGTTCATGATTTCACCGACGCCGTTCCCCGGTCAGAAAATATCCTGATAGGGGATTTTTTGCAGGATGATCCGGACAGGGATTGACCACTTACAGAAAGCCCTGTTTTGTGGTACAGTGACGGTGCAATGAACATGGTCATTCGGAATCTGGCACAAGCGATTCCTTTTGACTGATCAGCCACAGAGGTGGTGTAATTCGTGAGACTGAGACCTTATATTCCGGAAAAAGACTTCGAGGTGATCCGGGATTGGATCATGGATCCGAGAACGCATGCTTTATGGTGCGCCAACCGTTTTGATTATCCGCTGGACGAGAAGAATCTTAACGAAGTGCTGAGGGAGATCCGGAGTCGGAACGGAGACAATCCGTTCGTGGCGGTCGGAGAGGATGGAGAGGCGGTCGGCTTTTTCTGCTGCTCCATCAATCCGGAAACAAACGAAGAACTTTTGAAATTTGTGATCGTGGATCCGGCGGTACGCGGACACGGGATTGGAAAAGCCATGCTGCGTCTGGCGGTAGACGATGCGTTTGGGAGCCACAAAGCGGACGCGGTTTGCCTGCATGTTTTCGCAGAGAACACACCGGCGGTCCGGTGCTATGAAAGCGCTGGCTTTACGGAAGAGAAAACGGACAGAAATGCGTTCTCCTATCAGGATGAGTCCTGGGGACGAACCCATATGATCATCCGGCGCCCCGGTTCAAAATGCGGTGGTTAAATGCCTGACAGGATTCCCTTGTATGAACCGTTCAGGTTCGCTGCAAATGAAGCGCAGAGACGAAAGCAGATGATTCACGCAGATGCACAATGGACGTGCCTGCAGATGGTTCTTTGCAGGATGATCAGGGAGAATTCGGGTATAGATGATTTTGGGTCAAAAGAGTTGCGCCAAGGCTCCCGGAGGTGCCTTGGCGCAATTCTTTTGACTCCTCTTACTCTTTCGTGCTCTGCTGTTTCAGCATTTTGTTGTTGTACAACCAGGTTCGTGGTTAAAAATCCAACCTTTATGATCTGTTCCCTGTGCGTCTCAGTCCGCTCAGGAATACCAGAACGGCGGCCGCGGCATACAGGACGGCTCCCAGCAGCATCGGGGAAAACGCCCCATTTTCCGGCAGAAAAAGCAGTTCGGCGACCATCGGGGCAACCGTCAGGAGCACATAGGACAGCACCGCGGAGAAGATCAGCGCAGTGGATTCATCCACCGTTTCCCGCACGGCCTTCAGGCTTAAGAAGCTGTCCGTGGTCATGGACGTACCAAAACCGTCCAGGAACCCAGGCAGAGTACTGCTGATCACGATCATGACCATCACCGGCGGGATCCGGAGAATAAAGATGCCAAGGGAGGTAAGCGCAAAAGCCAGGGCGATGGATGCCGGAATGCCCAGGCGTGCCTTGGCCCTTGTGACCAGGGCAGGCCCGATGTAGATGCCCGCAAGGCCATTGGCGATATAGCAATAACTGAGCATCACCGATGAGATCCCGTTTGCCTGACAGATTGCGGGGATCAGCGTCACGCAGAGCATCACGCCGATATTCAGCGGGATTCCCGTCACTAGAATGAAAAAGAGCATTTCCCGGGAAAACAGCAGCCGGATGACCGCGCGTACGCTGACCTGCTGCCGGTTTTCCTTCTCCAGCGATCTCCCAGCCAGCTGCTGCCACGGCGGCAGGAAATAGATCACGGCCAGGTAAACGAGGAAGAACACGGCTGAAAGCAGGAATGTTTCGGAATAGCCGATGCTGGAGGAAAGGATCGCGCCAAGGCCGGCGCCGCAGGTTGCCCCCGCCAGAAGCCCCGCATTGTCCTGGAAAATGTTCGCGCTTCTTCCCTTCTCCGTCTCATATTCTCTTGTGATCAGGTAGTTCGAAGCCTGCTTCATTTTTTGCTCTCCCTCTTGACTTATGAAAAAACAGGCTGTACAATGTGAGCAACAAGGCAAGGGAGCCGTGCTGGTACGGTTCCCTTGCCCTTTTTATTATCTGAAGAAGGCCTTTTCATGAGCAAGTACAGCAAGGAAGACATCATCCGCATGGTGCGGGAAGATGATGTGGAATTCATTCGGATGCCGTTCACCGATATTTTCGGCCAGCTGAAAAACGTGACCATCACCGCCAGCCGGATCGAAAAGACCGTGAACGACAAGCTCATGATCGACGGCAGCAGCATCGAAGGCTTCGTGCGCATCAACGAAAGCGGCCAGTACCTGCGGCCCGATCTGGATACCTTTGCCATCCTGCCCTGGCGGCCTCAGCTCGGGAAGGCGGCCAGGCTCATCTGCGGCGTGTACACCCCGGACGGTACACCCTTTGCAGGTGATCCCCGGGACATGCTGAAAAAGATGCTGAAAACGGCCGCCGACATGGGATATTTTCTTCAGCGTGAAGCCGGAAATGGAGTTTTCCTTTTTCCAGACCGACGATCAGGGCCGCCCCACTCCCACCATTGGTGACGAAGCGGGCCATTTTGACCTGAGCCCTCTGGATCATGATTGCAAGCTGGATGATCTGCAATGGAATTATGGGAATCTCATCCAAATTCTGCTGATTGCAAAGCCTCTGGTACCGGAAAACAGTGAGGCGCCGGAGATTTTCCGCTTTCCGCTGCCGCTGTCTTCCCAGACGCAGATCGGGGCGGTGCAGATGCTGAGCCAGCTGCACCAGCTGCGCCTGTCCAGGCGCACATACACAGATTAAGAAACCGCAGCGCAGGCCGCCCGGAGGATGAGGGAATGGCTGGAAGGGCTGCGGGAACAACGGGGTGAATGAAAATGACGAAGTATATTTTTGTAACCGGCGGCGTGGTATCCGGTTTGGGAAAAGGCATTACAGCGGCCAGTCTGGGGCGGCTGCTGAAAGCCAGGGGATTAAAGGTGGCGGCGCAAAAATTAGACCCCTATATCAACGTAGACCCCGGCACCATGAGTCCCTACCAGCACGGGGAGGTGTATGTCACCGAGGACGGGGCGGAAACTGACCTGGACCTGGGCCATTACGAGCGCTTCATTGACGAGGATCTGAACAAGTATTCCAATCTGACCACCGGCAAAGTGTATTCCAATGTGATCCACAGGGAGCGCCATGGCGGATACTTGGGCAGCACGGTGCAGACCATCCCCCACATCACCGACGAAATCAAGCACTTTATTTACCAGGTAGGTGAAAAGACCGGCGCGGACGTGGTGATCACCGAAATTGGCGGCACCATCGGCGATATCGAATCCCAGCCCTTCATTGAGGCTATCCGGGAAGTGGGTCTGGAGGTAGGCCGGGAGAACGCTCTGTACGTCCATGTCACCCTGGTGCCGTACCTGAAAGCCAGCGGGGAGCATAAATCCAAGCCCACCCAGCATTCCGTCAAGGAATTGCAGGGCATGGGCATCAGCCCCAATATCATCGTGCTGCGGGTTGACGAAAAGATCACTGATGACAGCATTTTCACTAAGATCGCCCACTTCTGCAACGTGAAGCCCGACTGCGTCATCGAAAACCTGACCCTGCCCATCCTCTACGAAGCGCCGCTGATGCTGGAGCAAAAGAACCTTTCCTCCATCGTCTGCCGGGAGCTGGGCATTCAGGCGCCCGCTCCTGATTTGTCGGAATGGCAGGAACTGGTGGAACGCATCCGGCATCAGAGCAAAACGGTCAAAATCGGTTTGGTTGGCAAATACGTACAGCTGCATGACGCCTATCTGTCCGTGGCAGAAGCCCTGCGCCACGCAGGCTACGCCCTGGATGCACGCATCGACATCACCTGGATCGATTCGGAAACATTGACAAAAGAAAACGTGGAAGCCGTCTTGTCTCCCATGGACGGCCTGATCGTGCCCGGGGGTTTTGGGGGCCGGGGCATCGAGGGCATGATCCTGACGGCAAAATACGCCCGGGAGCATCACGTCCCGTACTTTGGCATCTGCCTGGGCATGCAGATCGCCGTGATCGAATTTGCCCGTCACGCTGCCGGTCTGAAAAACGCCAATTCCCGGGAGTTTGACGAAACCGCCCCTTTCAAAGTCATTGATTTCATGCCGGAGCAGAACGATGAAATCGACAAGGGCGGCACGCTGCGGCTGGGTAAATATCCCTGCGTACTCAAAGATAACACCGTGATCGCTCGTTGCTACACCGCAAAAGAGTTGCCCTGTCGCGAAGCGACAGTTAAGTCAAATCCAGGCCTCATGCAATGCAACTCCGGCAAATGCTCAACAGTGAGGCCTGCAATAGAGATCAACGAACGCCACCGCCATCGCTATGAATTTGCCAACGCATACCGTCAAATGCTGGAGCAGGTTGGCTTATGCCTTTCCGGCCTGTCCCCGGATGAAAGACTGGTGGAAACCATTGAACTGCCTAAGGAGGAGTTCTTCGTGGGGGTCCAATTCCACCCTGAATTCAAAAGCCGCCCCAACAAGCCCCATCCGCTGTTTGTCGGCTTTATCCAGGCGGCTGTCAATCATATCAGATGAGGCCCGCCACATCATGTGGGGGTTTTACAAGGCTTTCGGACTTAGCAGCAGTCCTATTTCCGCGGCCTCCGAGACTTATCAAGTCGTTCCCGGGCGATGCTTCAGCGATATTTTCGATTTGTGTGTCCCTTGCCAAATTGTGAATTTCTCCTTATTGAGCGCCGGAGAACTTCCCCAGATGATAGTAATGAGACCTGTTTGCGGACTACAAGAAACAAAATAGCCCTCGTTCTGCATGTGCACCTGCAGGAGAAGGGCATGAAAATAGCCAGAACATTGAGTAAGCGCCTGGCTATGTAAGGTTATATTCAGTTTAAGAGAGCGACAAACAGGAATTTGTCGATATCAAAGCGTCAGTATTTCACTCACGATTTCACAAATGTTCTTATTGACTGTATCCACTTTTATGGTGTCAAGTATTTGATACATGTTGATTCTTGCAACACTTCTGTCGATTACATCGTTACTGCGGATCCCCCTGGCGATGTCAGCAGAGAGTCTTTTGCGCAAATTGGTTTCATCGATTATAAGCGAAATCTTTATGACTCTCGCATCTCCTGTGTCCAGACTATTGATTATTTCGTCAATAATGGATTGTTCATGCATTACCCAGCAGAAAATGATATTTTTATAGGCCGTACAGTGGAGAAAACTATTCAGCAAGAAGCAGATGTTGCGCATGACCATGGCTTTTGTTTCTTCTGTTACCTGAAATGGATCGGCATCCCAACACCAATCGCCGTCAAGAAAAACACTGTTCGGCAACACCTTTTTCAGCTGCTGACTTACCGTCGTTTTACCGACGCCCATTGTACCGCCGATCAGATATATTGTTTTCATATCTGTTCCTCACAAATTCCGACTGTCGGTCCAGAAGCCCTTTTATTG
>DGWH01000165.1 GCA_002395225.1 Christensenella sp. UBA4263
CGCTGTCGGGTCAGGAAAACCATATAACTCATAAAGGAAGCACAGATTACCAGGAACGGAACATATGCACGGTCTTTATACCGGAATGCATAGAGAATTGACAGAATATCTGCAAGATAGAAATATCTGTCGTGTATTTTGGGCATCACAAACGGCAAAAAGATCGCAAAAAACAGAGCAAACTGAAGGGTCATATCCGGCCGGATTTCCTGTGCATGGGCCAGCCAGTAGATGACCACAATCAGTACCAGAATGATGCAGGCATAAAGTGCCGCGTGCTGAAGCTGAGGAAATAAATCCATATTCAGATATTGGTTCTGCGTATTATTGTTAATTCCTTCAATAAAACGCATCCAGGTATACTCCTGCGTATTGGCAAATTCCAGCATCGGGAAGAAATTATAAAGATTCGGCGCATTGTACGTCAGCCGATGATAGTACTGTCCCATGGATTGATTGGCATAAACGGAGAGCGCATCCAGCAGCGAGCGCCCCGCACAAAAAGCGGGAATAAGCGTAACAAAATACATTCCAAAAAAAGCCAATGCATGTCTGGGCCGGTATTCCCGATGAATCAGTGCCAGCAGCACAACCGGAAACACAAAAATCGTCTGAAGTTTAAACGCAAATGCAACCGCCAGAAATGCTGCCGAGCGCCAGGGATGACCGGTTTTCAGATCACAAAGACTCATGATCACAAAAAAGGCATAGACAGAATCGCACTGTCCCCAGAACGCTCCTTCAATCAATGCTGTCGGTAAAATCAGCATGATCAGGAAAACCGGCAGTTCGGCACGTTCGCCTGCGAAAATCCGTGCCGCACGCATCATAGCATGAGCGAGAAGAAAATCAAAGAGTATCGTGAACAGTTTAATCAGATAAAGATCCGAAAGCGACGAAAATGATATCAGGAGAAGAACATACTGATAAATCAGATTATAATCCCCCACATTCTCCCCCAGCATCCGAAAGCCGCCTTTTCTGAACGCCTCAATCCAACCGTTCAGAAAAGAATCATAATCTGCCGAGTTATAATCCAGCATGAACACGCGGGCCAGCATGGCAAACGCCGCAAACAAAAGAGTAAAACCCAGTTCAGCTGTGGTTCCCTCTCTGCTCAACAACATCCAAAGCATCGTTCCCAGATATATGACAGTAAACAGGAAAGAGATCTGTGCAGCATCGCCTGCCCCACGAACATGCCTGAATCCGCTTATGATCCACGTCATGAGTCCAAAAAGTACCAGTGAGGCCAGGAAAATGAATATTGCTGACTCTTTTTTCCCGAATTTTTTCATTTTTCTCTCCTAACCTTTTCTTTCAGAGTATCTTCCACGCAAAAGCCTTTTGCACAATCGGTCTCTCCATATAACGCCGTTTCTCTGGAACGGGAAATTCACTGTATCCGCTGATACAACCGATAATGCCTTAGATCTGCCAGATCAAATAATCCCTCTGCTTCATCAATCAGTTCATACCTGTCTCCGGGATCCCTGTAGATGCTGACCACGTATTGGGGAACAGCCTCTGACAGATAACGCTTAATCTCCTGTTCTTTCTCTTTGCTTGGGAGATTATTATCTGAAAAATAGCGGCACGCCGGCAAAACCCCGGCTCCCAGGTAGAATCCCTGATCAAGACTTGTTACATCCAGAATCGACTCCCCGGCCGAAAGCTGCATTTCCTTTGCAAACTGTTTTTGCGGCATTTGCTCTCGTTTTACAGAAAGAAGCGGGATCACGCGTGATGTTCCTGCTGAAACCGGCAAAATCGCAAGGATCAGCAGCAAGAACGAAACATTGACCAAAATCTTCTTTTCTGATCTTTCATCAAGCCGGTTCAGTATTCCCGTCAGAGGAACCATTCCGGGACAAATACAGGCAGCAAACACCAGTGCATAATAAGGATGTGCCATTTCCCCCCAGTAAACAAACAACAGAAACAAGCCGGCGGAAAACAGATATCCCAGCAGTTCAAAGACATTCTCTTTCCGGCGCCGGATAATCGTCCGGATTCCCAAATACAGAAAACCGAGAACCGTCAAAAGAAACACGGCCGGATTGATTGCGCTCTGTGTCCTGAGATACGCCAGTGCATTATACACATGCCCCGTCAGCGTCAGGGGCGTTCCCTCATACACGTTCACATTGTCCCAAAAATACGCCTGAATACAGGGGGCAAGAATTCCTGTCAGAATCAGGAGAAGCATGATCGGAACAAACATCATCAGGAAACCGGCAATCCATTTTAAACCATGTTCTGCTGCCGTCCTGATTCCTCTGCATGCTGCAAGATACAGGAAAGCCGCAATGCCAAGACCAAAATGCAGACCGCAAACGGTGAATTTGATCAGAAAAACAAACCCGGCCGTCACCCCAAAGAGAATGGAACGAGCAGTTTTATCCTCTGTTTCAAACAGTTCAAGATACGCATAAACCGCATACGCCAAAGCCGGAAGGCATAATTCCTCGGCACTTCCGCCCTGATTGAACGCCGTACACGAAACACAGATCATTGCCGTCAGAGGAATGGACAGCAGCGCTCCATGACCTTTAACAAAGATTTCGGAGATTTTATACGAAAGAAAGCACGTCAGGCCGAGAGCGGCTATCTCCATCAGGTACACCCCGATAAAGCTGCTTTCACTGACCCAGGCAGCCAGAGAATAAAGGAAATACAGAAGCGGGCCCTTGTGGTCATACAGATCCCTGTAAGGCATCAGACCATGTCTGATTCCCCTGCCCATCGTAAAATAGATATTGGTATCTGTCCAGAAAGACGTTGCAAAAATGGGTGAACAGGTCGACGTAAACAACAGAGCAGCCGCTGCGCAAAGAAAACAGCACACAAGTACATATGATAATCTGACTTTTTTCATTATTCCGTCAAAGAATGAATCGAAAATTTCTATTCAAAATTCCCGTATCCTTGCGTCCTCTCTCTTTCTAAAATTGATCTTCGGCGCATTAAAGCCAAACCCGAAAAGAATCATACATGATCAGAATACGCGGTAATAGCTCCTCTGTTGCTGCGCGGTTGTCCTTAGCAGCAACATCAATAAGCAGAAGCTATTCGAATGTTGTTTCAGACGGATACAGCAGTTTTAAATTGCATAACCCGCAGAACGGCAAAACAAACGCCACAGAAAAAGAATATCTGAAGTCATAGCCATCCAATGGCGTTGCAAATAAAACCATTACCATTACCCCCAGCATAAAGGTCAATGGCAAAACCCGTGCCGCTTTCTGCTTTAAGAAGAAAAAAATGACCAGTAACGCAAGCCATGTATATGTCGGTGAAATACAAATCAGGCGAACGACCGGAAGCATGCATGCTTTTGTTCGAAGCGCTTCAAATCCCCTTCGAACCGCCGCCATTTTTTCCGGATACTCAATTCGAAGATCACGCTGCCACAACAGCGTATCAAATGAATATTGCGTGTTGTCCGTCGTCAGCTGATTTGGTGATACTTTCGTAATTCCTGTAATATTTGTCGAATACAGGTACTGATTCTTTAACTCAAGAAATGCATCAACATACGTTATTGGATGCCGTAAACCGCATTTAATCCACGTCGTTAAAAAATGAAGCACATCTTCACCGGTTAAGTTTTCTTTTGCGTTGTTAATTGAAACATCTTTTATTGAATCAACCTTATTCGGATCGTACCACTCTTCCATCCGTTCAATATCAAGTACATTTCCTATCCAGGTTTCCTCTTTCTCTGTCCATTCGCCATAATGTCCGATAATATATCTTGCCATTGTCTGCATCGGTACGGATAACCCTTCCCTCTTGTTTCCAGGGGAAATCTGTGCCATGGGATAAACAACATTCCCGATTAAACCATGCACTATAATAAGCAATGCCGAAACGACAATGCTGCATTTCCTGCTGTTTTTCAGGAAAACACCGGTCAGCAAAGGCGTGAGAACAACAAATATGCCTTCATTTCTGCTCAGGATACATAATAATCCAGTCAGAAACAGCCGTATACTTTTTCCCCTGCCCTGCAGCAGTTTTACTATCTCAACGATGAAAAGAAGTAAAAATGAGACATACCATACATCTTTTGTTGTCGTATTCAGCATATTCGAAAATATCGGATTCAGGTTAAAAAAAGCCAGACAACCGATTCTGATTTTGGAAGATACTGCATTTTCCTTTAAAAAGCACAGCATGGAAGCCAGACAAAATGAATAGATGAGCATCTGGAAAATAGTAAACAATGCATATCCGAGTGTTTCCGAGCCGAATGCGATTTTTCCTCCCCAGACAAAGCAGCCAAACAGAAGCGTATGCAGCACCGGATGATGCGTTGTCATTTCAGGTTTTCCATTAAAAAATGTATTGGAAAACTGAAAAAGCTGCGTCACATTGTCCCGCGGAATCATGATTCCGGGAAAACAAAAAACAAATGTCAGAATCTGAACAAAAAAAGACAGTAAAAAGGGAAACAGCATCGGATGCCTGTCAAACCAAACGGTTTCCGTTGTATTTACCCAGTTTCTTCCGTTTTTGCAGAGGGCATCAAACATATAATGCACAACAGGCAGGCATACACATACAAAGCCCGGGAACGCAATCATCCATTTGAACAGCTGATCGCCATGATTAAAAGGAATTCGTTCATCCCATTCGTATTTAAAAACGGCTCTCCCCACCAACAAAAAAGACGCATAGATAATCGATAGTACCGTTTCTGTCAGCTGCCACTTCCTGACCTTGTTGACAAGAACCGCTGCCAGCAGACAGAAAAAGCATTCATACCATCCCGGAAAACGGAACAGAAGTGCTGGTGTTGAAAAATCAATGGAAAAAGAAAACAGGGCTACTAGGAAAACAACCAAACTGGTACCAACTGACTTTTTTATACTCATAACCGCCCCTCGTTTATAAACACCATTCTGATCTCTTTTAAGAGGTGAGTTTTTATGTGTGTAAATTGACACAAATTGAAAACTCACATTAAGTATATTTCTAATCTCAAGATAATTGATTAATTGCAAGTGTTTCCATTAATGTTGACATCAACTTTTTAGTGTTATTGTTTTTGAGCATTCTATAATGCTGTATCATCTTCATTTCTTCAGGTGATAGCATAGATGCATGGACCGTTGATTTGTCTGGATTTAGTAATTCTTCTTTTGTAACGCAAAAATAGGTAGCCAACTTATCAATATATCTCATATAAGAGGATGATTTTCGTGTTTTCCAATATGTTATTGCATTCTGAGATAGCCCAAGGTATTCTGCAAGATCTTTTTGCCGTATTCCTTTAGTTTCAATAAGATAAAATATATTATTCAATATCTCGTTTCCATTTTGAATTGACAGTACTTTAGGCATTGCCAGTCTCCTTTGTGTAATTACATGTTGACAAAAACGCAAATCCCCTACATAATTATAGTGCACGGTTCAAGACTGTGCATTTAGAGCCTCCTTTGGTCTATAGCGCGAAAAACGTTCTCCGAAAGTCTGAGGCCGACGGTTTGTCGATGTCAATCATGAGTAGCTTTGTGATATTCCTGAAAAGAGAATTTGTCAGTTTACCGTCATGTATATTGTATCATTCATATGCAAATATATTGTAAGTCACGGTAAAATATGCACGATCGTTACAATAACGTTTGAATTCTAGAGTGATTATGACTGACAAGTACCTTGAAAATCAAATATAGGAGAATACAGTAATGTCTAAAGCTAAATGTGGAGTTGCCGATCTGGATTCGAGCATATATCCACAAAATGACAAATCGTCCTGCTTTCAGTATGACGATTGCAAAACAGTTTGAAAAAGGAGCTGATGAAAATGGTGAAGTTTTCTAAGACAATGATAGAGGTGAGATGAGTTTTTTGAATCTCACCTCTTTTTTTGATTGTCGTGCGAGTTTACGAGCATCAAGGACTTTCGGCACCATTTTCATTTCCTTCACGCTGCTTCATCAGGCCGTGGTTTCCCCGGCCCCGCAGCAAAATTCCCTTCAGAAAACAGTCTGTTTTCTGGCCATACAAAAAAAGATCAATCTGGCCCTTTTCTTATCTCCCTCATCCTTATAGAATGGCCATTACATAAAACCAGAAAGGACGGATCTCATATGACTCAGACCAGAAACCGAAACCAGACGCTTCGAATCTGCTTTATTGGCATGATGGCTGCCATTATTTTTGTTTTATACTACTTCCGGATTCCTTTTATGGGAACTTCACTTCATCTGACCAACAGCTTATGTGTCCTGGCAGGACTTCTTTTTGGACCTGCCGCAGGATTTATGGCAGCCGGCATCGGGTCATTTCTTTTTGATATCGTTTCCGGATATGGAATTGAATCCCTTATCACGTTTGTCAGCAAAGGCGCCATCGGACTGATTGCGGGTTTCATCGGCTATTCTGCCGCACACCGTGATTCCATCTCATCAAAAAACCATTTCACCATTGTACTCGCCTCCGTGTCAGGCGCATTCGCCTATGTGCTCCTTTACATGCTGAAAACTTTTGTCATGGGACTCACCGTGAGAGGTCTAACCATGGATGCGACAATTGCCAGCATGTTGTCAAAGCTGCCCGGAAGCGTCATTAATGCCATATTTGCATCAATCATTGCTCCTGTCTTTTTTAACGCAATCCGCCCGGCACTGCGCCATATCGGAATCTGGGAGCATTTCTAAACTGTCTCCCCATTTGATTTTTCTGACCCGTTTCCAAAGCGGGTCTTTTTTTGTAAAAACCTTTTGCACAATTCCATCTGCTGTGCACATTTCCGCCGTAATCTTCCCCGGCAAAATGATCGGATGTCTCAGAATACGGCTCTGGGTACGAGAAGGCGGTGCTTTTCTCGTAAACGCAGCGTAGCAGAATTTCTCATCTTCATAGGGCGCCGATCCACTTTTTATCTGCTTATGCAGCTGATCTCTGGAAATACGAACGGAAAAATGGCACCAGTCATCCTTCTCCATCGGGCAGTGATCGGCCGCACACGGGGCAGCAAGATACGCCATTCCCGCAAGGGCCTTTTTCGCCGTCTGGATGACAGAAAACCCTTCCGGCGTCCCCGGTTCGATCAACACAAGCATTTCGGATGCCGCATCCCACATTTTCAATACAGCCGGTATCCGCGTCTGCTCCGGAAGTTCCACCAGCATATACCCCTCTGTCACCAGTTCACAGGAGGGCAGTTCCGCATCGGGCAGACTGTTTTCAAGCCACATCGGCCTGATCTGTTTCTCATCAAGAATGCGCCTGCAGATTTCCGCCATAGCCGGTTCCCGTTCCAGCAGAAACAGTCTCTCCGGCTGCAGCATATCCATTGAAGCCAACGCAACTGCTCCCGTTCCGCTTCCACAGTCAAGGCAGGTCCTGATTTGAGAGATTCCGGCTGCCTGCAGGCTCTGTGTCAGTGCGAAATGCGCCGCTCCATACGTTGCCGGCATTCTTGAAACAGCATAAGCTGCAGCCTCCTGCAGCTTATTTAAGCGCTTTCGCTCCCCCATCTCACTTCGATACCGGTCACTTACCTTTTTCCCGCTTGCAATGAGTGTGTCCCTTGAAAAATCCTCCGTCGCCTTTTTGATGGCAGCCTGCGTTTCTGAAGTCATTTCATGCATCGTGAATGAACCCTTCTGTATTCGTCAGTCAAAACTGCCGGCTCCAGGACAGTGGATAGGTTTTTACTGCCTCAACTTCAAGTTTTTTATGCTTTTTTTCAAATTTCGGATTCAGTTCCAGCAGTCGCTCAACGACCTTTTCCGCCTCTTCTCCCACCTTTGGCGTTGGTTTAAAATTATTAAATTTCGCCTCAGATGAAATGGAGCAGGGGATAATCCGGAAGTCCACCCATTCTGCAGACTGTCCGGGGATAACGCGAAATCTCTGCTGAAAAATAAAGGTATCCATGTCATCCGGCCTGACATTTCCGGCAAAGGAGAAGTTTCCCAGGGAATAGCAGATCAGCTTTCCATGATACAGCTCTATCGGATTCATGCGGTGGCTGTGATGTCCCAGAACGACGTCAGCTCCTGCATCAATCGTCGCGTGTCCCAGCGGGACCTGCCGCTCATTGGGAAGATAGTCTTTTTCCTCGCCCCAGTGGTAGGACACGATTACCAGTTCGCATCCCTGTGCCCGCAGCGACGCAATGTCTGATTCGATGGATTCATAAATGTTCTTATAGTTCCCATTGAATGTCTGGTAAGCCAGCATCCCGATACGAACACCGGTCTCCGTCAGATAGATCGTCGGTCCCAGATGTCCGCTGTACAGAATGCCTGCACCTCCCAGTGCTGCACAGGTGTCCATGTATCCCTGCTCGCCATGGTCCATCACATGATTGTTTTCAAGTGAAACCGCCTCGATGTTTCCTGAAGTGAGCACCTCCACATATTCAGGCGGCGCCGCGAATGAATAGGTGTTTTTTGTTGCGCTTTTCGTATTCGTCAGTGTTCCTTCAAAATTGACCAGTGTCAGATCGTCCTCGGCAAACAGCTGACGAACATTTTCCATCGGAAATGCCAGACCGGAGGGTTCTTTACTCAGCTGCTTATCAAAGACGTTTGTTCCTTTTTTGCGTCTGTCACCACCGATCGTCACATCGCCGGTTGCCGAAATGGTAACAATAACCGAGCCATCCGGCTGCAGACGCCAGTCAGACCCATCTGCTCGCTGGTACCATTTGCCCGCCTGTGTACTGCCCTCTCCGTTTTCCGTCCATGTCTCAGCTTCCTGCAGCTCGCCCTCTTCAAACTGGCTGAGATCCAGTGTCTCCGCATACACGCAGGACATCACGGCAAGTTCCAGGGCCAATATCAGCAATAGTATTTTTAACGCTTTCAACTTTAAATTCTCCTGTTTCTATCAGTTCTCGTTTGTCATTTTGTCTCATTCAGCAGCTCGTGAAATTTCTCACGGCTCTGCTTCCATTTGACATCAAGCGTCGATGCTCCTTCTTCCATGCTTCCATACGAATACGTTCCCTTCTGAGGAATATGATATTCGATAAATGCTGCGCCTGATGAAGCAAGTGCATACCCTTCCGCCATCACTTTCAGAACTTCCAGCTGATTTAAGGACATTTTCATTCCCGCGCTGACCTGATTGTAAATCGAAATCAGTTCCGGCAATGACAAAGCCTTGCATTTATCAAACAGCTGGCTGACGACTTTTCTCTGACGTTCTGTCCGGCTGAAATCACCGGAGCCGGAGGAACGATCCCGCATATACGCCAGCGCAATCCGGCCAGTCATGTGGGTCATTCCCGGCCCTTTGGGCATATTGGGATCTTTTCCCAGCAGTATTTTTTTTATTGCAATATACTCATTGGTGTCAATTTCAATGTCCACGCCGCCAAGTGCATCGATAATCGGCTTCACATGTTCAAAATTGACCAGAATCGCACCTTTTATGTCAACATCCAGTTCCCGCTCGATACATGAGATAACCCCGTCAAAACCGTATCCTTTATACAAAAGATTGATTTTGGTCGAATGTCCCTTCGGGTTATCAATGCGGCTGTCCCGCAAAATGGAGGTCAAGATGATTCGGTTTCCCGTCTCATCCAGTGAAATCAGGACTATTGTATCGGTTCTTGCGTCGTCTACAATTCGTTCCGCATATCCGTCCTGTCCCAGGAGCAGATAATGACTGATTTTTTTCGTCTCCTCTGCATATGCACCATTGCAGAGCAGCAGAAGAAGCATTAAGGTAATCGACAACAGTATTTTTCTCATTGAACAACTCCAAACAAATAATCACATCAATTCCGGCCGGTCTTCCGCTTCCGTTTTTCTGACGCTGATCATAATGGCCGCCAGAATCAGCGTAAATCCTGCCAGCATCCACGGCGTAATGGTCTCACGCAGGAAAATGGCGGAAAAGACCACGCCAAACACCGATTCAAGAGACAGAATCATGGCCGCGTGACTGGCCCTGGTCATACTCTCGCCGATGTTCTGAAGGCTCATTCCCAGAGTCGTACTGAAAACGACCAGATAGACCAGTTCCCAGACTCCCTTTCCGTTCAGAACAAATGCCGTATGGGTTTCAAAAAAAGCATGCCAGAGAAAAGCCAGGACGGAACAGAACAGGAACTGGAGAACAATCAGCACATACATATTCGTCTGCCGCTGGAATCTGGGAATAACCATCATATGTGCCGCAAAAAATATCCCACAGACAAAAGAAAGGAAATCTCCGAAATTGATCCCGCCGCTTTCTTTGCTGAGTGAAAGCAGGCCGATTCCTGTAAGCATCAGCCCTGCGCAGAAATAGTGGCGAATCTTCAGGCGTTCTCCGAAGACGATCCGCTCTCCAAAAGGCACAAGCAAAACATACGTTGCTGTCAGAAAGGCATTTTTCCCTGCTGTTGTATACGTCAGTCCTATGGTCTGTACAATATACGCAAGTCCAAGCAAAGCTCCTGTCACGGCTCCATGAAAAACATCACGGGCCGTTATTCCGTGCAGATGCCTGTGAAACACGATCAGTGCCAGCAAAAACGCAAACAGATACCGAATTCCAACCAGAAGGGCCGGCGCAAACGAATCCAGTGCATTTTTTACAACAACAAACGCGCTTCCCCAAATAATGGCCGTCAGCAGCAAAAGTCCATCGGCGGCGATTGATTTTTTTGTCATTTTTCCTCATCTTAACAGGCGGCAAAAGAACTGCCCTGAAACAGGCATCGGGTTCAATTCGAATTCGGGCTATTTACTTTTTCCAAAATTTCTTTTACTATACACCATAAACAGAAGCTGAACGAATGCTGATTCGCTCAATCTTTCATCTTTTTTTCAGATCAATGACAAGTTTATCAGGATTTAAACTCACTTTCAATATCTATCTTCCAAAGCCGCCCCAATAGAGGATTGTTTCCTGCTTCCAGGCTCACTTTCAGAGAATTCCATCAGCGTTCTCTTTTTTCAAACATTGGGTAATGAGGTATACGATGTCCAGCAAGTCCGCTTCAAGAACCGCTGTTTTTCGCTCCTTTATTTTAGCTGCATTCGGTTCTTCTTTTTTGATTGCCTATTTTAAAGACCTGCGTCCTGCTTCTCTGATGATTTTTTTTGCCTATTTCTGTCTGTTTTACCTTTGCTCTTTCCTGTCAGCAAACAGAAAAATGCTGTTTTTTTCCGTTTCCCTTGGCCTGTTATTCTCCGTTTCCATTGTATTCGGGCTTTCCTATGATCAGCTGAACAGCTACTCACTGGTATTCAAAAACAGGTCTACACTTGTGACGGCTGCCCTGTCTGTTTTATCCCTTACAGGTCTTACCTCATGCGTCCTATCTCTTTTTTTCTCCGGATTTCTTTCTGCCGCGGATCGCCTCTCCGGTGAACAGCCGGATCCAAAACGCTCCCGCTTCTTTCCCTTATTTGTTTTTTGCATTCTGGTTCTCGGCTCTGTCCCCTATTTAATCCTCTATTTCCCCGGATTGAATATTTACGATACACATGATCAGCTTCTGCAGTTCTTTGGCTATCCAAGCTATATCGGAGACGGAACCGTATTATCCGATCATCATCCTGTTCTCCTGACTGTCATTTATGGTCTTTTTATCAAACTGGGAATTGCTGCCGGCAATGCTTCGATCGGCCAGTTTTTATACAGTCTGACCAGCCTTGTTTTCATTTCCCTGTGCTATACGGTTGCCTTTGCACGTCTTCGCAGATACGGACTGTCTTTTTCCGCCGGCATCATTTCTGCCCTCTTCCTTGCCATCTGGCCGGTAACCGCAACCTATGCGTTTAATATGTGCAAGGATATCAGTGTCGTCCCTTTCATTCTTCTTTTCGGCACGCTCCTCATTGATCTTCATTATCAGGGCAGCCGCTGTTTCAAACAGTTTTCCTATTCCGTTCTGTTTTCTCTCTGTTCGCTCATGATCATGCTCCTGCGAAAAAGTGCCTTCGCCGCCATGGCATTTACCTTTCTCTGTTTTCTGATCACTTATAAACAGGTACGCAAACAGATCTTCCTCATTTTTTCCGTTTCACTGGGGACGTTTATTCTGTATAATTCCGTTCTTCTTCCTGCCCTCCATGTTCAGTCAGGCGAGTCCCGCGAAATGTTTTCCATTCCTTTTCAGCAGACCGCGCGATATCTCCTTCAGTATCCGGAGGATGTCTCCCAGGACGAGCTCGACAGTCTGTCCGGTGTCATTGATCTGAACACCATTCAAAACTACGATCCGCGTCTCAGCGATCCCATAAAAGATCACTCCAAGCCGAATCCTTCAAGAACGGAGTACTTCAATTATTTTAAAACCTGGTTTGCCATGGGACTCCGGCATCCGGGGGTCTATCTGGACGCTTGGCTGAATATGATCTACGGCTATTTTTACCCCAGCGAAAGCAATACCATCCTCTGTCTGACACTGAACTCACCGGATAAAGGTGACCTTGTTCTGAAACAGAAAGAAGAATGGCAGCCTTATCGGCTCAGTTATCATAACTTTGTGTATTATACGCTTCGGCGCCTGCCCGGCATCGGAATGCTGCTGTATGTGCCCTGCATCACATGGGGATTTCTCATTATCCTTTGTCTCCTGGTCTATAAATTCAGGCTTTCCGCCATTGTTCCATGGAGCTTCTTTATTGCCACCTTTTGCATCTGCCTGTTATCCCCCAAAAGCGGCGAGATACGCTACCTCATTCCTGTTCTTTATGTGCTGCCCCTGATCCTCTGCACGATGCTGACAAGAAAGGACCGATCTCTTCCATGACTATTTCTGATTGCCAGAGAAAAAATGTCAGATGGACTTCGCTCGTCCTTTCTGCATTCCTCGCCCTCACCGCAGGTTTATTCCTCTATTCAGCCAATACACCCCTGGGGCCCTGTTACAGTAGTGATAACTCGATTTATATGGTTATGGGCACCGCACTGGCAAACGGGTTCCGTCCATATCTTGATATTTTCGATCACAAGGGACCTCTCCTTTTTGTCCTTCAGTGGATTCCACAGCTTTTTGGCGGCGGATTTCAAACCATCACCGTCTTTATTCAGGAAGTCGTTTTCCTCTTTCTCTCTCTTCGCATGCTCTGTGCCATTGCACGGCGTTTTTTCCGCATTCCTGAATGGGTTCCTCAGATTTTCTACCTGGCTTATCTGTCAAGCCTTGTCGGAGAGGGAAATCTTTCAGAGGAATACTGCAATTTCTTCATACTTGTCTGTATCTACTGTACACTCTGGTTTTTTTCAAAGCCTTCCCAATCCAGGCCGCACCTTCTCCTCTGCTCCTGTATGGTCGGTGCCTGTTTCACTGTGTGTTTCCTGACAAGGGCCAATAACGCGCTGCCTGTCGCCGGTCTGATCATCGGGATATTCATCTGTCTTCTCGCTTCAGCCCGTTTTTCTGAACTCGGCATCTGCATCGGCGGTTTTTTATTGGGAACGCTGGTTATTCTTATACCGGTTTTTCTCTGGCTTCATGCCAGCAATGCCGTGGAAGCCTCCATTCAGGCCTCCATTTTCCACAATCTGTTGTATTCCGAGACAACATCTGAATACAGCATCGGCCGGCTTCGTGCCCTGCTGTTTGGAGACTATGGACACGCTGCACTTCTTTTTGCTTTCTTTTCAATCATCGGTGCTCTTGCCTGCCTGTTTCGCAGGCAGTACCGCGGAATGCCTCTTGCCATCCTCTTCTCTGCCGCATGTGCATTGATTGCCGGCTTCATTTCGCATAAATATTATGATCATTATCTCATTCTTGGCATTCCGCTTGCCGTCACGGGAAATATGCTGTTCCTGTCCCTATTTAAAGATAAAATTCAATTCCGTCTCTCTGTTATTCTGCTGATTCCCTGTATCATCTGGCTCTCCACCCAATGTTACCTGGCCAATCAGCGGCGTCTTGAGTCAAATCAGGGTCAGGCACAGTTCTTTGCCGATGCCAGGCATCTGTCCGCTCAGATTCCCGCGCAGGAACTCAATCGGGTTTATCCATATCGCGTTGAGCCTAAATGGTATGTTGCTGCTCGTGTTCTTCCCTGCAACCGCTACTTTTTCCTTCAGGAAGTCCTGGCAGATGCAAATCCCGCAGTGATGAATGAAATTGTTGACAGCTTTCATACCAATCCGCCGATCTGGCTGATCATTTACACCAAAGACCGCGCATTCAGTCCCCCGTACGATTCCCGTATTCAGGAAATCATTGATTCTCAATATATGGAGATCGATTCTGCGGGCAGTTATCGTCTGATGAAATATCGCCAAACGTCTCACGGAGGCTGGAATGAAAAAAATTGACAGGTTGTTAACAACATTGGTTGAACAGCATCTCAGCAGCATTGCATTCTTATTTCTTACACTGTTATCCATCGTCATCAGACTGAAGTTCATCCACTTTGTTGATTTTAATGACGGCATTACGGACTACAACACCGCACTGATTCCCTGGATAAATATCTATAAAGAATTTGGCTTTGTTAACGGCCTGGCCCAGGAAATAGGGGATTACTACATTCCATACAACGTATTTCTCGCCGCCATCGCTCAGCTTAATATCGAACCATGCTACCCTATCGTCATTCTGTCCTCAATCTTTGATTATCTAATCGTATTTGCCGTTTATAAATTATCCGGATTATTGCTCAACAGCGATTCAGTTCATTCCCCATTGTTTTCTGTTGTAAAAAACAGCGATATTAAATGTTTTGCAGTCGTTTTCTCCCTCCTCCCCATGGTCATTGTAAACAGCAGCGTTTTTAAACAATGCGATTCCATCTATACCGCTTTTCTTTTGTGGTCGCTGTATTTTTTCCTCTGCAAAAGATATTCCGTTTCTTTTATATTTATAGGCCTGGCGTTTTCCTTTAAATTACAAGCTTTATTTCTTCTTCCTTTTTTCATTATCGCATATTTCAGGACAAAAGAATTCTCCATCACCCATTTTTTCTGGATCCCCATCATCTTCGTTCTGGCAGGTCTCCCCGCCATTTTGTGCGGAAGACCGATACTTGAAACGTATACCGTTTACCTGAGACAGACATCCGCTTACCATTCGATGTTCATGAACTTTCCCAGTATCTATGCCATTGGAATGACCGAGCAAAAGGTTTTCTTCCCCCTGGCTTTTATCCTTCTGATGACCTTGTTTGTCCTTGCTTTCATCTATATTATACGTTCCAAAAAAGAAATCTCAGCATTCACATGGCTGTATCTTGCAGCCTGGTGCTTTCATACATGCGTCGAATTTCTGCCTAACATGCATGAACGCTATGACTATTTTCCCATCATTCTCCTGACATTTATCATGCTCATCTGGCGGAAACAGATTATCATTCCTGTCTGTATTCTCCATCTGATTTCCGCCTGCACATATGGCAAGTGTCTTAACGAGTTCCAATTAAACTATCCGCTTTTGTCCGGTTTCTACTTTGCCGCTTATCTATGGCTGTCGCTGGATCTGTTCGGACTGTTTAAAAGCGAAACACCGTCCGTATCCCCCTGACCCTCTTTTCCCATCCGAAGTTCCATTCATGCATACCGGTTATGATCTGACCGCTCTTTTTGTTGGCTGCACAGCTTGCATCCGCCTGTCATCCGGAAACATGGGCCGCAGCAGCAGACCGCTCTTTATCGAGGTAATAAATGAGTATTATAGACAAAAAACTCTATCAGCTTGCTGATAAATACTGGAAACATCTGGCAATCATTGTCCTTCTCCTGTTCTCCTTTCTGATTCGAAGATCCATGTTCAAAGTTCAGGGAGCAGCACTGGATTGGGGCGTTTATCTGGCTCCCTGGATTCAGGAATACCGAACGCTGGGATTCAAAGGACTGGGGCAGATCATTGGCGATTATTACATCCCCTATAACGTCATCTTGGCCATCATTGCGCATCTTCCGCTCCCGGATTACTATTCCGTTGCTTTGGTCTCGTATTTATTCGAGCTTGGAATGAGTTTCGAACTGTATCTTCTTGCGAAAAAGTATTTTCACTATTCTTCTTTTTCTGCGGCATTAATCGCTGTTCTTGTCCTTTTTCTGCCGGTCACTTTCCTCGGCAGTTCGTACTGGAAACAATGCGATTCCATTTATACCTTCTTCGCATTGGCAGGGTTACGAAGCCTTCTGTCCGACAAACCCCATAAAGGCATGATCATGATCGGCCTTGCACTCTCCTTTAAACTGCAGGCTATTTTCATTCTTCCGTTTTGCTGTTATCTGTATTTTAAAAAAAGAAATATCCCCGTCTTATCCTTTTTATGGATTCCCGGAGTATTTCTCCTGAGCGGTCTGCCGGCGATTCTGTTCGGCCGCTCCGTCACCTCCACCTATGGCGCTTATTTAACGCAGGTTCATTCCAGCAGATTCATGTCCATTAATTCGGCAAATTTCTGGTCATTTGTTCCTCAGGGATTAGATCTCTACCCTGCCGCGATCATTCTGTGTTTTTCTCTTCTCTTTGCCGGATATATCTTCCTCTATCAGCACCGTCAGGACGAGAAAGACCTGCTGACCCTTGCGTCCTGGACCGTGATTACCTGTTTTATGTTTCTCCCCGCCATGCACGAACGATATGATTATGTCGGTCTTATTCTCCTTTATCTTTGCGCCTTTGGCGGCCATCATCTGTGGGTCAGTGCATTATTGCTGCACCTCATTTCCATGTTGACGTATCTTCAGTATCTGCTCGAACTAACCTATCCTATTCCCGTGATGGCATGCTTTTACTTTCTGGGGTATATCCTTCTCACCCGAAAAATGCTGTCACCGGTTATTTCAGATCTCCGTCACCCGGATGAAGCATCGTGATTTCACCCGCCGGCCTATTCAGGCATACCAAAAAAGCGGTACGTAATCAAACGTATCCGCTTTTTTAGCATCCTGTTCAAGATCTGCCGGGTCATTCTCTCGCACGCTGTTCATTCCTCATAGGGAGAATACATCCATCCTGTCTCACAGGCGGGCAGCAGGACTGAACCGGCCCGGCCAGGGTTTCCGCTGCTTTACTTCATTGGCCTCCTGACTGCAGATGTTCACCACCAGGTTTCATTACGGCAACCCAGCCATATTCCTCACGATTCATGTTCCGGAACGGCTCCTGATATGAATTCGGAATATCCAGAAGACAGATTGTATCCTCTTTTATATCTTCCGGCTTATACGTCCATCTTCCAAAACGAAGCGGAATCTGATATTTCGCATCTCCCTTTAAATTTCCCCACTCTTCCGTTTTTTGGAATTCTTTTGGATCAAATTGATCATAAAACAATATTCTGGAATAATAGATCGCATCGGATACAAAAATCGGTTCATCGCCAGCCAGTTCTTTGGCTCTCTTCATCCCATCTTCCAGTCCATCCTGAAAAACAATCGCCAGAGCATCGCCATAATCGGTAAAATAATGATATTCAAATCGAATAAAAAACAGGCAATATACGGTAATGATAACTGACAATACCTGCTGCTTTCTTTTTCTGAACCATTCTGAAAACACATCAATTCCCAGAGCAGTAAGTGCAAGAATCGGAATATGGATTCCGTTGATTCTCTGGACTGCAATATTGACGAGAATTCCTATCGGAACCGATGCCAAAAAATGAAACAGAATGTACGCACTTTTCTTCCTTTTATATGTCTGAACGCAGCAGGCAATAAAACCAATTGGAAAAAACACGATAGAAATATGATGATAGAATCCATATCGAGGAGATGCATGAAAAATATCATGATCTGCCTGAACGAAAAACATATAGAGTGTTTTATGGATATTATCAGGTATATTCGATAAAGACACCTCATCCATTCTCCCGCTTATCAGATGCGGGATTGAAAAGTAAGCTGTCCTTATTTCAGGCAGCAGATCTTTATTAATCAGGACGAAAAGGATTAATGGGATTGCCAGAATCAGCAGAATCGTTCCTCCGGTCAGATACCATCCAAGAGCCTGTTTTCTTATTTCACCTCTAATGAAACTATATGAAAGACTCATGACCAGAATTAAAGGAACAACAATCCACATAAGCGCATAACAGTAAAGACACAGCCCATACATCAGGCCACAAACAGGTGCAAATACCGGTTGTTCCAGTGTTCTCAAATAGAAGTACAAAGCAAACATGAGAAACGCGGGAGACAGATTTGATTCCAGCGCCCACCTTGACAGTCCAATATGCCACGGGCTGACTGCAAGAAGAAATAACCCGATCAGAGCGATCCTCTCATTTGTTATTCTTCTCATCACACCATAAAACGCAGGAAGGGTTAAAATGGAAATGATTGCCATTGGAAGACGCGGGGTCATAACGGTTAAGCCCATTATTCTAACAAAAGGAATCAGAATATAGGTCAGCAGTGCATTCATTCCGCTTCCCCATGAAACAAAATACACCGGATTGACATACCCGCGGGAATCCATCCCTGTTTTAATCAGGCTATACGCCTCATATGTTGCATAGGCCTCATCCTGATTGATTCCTCCCGGAATCTTTCCAAGAAGGATCATTCTGGAAAGAATTCCGATGATCATCAGAATAAAGAACGTCCAGCGGACAGAGGCAGCATTTTTATTCATCGAGTTCATTCCGCTCATTTTATACTCAACTGTTTCCACACGCAAAATCTTTCCTTCCAAGCCATACCGGATACCATTCATTGAACTTCCATGATTTCAAGCTGAAGGTTTCGGTTCAGCCTGTTCATGAACCGGGCTCTTATTCTGTTTTCACAGGCGCAACAACGGAATATCTGTCATACTCATGGTAATCAAATGCTTCAAGATCCCAGTTTCCCGCATCCTTTGACTGAATAATATAGATCTCATTCGGCTCAAGCTTTTCAAATATCGGAGGATAGAATGCCGTATACTCCCGGCTCTCATCTCGCATGTCCGCATCAGCAGAATACAGATAAAGAACCTCGGATGCCTGATCCGGTGAAATATGCGGATATACTTCATCCGTGAAGCAGACTTTATACCCTCTCTCCCCCTGAATTTCGTACGCTTTCCGAGAGGCATCTCTGTAATCCGGGAAGCTCACATTCATTGCACGCTGATATTCTCCTCCGAAAAGGAAGAAGCACAGGAATGCAAAATTCAGTCCCAGAAGTCCCATCAGGATACCGCTCCCTTTTCTGCTTTTTCCTTCGATCTGCGTCAATCCCCAGGCCATCAGCACGGCATCAAAGAAAAAGAAAGAGGAATAATCATAGCAATAGGTTGTTCCCGAATAATCAACAAATCCGACGCTGCCAAAAAGCAGGATCATGACGGCCGTACTTATTGCCCCAAAAAGAATGAACGTTCCTTTTCCCCGCTCATTTTCCGAGCCGATTCCGGCAAACCGCCGTCTGAGAAGTTCCATTCCGCCAAGCAGCATAAGCGGGAAACCGATCATATAGAGTGCATAAAAGCCCTCCGGCGCAATCACGGCAGAATTAATGTTTTCATGAGCAATATGCTGCATGATTCCCCCGCAGAACACCGCATTCCAGAACTGACTCACCACAACATTATACGGATTGTCGCTTCCCATCATCCTGGCGCCTATCCAGTTGGCTTTATTGAAACTTTCAACCTTCGGAATGTCAATAAGCCCCATGAGCGAAAAAGCTTCCCCGCCCGATAGATTGATCCATGCTGTCAGCATTGCCGGGCAGACGAGAACAAGCCCGATCACAGCCGCAAATATGCCATGCATTCTGAAACGTTTATAAACCACAGAAACAATCATCAGGCCTAACATAAAGAGCGGCGCAATGAAAAAGAACAGATCATACGTATAGGCCAGGCACGCAAAAAGGATCGCTCCGACATACAGCCAGCCTTTCTGCCTGAATCCCCGGACAGCCGCATAAAACGCGATCGGGAGCAGAAATACAGCCGCGTTGGCACTGGCGGTCAGTCTTGTGCTGAGAACAAAGTACGGGCTTATTGCCTGGATCAACAGCATGTATTTCCCCAGTACTGTCCCGCCAAGTTCCTTTCCTATTCCATACATGGCCAGCATCGAAAGAATGGACAACAAAACCAACGGAATCCTTGCCGTTAATGCATTGATTCCAAGCAGTCCAACAAACGGCGCTGTCAGGACTGAAAGGAGGGGACCGGCATTTTCCCCGCTCCACTGCGGGAGCAGTGTGGTCAGATGCTCACAGCCCAAAAAATGTCCCGTCTGCCAAAGCGTCTTTCCCTGGACGGCAGCCAGTGCTTCCTCTGCTGTCGGTCCATTGGGAAGCGTTCCCAGCATCAGTATTCGTGCAATACAGCCTGCTGCAAAGATTCCTGTACATATATACAGATGCCTTTTGCGAGAGTCTTTTGCTGTTTCGTGCAGCTTTGGATGATTGAAAACAATACAGACAATTAATGTAATGACAAGAAAAATCCACCCGGCAATTGTATATATCATGCATTTCCTCTCTTCCCGGTGTTGCTGACCTTTTTACTGTGTCAATGGCTTATTCTGCCCAATACTTTGGATATGCAGCAAAAAACAAATCGTAATCATAAATCAGATACTCTTCCGGATTAAATTTATCCGCATACTTGTCTTTATACATCACATAAACGTTGCAGGCCATTGGCTCCGGCATAAACGAATCAGGATCGGTAATGTACACATACCGCTCTGTATAGTACCAGCCGGTCGGATTCCCGTCCGCTCCGGTTAAATCCGTCTGTTCAGTCAGCGCTTTATAATCAATTTCATGGGCAAACTGAACGGTAGGCTCAATCACATTTTGTTCTGTTCCGCTGGAAACGCCGATTACAATCTTGTCATAATCCATCCCCCAGGTATCTTTCAGAGCAGAAAAGAAACCGGATCTGAAATTCAGACCGACGAGATCCTGATACGCCTTATTTCCAAAATAATCAGTGCAAAGGAAAGCAAAATTGACGGCGATCAATCCCACAGCCAGTACAGCCGTCAGTTTTACGCGGCGTCCCATTTCATAAATGGCATAGCCGGACAGAATAATCAACGAATAAAACAGGTAATTAATCCGCATGATAAGGACACCTGTCTGCAGTCCTGTAAAAACGGCAGACAGCATAAATGCCATCATAAAAACAGAATACGTTCTTAAAGCGGTATCCTTATTTTCCCGAACTTCCAGGCGTCTGGAACGCCACAGCCACACAAATCCAAAAACATAGAATACGGGCATAAAGCGGAACATGGCATGCGCCCAGTCAATTGCATCATACGGCGCATTTTCAGGATTCAGCTCAAAGAGCATTTCGAAAACGCCTCTCACATTGATTCCCATTCCAAATATTCCATCTTTTTGCGCCAGAGCAATTTCACTCGCACGATGAGAATCTTTCAAATAGGGAAGCGTAAAAGGCCCTATCTGTACGCTTTCCAGTCCGAATGCATTAATGATCATTGTCCAGTAATACATTCCCGACACCACCGCAAAGACCGCCAGACAGATAATCAGCTCATAAATGCGTACTTTGCGCCTTGAGACAAGATAAATCGCCATCGGCAATAAAAATGCAGGAACAAGAAACGCCGCCAGTCCATAGGCATATACGCAAAGACCGAAGAAAACCATGGATACATACAGAAACACTCTGTGCGTAAGACCGACATACAGGAAATAAATCGCCAGAAGAAAGATGTGCGGCATCATGTTGGCATCTATTGCCCACCGGCTTTGAAACATCTGCCATGGATTTGTCGCCACAAGAAAAAGAAGCAGAAGGCCAAAGCTTCTCCCTCTCATCCGTCTTCCGAGATCCCACAGCACCGGCATCATCAAAACACTGATGATCAGCGACGGCAGACGCATGGCAAAAACCGTATTTCCAAAGAAGTGAAGAAACGGAATACAGATCCACGAATACAGGGTAGACATATTCGTATATTTCCATGCTTCAAAATACGTCGGCCATGAACGTCCAAAGGAGTCCACACCGTTTCTCAGCAGCAAAAATGATTCATATGCCCCTCGGACTCCATCCTGGTTCGTTCCCTTGGGAAGTTCGCAAAAGCGATATACCCTGACAAATATTCCTGCACCCAAACAAAGCACAAAGAACAGCCAATACCATTTATCCCAGGATGCCAGTTTTCCCTCAGCTATGGCAAGTGCTTTGACTCCCATCACCTTTTCCCGGAGCTTCTGACTGAATGCCATACAAAGCAAAACAATACTGAATGGAACAAACACACCATACGTGACCCAATTCATACGTTTCTCTCCCTCATCACAAGTCATTCCCTGTTTTTGACTGAATATTTATCCCACAGACGCCGGTCCAATTCTTCTGCCGCATCATATCCTTCCTTAAAAAGAACCCAGCGTCTTGCCGCAATCTCGACAATCGTTGCCAGACTTCTTCCCGGCCTGACCGGCACCTCAAGAAGCGGCACATCAATTCCAAGAATTGATTCGGTCATATCAGAGCGTCCAAGCCGGTCATAGCTTTTCCCGTCCTGCCACAGCGCAATCCGTATGATCAAATCCAGTTTTTTTCTTCGTTCAACCGCTCCGATCCCGAAGATTTTCTTTACATCTACGATCCCAACGCCGCGCAGTTCCATCAGATCCCGGACCATCTCCGGCGCTTCCCCGTAAAGACGGATTCCTATTCTTGAGATATCGACAACGTCATCCGCCACCAGCTGATGCCCATGATTAATCAGTTCAAGCGCACACTCACTTTTCCCTACTCCGCTGTCTCCGGTAATCATGACCCCGACTCCGAAAACATCCATAAGCACGCCGTGACATGATTCATGCGGGGCAAATGCTTCGGCCAGATATTCCATTGCATAGGCAGAAAAAGCCGCTGTTACCTCGGCTGTCCCATAAATCGGAATTCCATGATTTCTTGCCATATTCCGCATTTCATCCGGACATTCCATCCCCCTTGCAATGATGACACAAGGGAGATCATACGAAAAATACTTTTCAAGCCGTTCACGGCGAACATTTTCATCCAGACTGATCAGATAAAGCATTTCTGTCTTGCCAATCAGCTGCGGTCTCTCACTGGCAAACACCTCAAAATATCCTGCGAACTGAAGTCCCGGCCTGCAAATATCAGGGACTTTAATCATTCGTTCATGTGCCGATTCGGAATCGCAAATGATTTTCAGATCCATTTTTTTTGCAAATTGACTTGATGAAACCTGCATAACCCCTGTTGCTCCAATTTCGTAAAAAATAAAAGCCTCTGTTCCGAAGAACAACACCTACTTCATCCAAACATGATGCTTTCTCGGCATCTGCCCGCAATTTTCTCTATTATACTGAAAGACCCCAAAAATGTCATTCACTAAACCCCATTTTCTGTTGAGAAAATCTTTCTAAAACTCCTTGACCCATGTTTCACTTGGCTGTAAAATCATTTTACTCATTATGATGTCGCGGAGGGATTCTATATGTTTTTCATTGGAATAGATATTGGCGGAACCGGTATTAAAGCCGGTATTATTAACGAAGACGGACATATTCTTATGAAAGATTCCATAAAGACCGGTGCAGACCGTCCTTATCAGGAAGTTGTTCGTGATATTGCAGAGCTCTGCAATTCCCTTATCTCGAAGATGCAGCTTACAACAGATCAAATTGAATCAATCGGCGTCGGCGTTCCGGGAATTTGCGATCAGAAAACCGGTGTCATCCCTTTCTGCACAAACCTCGGATGGCATGAAGTTCCTTTTATCGCTGATATGCACAAATACTTTCCGAAACTCCCTGTCTATGTGGACAATGACGCAACCGTCGCAGGCCTGGCAGAATCCGTCGCAGGTGTCAGTGCCGGCACTCAGTCAAGTGTCTTCATCACCCTGGGTACAGGTGTCGGCGGCGGCATTGTGATAAATGGAAGACCCTATTCCGGCTCCCACGGCGTTGGCTCTGAAATAGGTCATATGGTCATCCGCATGGAAGGGGAGCCCTGTACCTGTGGAAAACGCGGCTGTTTTGAACGTTATGCCTCTGCTACTGCCATTATACGCGAGGCACGCAAAGCGGTGGCCGATCATCCCGAAAGCATGATTATGCAGCTGTGCGAAAACGATCCGGAAAACATAACCGCAAAAACCGTCTTTGATGCAGCCAAAGAAAACGATCCCACCGCCGTGAAACTCTTTAACAATTATGTCAAATCACTGGCACACGGCATCGTCAATATTATCAACATCGTTGATCCGGAAATCATCGTTCTTGGCGGCGGTGTTTCAAATGCCGGCGATTTCCTTCTCAATGCCGTCAGAGAAGCCGTAAAGCCCTTCATTTTTTATAAGACCCAGCCATATGCCACCATTCTTCTGGCTCAGCTGGGTGCCGATGCCGGCATAATCGGCGCCGCAATGCTCGGCAAACATTAAACCGGATCGTTTTAAGACATAAAATGTACCGTCACCCCGGGATTCCCGGGGTCTTTATCTAGCTTTGAGGTAATGTCATTGAAAAAAGCAGTTAAAATCTTATTGTGCGTTTTAATCGTTCTTGTTGTCATCTTTATCGCCGCCCCTCACGGAAAAACAAACTACCTGTTCATCGGGGTGGACAACTATGGTTCTCTGAACAATACGGGACGAAGTGATACCATCCTGCTTGTACACCTGGATTTCGACCATCACAAAGTCGGTCTTGTCACCTTTGCCAGAGATCTCCTTCTTGATTACAATAACACCGATACCAAAATAAACACCATTATTCGCCTCGGTGGCGAGGAAGCGCTTGTCAGTACGATTGAAAATAACTTTGACATCGATATTAATGGCTGGTTTCGCCTGAATTTTTCCTCTCTTGTTTCCATTATCGATGAAATCGGTGGTGTAGAGGTTGAACTGACCGATGCAGAGGCAAAATATATCGATCATTCTATCGGCAAATATCCGACAAATCCGCTTTCTGAAGGCCCCTGTCGTCTGAATGGCGGTCAGGCTCTTTCCTATGTACGGTGCAGAAGACTGGATAATGATTTTGGACGCGGGAACCGCCAGTCAAAGCTTGTAAAAGCATTGATCAAAGAGAGCCGCTCCATGGGCGTCTTCCGTATCATGGACCTGTATAATAATATGAAACATGCATGGCGGTCCAATCTGACGAACGCCGAACAATTCCGTCTTCTCTTCTCCTGTATCTTCCTGCGTCACGCGGAGGTTACCCGGGTTGGCATTCCCTTTGAACACATGTACCAATATAAAAGCAGTTCCAGCGGTGACAACGGTGTCGCCATTTATCTGGAAAAAACCGTCGAGGCCCTTCATGACGCCATAAAATTCTAGGAGGTTTATATATGCGCTCCGATCCTCAGTCATTTTTTCGTTTCGTACAGCAGTCACCCACTGCTTTTCACGCTGTTCGTACCGTCTCCGCACAACTGGAGGCGGCAGGATTCCGGTATCTTGATGAAACCGAATGCTGGCAGCTTACTGCCGGCGGAAAGTACTATACAACAAAAAACAATTCTGCTCTGATTGCGTTTATTCTTCCTTCCGAGCCTTTCACTCATTTTCAGATCATTTCCAGTCACGCCGACTCCCCCATGCTCAAGCTGAAGCCTTCGTATGAGAGCCCTTCCTGTAATTGCTATATCCGGCTAAATGTTGAAGTGTATGGCGGGATGATTATGTCCACCTGGCTGGATCGTCCGCTGTCAATTGCCGGGCGGGTCATTCTCCGAAATCATCATCAGCTCGAAACCCGTCTGGTTGATCTGGAAGATGATGCTGCGCTCATTCCCAACATGCCCATCCATTTCAACCGCGATATTAATGACGGCTATAAGTATAACCCCCAGGTTGATCTGATTCCTTTATACGGAGACTCAGGTGACAAAAACGAGCTGCTTTCACATCTGGCGAAATCAGTTGATGCCGCTCCGGATCAGATAATCGGTTCCGATCTGTTCCTGTACAACCGCGCCTCCGGATCCGTCTGGGGAGCCCAAAAACAGTTCTTCTCCTGTCCCCGGATTGACGATCTGGAATGCGCATACACTTCTTTGCAGTCTTTTCTCTCTGTCGATAATGCAGCCGGCAAAATGATTCCGGTCTATGCCCTGTTTGATAATGAGGAAGTCGGAAGCGGCAGCAAACAGGGAGCAGACTCAACCTTTCTGACAGATGTTCTGTCTCAAATTCATACAAACTTCGCTCACGGCACTCCATTCTCTGCCGTTTTGGCGAGAAGCTTCATGCTCTCCGCGGACAACGCCCACGCGGTTCATCCGAATCATCCCGAAAAATACGACGAGCAGAACCGTGTCTATATGAATAAGGGCATTGTCATCAAACACAGCGCAAATCAGAAATATACCACCGACGGACTCTCCAGTGCCGTCTTTGAGGATATCTGCCACAGGAACGGGATTCCCGTTCAGCATTTCACGAACCGTTCCGACATGCGCGGCGGTTCTACCCTTGGCAATATTGCCAATACCCACGCCTCCATGAACACCGCTGACATTGGTCTGGCCCAGCTAGCCATGCACTCCAGCTATGAAACAGCCGGCTGCTCGGATATTGACTATATGATCAATGCATTAAAGGCATTCTACAAAACAAATCTCTCCATTTCCGGCAATGGGCTTGTTGTACTGGGTTAATCGTCCGTAAAGGAGTCTTTATTTCCGATGTCAGTTCTCAAAACACACTCAGGCATAAAAAAAACAGCCCTGGTATTCATGGTTATTGCTCTCTGCCTGCTTTCCAATATGGTTCAGGTGCTGATTGACACGCCCGAAATGCGCGAACACGCTTCCGCCGCGGTCGATATTATTTATCAGCAGGAAGCCTCTCCTACCCTCATCGGCGGATTCAGCAGTGCGCGTCTCGACAACTACACTTCATGCCTGATCGTCAAAACAGCCGCTTATGTTGGCCCAGAATCATTCTGGCAAAGAGCCTTCGGAGGGCTCCGTGTTGACCTGCCCATTACGGAGGATGTTGACGGATGGGGCGCCTTCTGCACTTATGCAACCGGTTATGATTCCCCTACCGGCGGTCTTTCCTACAGCAGATATTGGCATGGATATATGCTGCCCCTTCGTCTTCTTTTTTCAGCAACAACATTTACCAATATTCAGATGTTTTTCTACGGAGTTGTTCTGTTTCTGAGCCTTTTGCTGTTTCTCAGTCTGCACAAAAACCATCTTTCTTCCCTGATCTTCCCTCTTGCACTGGCTCTCTTTATCATGATGCCTGCTGCTCTGGGCATCTGCCTTCAATATGTCCCCGTCAGTATCATCTGTCTGCTTTCGTGTTTACTGTTATCCGGCCACTATGATCATATCCGCATCTTTCCCGGAAATACCTTTTTCTTTGGAATAATTGGTTTGCTGACCTGCTATTACGATCTTCTGACCTTCCCGATGATCACGCTGTGTATGCCGCTTGTTATTCTGATCCATCAAATGATTGTCCGTAAAGAGCCACAGCCATTCCTTCATATCCTGTATTGTGTCATAGCCTGGTGCATTGGTTTTTTTGGCTTCTGGATGCTGAAGTTTATTCTGAATGCTTTTCTGTATGGATCTTACAACGCAATGAATGTCATCCAGCAAATAAAGCTTCGGACCTCCTCCCAGTCAAACGGAACAAGCTTTTCTCGTCTGGATTCACTCATCTCTAATATCTACGTGCTCCTTGACAAAGATCTTTACCGTTTCCTCTTTATCACATTTATCGCCTATGAAATGATTCATATACTCTGTTCTGTGAAAAAGAACACTTTTCGAGTCACTCCTGCCGCTTTATTGTTTCTGATTCCCGGAGTGATTCCTGTCATCTGGATGCTCCTGACCAGCAATCACATCCATGATCACTATTACTACACCTATCGAAATCTTGCCGGAACAATCATGGCTTTCTGCATGTTTATTGAAACACTTTTCATGCATTCCAGGTCTGATTTTTCCCCGTGTGTTTCAGAAAAGACTCAAACCGATTAATCCAAAAGGACACCGTTTCTCCCGGCCGCACCAGAAACCCATTTTGGAGGATACAAACCGTATAAACAGTCCTTTGGCCATACCGGGTCTGCGTGAACGTTTATCACTTTCTGTGTTCTGACGAATGCGTGGTTATGTCCCCGCCATATTCAGTGAGGTACACCGGGCTCTCGTGGTATCGAGAGCCCTTTTTGCATTCTCTCTTAACGCATCTCATCCGACAATCAATCATCCGTATAATACAGGGTCAATGCGCCATCTTTTTTAGTTTTAAACCCTTCTCTCTGAAAATATCCATACGTCCAGTCCGGAACCTCTCGAAATAAATACATTGCCTTTTTCCCATGTTGTTTCACACATGCATCAATCCCGTAATAATCCACTCCGAATTTCCATCTGCCGTATTCTTTAATCCATTGATCCGTTGAAAAATTAAACTCATACGGGGATTTCAATTCTGAGGTAATATATCCCGGATAATATCTTTCCGTTGTATAGATGTCCTTATCCATCAGCGAATCGGATTGTTTTACAAATTCTGTTATCTCCGGAAAGCGATAGGCCCAGAATGTTGTCGGCTTATGATATACAAAATAATAATGAACAAAATGTATAGAATACGCGCCATATACAAACAAAACAATGATTCCCAGGCACTGTCTCCACTTACTTTTTCCTATGTTTTTGATAAAATAACATAATCCCAATGTTATATAAAACATCGTTGCGAAAAAGATAGCATTAATTTTGTTTGTGTTTGGATTGCTGTACAGATCATTGTTTTTCCCCAACAACAATCCTACAACAAACACACTGGCAAACCAGGCAAATACATACAGCGATGGTTTCCATTTTTCTTTGCTTCCCCAAAAGAGCAATTGAACATGTTTCAACAGTCCGATGATAAAAAAAGGAACGGATATGGGATAAAACGTCCAGTATCGTTTGATCGTATTATAATCAAGCCAGTCATACAGAAGCATCGATTTTATCGTGAGAAAAAGGTTCTGCGGGATATTTGACAGCGTTATCTCATTTGAGCGATATCCGATAAGCCTGGTAACCGTAAATATACCGAGCTTTATTTCATTTTTGTCAAAGATATTCACATATTGTTCTAATAGCAATGGTATTGCCAGAATAAAGAGCGGGAGAAAAAACAGGACACATTCGCGCATCCGCATCATTTTGTTTTTGTAAATGCTGACCGATGAGAACAGTAAAAACAAAGGAATGACAAGATATGAAATAGCATATGTATATAGTGTTACACCCCAGGCAAGACCCGACAGGAAAAATAGAACAGGCTTGCGCCTTTGAAAAGTAGCCAGTGTTACATACAGCGAAAACGTGGAAAATCCCAGCATAAGCAGGCTTTCAAGTCCAAGTCTTCCCGACAATTGTGTGTATGGAGAAAAGCCGTAAATCAGTACATAGATCAGAATTGCCGTCTTTTTGGTGCCAAGGTTCCAGTTTTCCTTCCAAACCAAATGGATTATTCCAATCCCGCCAAACAACAAGAAGAAGGAAGAAATTAACGCTGGTACCCGAATAGTCACTTGAGTAAAGCCAAAGAACGCAAATATCGGAACTAACAAATACGTGTATAATGCATTTTGTCCGCTTCCGTAGTTAAGGAAATACACAGGCCAGCTGATTCTCCATCTGTCTACTCCATAATGCAGCAGTGACCATGCATCATAGCCCGCTCCAATTTCATCAAATTGGTTTCCTGCAGGTATCGAACCAATCCTGAATACTTTGATCAAAACAGACACACACAGTGCGACAACGATTGCAACATTCATTATTTTGCTTCTATGCATTTTTCGACATCCCATCAAATATCCCATGTCTGTCAGTACAATACATCCGGCCTGCCATTTACAGCATATACCCTGGCCGATTATCCTTCACGCTTAGCTTCCGTCTTAATCTTGCACAGGAAAATCGTATCCTCCGGAATCAAGCCCATACGCATGTATTCTGCCTGAGGCATCTGCTCTTTGACAATCAGCGGCTTCACTTCAAATCCAAAGTCAGCCAGCCGTTCAGCACTGTCTGTCCCATACAATCTGACATGATCTTCCTGTCCGTAATGATTCAGGCGATCTTGAGGCGAAACAATTTCAGTGTCCTCAAATGTCTTACGTTCCAGGCACATCGGGAAAGAGATAAACAGTACTCCATCCGACTTAAGTACCCTTCGGATCTCTTCCATCGCTTTCTTCTCATCCGGCACATGTTCAAGAACATGATTGATAATAAAGTAATCAAAGCTCTCATCTTCGAACTGGTGCATATCTGTTACATCGACTTTTACATCCGAATAAATCTGCTCCAGGTCACCTGTCAGATATTCCATCGGCGCCAGACTGCTGCTTTTCTCCCTGATCCTTTTTTTGATTCCCGGTTCAGCTGCAATATGCATGATTTTCAGGAACCGCTTTCTTTCCGAGGACAAAATATCCGAATACCGGAGCAGCACTTCATAAACCCAGCGGAAACGATCGTGTGAAAAACATCTGAGCATTCACAGTGTTGTCTCACGCCGGAACCAATCATCGAAAACGCAACTTTACTCTTCGTTCCATATGACATAAAAAATCGAGATGTTGATCCGCACAGATTGCAATAGTATTGATCACCATCCAGAAAGCCGGGGATTTTCCCGAGCATTTTTACACCGTAATATCTGAGTTTCCATTTTGCCTTTCCAAATGTATTCATCACCTATCACCTCTCCATCTTCTGCAGGTGCACGAAAATCGCATCCGCTACAGGCCATAGCTTCCCTATCTTATTAAGTGGCAAAGAGACCCCCACTTCATAAAGCGGGGGTCTCACAGACGCCCATCCAGAGCCAGAATTCGAAATTGCCAAGATGCTTTTCTTCAACCCATTTTGTTTTCGATGCTCCATAATGGGTTTCATGGTTCCCCTTCCGGATACATTCCTCATCCGGACGGAAAACCCCATCATTAAACCAATCGTCCTGTTCACAATCATCCGGCTAATTCTTCATAACCGTTTTTCCGAAAATATACAAATTAATTTCCAGCTCCAAGAAGGATCTGAATATCCTGTTTTAGGTTCTGATCAAGCATCAGCTTAAAAAGAACGCCTGTCAGATTCGTCGTAACCTGTTTTTGCACTGTATCCATTGTTTTTTCATCGGCAGCAAATGCGTTTACCGTCTCTCCATCGGGGATGGAAATCGTTGTTTCTGCGGCTTCCTGTTTCATTTCCAGCCGTGTCTGAATTGTCGTTTCGCCGAAAATCTGCAGTTCTGTCACTGCCTCGTAAGAAAAATCTGATCCGGTCGTTTTCACAAGTCCTTCATGCTTTGCTGCAATTGCAGGGATGTCTTCTCCAAGGTGAAGAATCAGTTCTCCGTTTCCGACCGTCTTTTCGCCATAAACACCCTCCTCAACTAACCCGGTGTCATACGTCCACTCGCCGGAAATTCCAAAACCTGACGTCACTTTTTTATCCCGGTCCACTATCGAAAGATCTCCATCAATGGTGTTTGCGTTATGCCCGCCAACATCCTCGCCATCAAAATGACGATAGTCTCCGATCACCCGATCAGAATCTGAGATCTGCAGTTCACCATGGGAGGTTGTCAGTTTCTGCCAGTTTTCATCCGTCTTTACTGAATAAGTAAACGTTCCCTCGTATGGAAGACTCTCTGTAAATTTAGGAAGAACCGCGTCCAAACCGACAAAATCGCTGTAATCATCATAGCTGACGGTCAAAAGAAGATCGACATCCAGGCTTTCTTCCCAGATTTTATCAGCAAACCTGGTAAACTTCTTGAAGAAGTATGAAATATCACTGTACTGACAAGGCTCATTTCCGTTCTGAATCGCATGTGTCGGTTCAACAAAGTCCTCTGCAGGATCAATATTCACCTGCGGGAACATCGCATCAACAACATTTCTTACCTGAAGACGGGTAACCCCTTTTTCTGCCAGAACATCCGCCAGCGCATGCTGGAATTCGCCTCCCTGCCAGTCAAGGTTCGTCGCCACATTCCAGAGAAGTGAGCCAAACTGACCGGCTCCAACCTTTCCGATCATGCGCTCTGCCACTTCATTGCGGGTATCCGTCGGTTCGAAATACGTGGAATCAAATACATACATCTCACCATCAGCCTCAATCTGGCTATGGCTGACCCATCCCAGAACCGCCTGAGCAAGCATCATCATGACTTCGGAAGAAGTGATTCTTAAACGTTCATCTGCCGGCAAATCACGAAAAGACGGATCCGTGCTCTGAATATCCGTGCCCATTGAAGCAATCATCTGCATCACGTCCATCCCCCCATAGGAAGGTGCTGCAGGCACCAGAAAAATCGTATCTCCCGTCAGATCTGTCATCACACGGTAAGAGCCATCCTCTGTCTGAACTGCTTTTGCATCAAATACCTGAGCAGCGCCTGCCCGGACAGTGGCCTGCAGGGACATCCGTCCCTCTTTCTGATAAGCAATTCCATCTATGGATACTTTTGACAGCAGGTCATTCAGTGCAGCCTGTTTGACATCCGGCTCATCGTCGAGTATCTGCCTGAGCGTCATGTGAAAGCTGACCTGGTTTCCCTGCTCCATGCTGGTCATAATCGCTGTTTTCGTCATATCTCCCGCGGCATAGCTGCCCGATGCGCATGCGATTACCGGAAAAAGGAACAGCAATGCAAGCAAAAATGAAAGGAACTCTTTTCTCATCTTATCCTCCTTAATGATTATAGGCCCTGATTAACCTTGTTTCTGCTTCTGCTTTCCAGCATGTTGTAGAGTTTCCGGCTAATCTTTTCCATCACCGCTTCTGTTATCGCCCCGGCTTCTTCTCTGGTCACATATTTCCCGTTTTCCGGAATGAACACCGCTTTATCTTCTTTTCCAAGGCGAATGTCTGCCGACGCAATAATAACATTTTTCCCATCCATTTTCAATTCAATCGACACATCGTCATGTAATTCGGAATATTCTCTCTCAGATTCGTTAGTCGCCAGGGAAAAGTTATTCTTCCATTCAATGCTTCCCGTATTCAGATGCCGCACCTTCAGTCCCGGTGTTTTATCCAGCCAGTTCATCGAAACCGTCCATCCGACCCGCTCAATCAGATCATTGTCTTCAAGTCTCCATTCATTTTTCACTTTCTGATTGATTCCGTATCTTACATCGTATCCGTTTCGTTTTCCCGTAATCGTAATCCTGCAGTTTCCGGAAACGGTTCCCCGCTGTTTATTCTGCTTTTCTGCCGCATTCTTTGATACCAGCTCGATATTCAGCAGATTTTCCGGATCTTTCTGTAACAGCAGTTCCAGATTGCCGGTACGGGCCTTTCCTTCCTTCACAGAGAGGTTTCCGCTGAGTGACCACGGTTCATCCTGACAGTAGAAAAAACCGCTTAAATCAAGACCTGTCAGTATTTGGTCTTCCGTCCGGTTTTCCGTAACAACGATGTTCCCGGCATTCAGTCCGTCAATTCTTCTGAAGAATTCGCCCGATCCGATATTTTCACTGACCTTTTTCAAATCGAATCCTGCCGGAAATGCCTCATTCAGCAGAAGCTGACAGATCGTCTCAAAACAGCTTCTGAACTGCGTCAAATCAGAAACAGTTTCCATTTCACTTTCTGAAATGCGGTACTTTTCCCCATCTACCGCAAACAGCAGTTCTCCGTTTCTGAATGTATATGCACATTCTGACAGCGGTTCATCCCCCGCGCTCACCTGAACCGAGGTAACTTCCTCGCCGCCTGCCTTTCTGGTTGAAACATCGATTTGAATCAACGAAAGAATATTCTGCAGCACCGTCAGGTCACGAATATAGAACAGTTCCTCCACAGAGCCGCTTGCATGGACTGACAGGGATTTTTCTGAGAAATCCTGTCCCAGCCACCCGGCCAGGCCCGGCGACACACACTGCGGGGATGGCAGTGTCATGTTTTCTGCTCCCGCCGAACAGACAAACAGCCAAATGACGCAGAGCGTCAGCAGAATCCTTTTCATGCTTCCCTTAGTCATCCCGTACTTCCGGACTGTCCGGCCACAATGCGATCTCCTGCAGCACCTCTGAATCAAGAACAATAACCCCTGCATCAACATCGACGCTCCGAATCACACGGCGCAAAGCAGGCATCATCATCTCTCCGCATTCGGTCATAAACACATAGACATCCGTATAGGGATTGGGGCTCTGAATATCTGTCAGTGTGCCTATTTCCTGACCTTTTTCATCTTTGGCCTTGCAGCCAATCAGATCACAGATGAAATACTTGCCGTCTTCAAGCGAAATTGCCTCACTCCGGTCAACATAAATCAGCCTGCCCCTTACGGATTCTGCCATATTCCGGTCAGTGATCCCTTCCAACTGCAAATAGGCAAAATCCCCGTTTGCTCTGCCGGAAAGAACGCGTTTTTCTATGTACTGATCATTTTCCTTCAGGTATACGGATTTCAGCCTGGAATACCTTGTCTTATCTTCGCTTTCTGCACGAACTTTCAGTTCTCCTTTTATTCCCTGAGGCTTAACAATTTCACCAATGAGCAGATACTGTGTCTTCATCTCTCGCCTTCCAATTTATGTCGAGGTCCACGCCGGCTTCCGGTTCTCTCTGTTATTCCGCAGCAATAAAAACCGGATTTAATGAATATGCCGCGCATTCCTGCGCGGCTCTATCCATTAATCCATAATTTCTACATATACGGGCTTCTCGCTTTTTGCACTGGCAGCTTTCACGACCGTCCGTATTGCTTTTGCAATACGTCCCTGTTTGCCGATCACCTTACCCATATCATCGGGGCCCACACGCAGCTCAATCACGGTGCTTGCCGGCTCCTCTACGGTACGGACATCAACCAGATCCGGATGATCTACCAGTGACTTTGCCATAAACCGAACCAGTTCTTCCATAGGAATCCTGCCTTTCCGAGAACAGACTGCCAAGTTTACTTGGCAATGGCTCCCGTCTTCTTCAGCAGCCCGCGAACCGTATCCGTCGGCTGAGCACCGTTCTTAATCCACTGCTGGGCCTTCTCATTGTCAATCTTGAGCTCAACCGGATTGGAAACGGGATTGTAATATCCGATCTCATCGATAAAACGGCCATCGCGGGATGCGCGCTCATCTGCCACAACAATACGATAGAAAGGCTTCTTCTTCATGCCCATTCTCTTCATACGAATCTTAACCATTGACTGTTTCCTCCTTACATTATGAAAACAAAGTGAAAATATATACCTCAATCAAGTGATTGTTGGCGTCTTACATTCTGCCGGGGAATTTGAATCTGCCCCGTTTTCCTTTTGCCTGACTCATCATCATCTTCATCTGCTTTTTGGCAGCTTCAAACTGATTAATCAGCTGATTCACATCCTGTACAGTGGTGCCGCTGCCCGCCGCAATTCTCCGGCGTCTGCCCGCATTGAGCAATTCCGGGTGCCGGCGTTCCTTCGGCGTCATCGAACGGATAATCGCCTCCGGTTTTTTCATCGCATCCTCAGGAATATCGATATCCCCCAGCTGGCTCATTCCGGGAATCATTTTCAGAATGCCTGACAGCGGCCCCATCTTCTTCATCTGCTGCATCTGATTCAGATAATCTTCCAGATTCAGGTCCATTTTCTGAATCTTGCGGCTGAGATCTACCGCCTCCTCAGGGGAGACATCGATATTCTCCTGTGCCTTTTCAAACAGCGTCTGAAGGTCGCCCAGGCCCAGAATACGGGAGGCCATCCGGTCCGGATGGAACTGCTCAATATCGCCCAGTTTCTCGCCGGTACCGGCAAACTTGATCGGTTTTCCTGTTACCGCGCGGACCGACAGCGCCGCACCACCGCGGGTGTCGCCATCCAGCTTCGTCAGAATGACACCGGTTATCTCCAGTTTCTGATTGAACGTCTCCGCAACATTCACCGCATCCTGACCGGTCATTGCATCGATCGTCAGGAGTATTTCCGTCGGATGGACTTTTTCAGAAATCTGATGCAGTTCCTCCATCAGCGCCTCGTCAATATGGAGACGTCCCGCCGTATCCAGGATGACCACATCATTCTGATGCAAGCGTGCATATTCAATGGCTTCCTGTGCCGTGATAACCGGATTCTGAGTCCCTTTTTCAAAAACAGGAAGCCCCATCTGTGCACCGACGACCTGCAGCTGTTTAATGGCAGCCGGACGGTAAATGTCACAGGCAACCAGCAGCGGCCGCTTTCCGTCTTTCCGCAGCCAGCCACCCAGCTTTGCCGCCATGGTTGTTTTGCCGGCGCCCTGCAGGCCGCACAACATAAACACCGAAATCGGCGAGGAACTGAACTGCAGACGGGCATTCGTTCCGCCCATCAGTTCAACCAGCTCATCGTTGACGATGGTCACAACCTGATTCTGCGAGTTCAGTGCTTTCAGCGTATCCGGTTCCAGACAGCGATCCGTTGTCTTTTTGACAAAATCCTTAACGACTTTATAGTTGACATCCGCTTCAAGCAGTGCCATTCGCACTTCGCGCATGACAACCTTTACATCTTCTTCGCCCAGTTTCCCTTTGCCGCGCAATTTGGAAAACGCCTGCTGAAGACGTTGTGTCAATCCTTCGAATGCCACTATCTATTCCTCCTCGTTAAGCAGTTCATTTATTTTCCTCTCAGCCATGGCCGGATCTGTTCGGACCAGTACCAGGCATTTTTCAAGGCCCTCGGTCAGGTGACGATGTCTGGCCAGCAGACCAAGTTTTTTCTCATATTCTGCCAGATGCCGCTGAGCAGCATGCAGCATGGTAGATACCGCCTGACGGCTCACGCCAGTCTCTTCTGCGATTTCAGACAGGGACATGTCATCTTCGCACCACATTTTCATCATTTCATTCTGTCGCGGGCTCAGCAGCGGGCCGTAAAAATCATACAGCCATCCTGTTTCAATGCGCGTGTTCATGCATTGTTACACCTTTCTGCGTCGACAACAGCCGAGATTATAGCCGATCATATGCCTGCTGTCAAGTATTTTTATTTGACAGCAAAAATTCAGATATAGTTTTTTCCTATAACTGAGCATAAATAATATATTCTTGTTCTTTGAAAAGTGCTGCTATATAATACATCAGTCGTTGAGGACGGGACGCCGTCTAACATTTCTGACAGGAGAGAAAACAGCATTGGCACTTATTGAGCTCAATCATTTAACCAAAACATTCGTTACCAAATCACAGACCGTAGATGCCTTGAAAGACATCAGCCTGTCCATTGATAAAGGAGATATTTACGGAATCATCGGCATGTCCGGCGCGGGAAAATCCACCCTGGTACGCTGCATCAACTACCTGGAACGCCCCACCAGCGGAGATGTCATCATTGACGGAAAAAACCTCTCCAAGCTGAGTGACAGTGAACTGCGTCAGCTCAGACAGCAGGTCTCCATGATCTTTCAGCATTTCAATCTTCTTCAGCAGCGGGATGTCCGCGGCAACATCGCCTTCGCCATGGAAATTGCCGGGATGAAAAAACCGGACATTGACAAACGAATTGATGAACTGCTTGACATTGTCTCGCTGAGAGAACGTCAGCACAACTATCCCAGTCAGCTTTCCGGCGGACAGCAGCAGCGTGTGGCCATCGCCCGTGCCCTGGCCACCAATCCCAAGATCATCCTGTGTGATGAGGCCACCAGTGCACTGGATCCTCAGACAACACAGCAGATTCTGGCACTCCTGAAGGACATCAATCAGCGGATGGGCATTACCATCGTCATCATCACACACGAAATGAGCGTTGTCGAAAGCATCTGCTCCCATGTCGCCATTATCGATGAGGGGGTTCTGGCCGAATCCGGACCGGTTGAAACCATTTTCAGCCAGCCGAAGACCGCTGCGGCAAAACGCCTTATTTTCAGAAATGTCCAGAAAGCGGAAAAGCTGATCGGCGATCGGATGATCCGCATCGTATTTGACGGACAGCAGGCAGATGAGCCTGTCATCGCCCAGCTGATCAATCAATGCCATATCATGGTCAACATTCAGTTTGCGGATACCAGAAACGTTGGTGGAAAAGCCTTCGGACAAATGGTTCTCCAGCTGCCGGATGATCATCTCCAGCAGGATAAAGCCATTTATTTCCTGAAAGAAAAGGGTCTGAAGGTTGAGGAGGTAAAAAACCATGCCCATTGAAAAAATGATTCCACTGATGACTGCCGGTGTCTGTGACACGCTTTATATGACACTGGTTTCTACGCTGTTCGCCTATCTGCTGGGATTCCCGCTGGCCATTCTTCTGGTACTGACCTCGCCAAAGGGATTAAAACCCATTCCGGTTCTTTACCGGATCATGGATGCCATTGTCAACATTTTCAGATCGATTCCTTTTCTGATCCTGCTGATCATGGTCATCCCGCTAACCCGTCTGATTGCCGGCAAGGCATACGGTTCAACTGCCACCATCGTTCCGCTGGTCATTGCCGCGGCGCCTTATGTTGCCCGAATGATCGAATCCTCTCTCCTTGAGGTGGATCCCGGCGTGATCGAGATGGCACAGTCTGCCGGTGCCAGCATTCCCACAATTGTATTCAAGGTTCTGATTCCCGAAGCGAAAACCTCCCTGATCGTCGGCGCCACCATCTCAACCGGAACCATTCTCGGATACAGTGCCATGTCAGGCGCTGTCGGCGGCGGCGGTCTCGGACAAATCGCCATCAGCTACGGGTACAACCGCTATCAGACCAGCGTCATGCTCGTTACCGTCGTTCTCCTGGTGATCCTCATGCAGATCTTCCAGATTGTCGGCATGACCATCGCCCGCAAAACCGATAAACGTACACGCGAATAACTCAGGGATTATGCACCTCGTGCATTTCCATATATTCATCAAAATCAAAGGAGAATTCATATGAAAAAGCTGTTAACGATCGTTCTTTCGCTCGCGCTTATCTCTGTCCTTACCATTGCCTCCGCAGCCACGCTGACCATCGGTGCTTCCTCCACCCCTCACGCAGAGATTCTGGAAGCTGCCAAGGACGCGCTTGCCGCTAAGGATATCGAACTCAACATCGTTGTTTTTGATGATTACGTTCAGCCGAACCTCCAGCTTGAGGCTGGCGATCTGGATGCCAACTACTTCCAGCACATTCCTTACCTCGAGAACTTCAACAAGGAACAGAACACCCACCTGGTGAGCCTCGGTTCCGTTCACTATGAGCCGATGGGCATCTATCTCAATCCGGCCAAAAAGCTTACGCTTGAAACCCTTCCCGATAAAGCCACCATCGTCATCCCGAATGACCCCACCAACGAGGCGCGTGCCCTCCGCACACTGGAATTCAACGGCCTCATCAAACTGAGCAGCGATGCCACCGAGACCGCGACCGTTCTGGACATTGCCGAAAACACAAAGAACTTCAACTTTGTCGAGGTGAACGCCGAGCAGGTAGCCCGCACCCTGGCAGATGCTGATGCCGCCGTGATCAATTCCAACTACGCCCTCCTCGCCGGTGTTGAAACCGTTGGCACCCCGGTAGCCTATGAGAGCTCCGAAGTGGCCTATCCGAACGTAATCGCTGTCCGTGAGGGCGATGACCGTGCCGAGCTCAAGACCCTGGTTGAGGTCCTCCAGAGCGACGACATTGTCAAATGGATCACCGAAAAGTATAACGGTGCTGTTGTTCCGATTAAGTAAGACAATACACAAAGAGCAGGCAAGGCCTGCTCTTTTTTCATCGTTAATATCCAACCGTCGCGCCAAGATCAAATATTGGCTTAACAGCCGGATACAGTTTCTGGTACATCCGGTAATTGTAAGCATAGATTTCCTGATTCTCCATGCAGGGCTCATGAACTGTTTCTGTATGAATAACCGAAACGGCTTCCGTCAGATTTTTAAACAGACCGCATCCAACTCCTCCGACAAGTGCCGCTCCGTACGCACCGCCCTCAGATGCCGCCGAGACCGTCCTGATCGGCATTCCAAAAATATCCGCCTGCATCTGAAGCCACAGCGGGCTGGCCGCACCGCCGCCGGAGGAAACCCCTGCCTTCAGCGGCATCATCTGCTCATAGATGCCGGCAATCTGCCTGAGGGAGAAGGTAATTCCCTCCATGACTGCACGAATCATATCCTCCCGTGTGGTGGAGAGGCTCATCCCATAGAACAGTCCGCGTGCATTTGGATCCGGATAAGGACAGCGTTCACCGGAGAGGTAGGGCGCAAACAGAATTCCATGTGCTCCGGGGCCCGCCTGCTCCGCCTCACGGTTCATCAGGTCATACACGTTCTGGCCGGTACTCTTCGCCTCGTGAACAAGATCCCTGCACAGCATATCCCGCACCCAGCGGTACGCACCTCCAGCCGTCTGTGTTGCACCGAAGCTCGTCCAGAGTCCCGGCTCATTTCCGCAGAACATCTGCAGTTTTCCCTGCGGGTTCGGCGTAAACCGATTAAAACTCATGGACACATTTCCGGCGGTTCCGATTACAATTCCAATCGTCCCGGGGCTTACAAGCCCTGATCCAACCGCCTGAATCACCGCATCGCCGCCGCCTGCATAGCAGGGCAGCCCGGATGGAAGTCCGGTAAGCGCTTCCGCCTCCTCCGTCACGCTTCCGGCCTGCTCCGTTGATTCCACCGCATCCGGGAAAATGGAACGCGGCAGCTCTGCCATCGAAATCAGAGATTCACACCATTTTCTTTCCTTCGTATCAAAAAATCCCGTTCCGGAAGCCTCTGAAACATCCGTCATGGGAACACCCGTGAGTTTAAAACGAATGTAATCTTTCGGGCAAATGAATTTTACCATGGAATCAAAGCTGTCCGGTTCCTGCTTTTTCAGCCAGAGCAGTTTCCCGCCCGTATAACCGGTCAGCATCAGATTATTCGTCAGCGCCAGCAGACCCTTTATTCCGCCTGCCTTTTCCGTGATGAAATCACACTGCTTCTGCGTGCGCTGATCACACCACAGAATGGCCGGCCGTATCACGTTTCCTTCCCGGTTCAGTGCCACAAGCCCATGCATCTGACCGGAAAAACTGATTCCGGCAATCTTTCCGGCAGCATCCTTTTGTTTTGAGAGGAGTTCCCGGATTCCAAGAACCGTCGCGTTCCACCAGTCATCTGGATTCTGCTCTGCCCAGCCGGGTCTTGGCGTATACAGCGGGTAATCTTTCAGTGACGATGCCACTACACGGCCTGTCGAGTCCATCAACAGGCACTTGGCGCCTGATGTACCAATATCAATTCCAAGCACATAACTCATTTTATCTGCCCCCTGCTCAGCATATCAAACTGTTCTGCCGTTCCTGTCTCTTGTGTCAGAAGACAGGGGAATGAGAAAATCAGGCATCAATCTTACGGTTGATGCCTTTCCTTTAAAACTCACGAGCGGCTTTTCATCTGTCTGCGCCTTCCCTGCCGGCTCAGACGCGAAGTGCCTGTTCTCTGGATGCAATGGCGTCCGTATAGTCAAGAGCCGCCTGAATCACCTTATCCATGTCATAATATTGATATTTCCCTAGACGTCCGCCAAAGGAAACGTTTTTCTCTTTTTCCGCCAGCTGCTCATATTCCCTCAGCAGCGCCTGATTTCTTGCATCATTGACCGGATAATAGGGCTCAAGACCGATTGACCATTCCTGGCTGTATTCCCGGCTGATCACCGTTGTCGGCTGCGTTCCGAATTCAAAATGCTTATGTTCGATAATCCGTGTATACGGCACAGAGCGCTCCGTATAATTGACCACTGCATTCCCCTGAAAGTTTTCAACGGGCAGTTCCTCCGTTTCAAACCGGACACTTCTGTACTGAAGCGTTCCGAGCGCGTACCCGAAATATTCATCAATGCAGCCGGTATAAATTATCCGGCAGCCGCTCAGAACATGCGTTTTCCTGTAGTCCGCAAAATCCACATTCAGTTTTACCTGAATCCGCTCATGATCAAGCAGCCGTTCCACGACAGATGTATAGCCGCCAATGGGAATGCCCTGATACCGTGCGTCAAAATAGTTGTTATCATAGGTAAAGCGGCAGGGAAGACGCTTGATAATAAAGGCCGGCAGCTCTTTGCAGTCCCGTCCCCACTGTTTTTCGGTATATCCTTTGATCAGTTTCCTGTAGATATCCGTTCCAACCAGAGAAAGTGCCTGTTCCTCCAGATTCTGAGGATCCGTAATGCCGAGTTCACTCACCTGTTCCCTGATTTTCCGTTTTGCCTCATTCGGCGTCCGCACCCCCCACATTCTTGAAAAGGTATTCATATTAAAGGGGAGATTGTACACCTCATCCTGATAAAAGGCCACCGGACTGTTGATATACTGATTAAATTCCGCGAACTGACTGATATACTCCCATACCCTGCGGTCATTGGTGTGAAAGATATGTGCACCATATCGATGGACATTGATTCCGTGAATATTTTCGGTATAAATGTTTCCGGCAATATGGTTCCGCCGGTCTATGACCATACAGGTATATCCTTTTTCGGCAAGCTGATGTGCACAGACAGCACCATACAGTCCTGCACCTACAATCAGATAGTCTGCCTGCATTTTTCCGTCTCCTTCATAAACGACTGTTTTGAGGCACCGCTGTTCTAAGCTAACCCCTTCCGGCAGCGTTGTCCGATTCGATGTTCCTGCACTTTTCAGCCTCTTCTTTCCCTCTGAATATCAGCACAAGCGCACCGATTCCTGCCAGGAGTGAGACAATTTCACAAATCCGCCACAGGAGCGGCTCCTGATAATCGCAGATAATTTTTCCGCTGAATTCCTCCGGTATCGTAATCATTACCTGCATATTGGGTCCGTCCGTTACGGGAAGTTGTTTTCCCGACTCCGTTACTGCTCTCATATTCCCGTAGTTTACCTGAGGCAGTGTGACCGTCCCTGCCTTCTGTGTCCGGCACATTAGTTCTGTTCGCATGCCGGACCGCTCCAGTATCTCCGCTTCTGTCCCATCTGAAAGGATACACTCTCCGGTAAACAGCATCCCGTCTGCGCCTTTCCGCCAGTATTCATAATTCATCGCCGCAGAATCGGAGATTTCCCCCATATCCCAGGCCTTTGTGATGGTCGCATTGGAGATGTACTGACTGACGTAATCGCAGGTTGAGTACAGACACAGCCCCAGGATCACCGCAGATACTTCCATTCTGTGACGACGGCAGAAGGGCAGCTGCAGCAGTTCTGACAATACCACACTCAGAAAAACGACCGCCATGCTCAGATAACGCCACGGAAACTGTACCTGCGCCAGAATCCGTCCCACACGTGTTCGCAGGGCCAGGACATTCCACGGGAACAAATCGGAGGACACCCACAGCATCAGCGCCGCAAGCAACAGTATACGTCCAATTTTCTTCCTGCCTTTTCGCAAATAAAGTACCGCCATGCCGGCCACAAACGTCAGCATCAGGACAGGACCCGGTGTCAGGGCAAAACGGACCCTTGCCTCCTCCACGGAATATCCGTCTATTTTCTCCGTAAAGGCAAAATACTGTCCGATAAAAGCCCCCAGCGGCTGTATCATATGTCCGTTTCCGCCGGAAAGCGCGCCGCTGACCGATACCTCAACCGAGCGATAGGTATCAAGGAACGGAACGGCAAAATAGGCAGCAGCCGCAAGTGACAGCACCGCACCAGCACAAAGGGTAACCATCCCCTGCTTTTTCACCACGGAAGGGAGATAAAGCAGACAGGTCACTGCCAGTGTAATGAGCGTCATTTCCCCGGAAAGCATATGATTGCAGATAATGCCCGCCAGGCCAACGGCGATCAGGGCACCGTCGCGCAGCGCCAGAGGCCATGAAAACGATGGGCAGCGGACCATTTCCCAGAAACCAAGCAGCATCAGGGGATAAAAAATAAACGCGCTCATCTCCCCGACGCCTGCCCGAATATAGACATCATACAGCCGATAGTTCGCCAGCACATAGGCGGAGGACACCAAAACGGCCATCCAGTCTGAGTCTGTAATCCGTCTGAAGCAGACAAAAGACGAAAGGACGGTCAGATAGGTAACCAGAAACAGGTAGAATTTATAGGCGGCAACCAGGGGAACACCAAACATGCGCATAAATGCGGAAGGATAGAGGAGAATATCGCCATAATAGATGGATACGGGATAGCCATAACCACCAAACCAGGCTGACTGAACGCGGGCCGGGAGCTGTCCCGTACTCAGTGCCCGCCAGAGACCTTCCAGCCGCATAAAGTGGAAGCGCAGATCCTGTCCCAGTTGGATGCCGGGCATCAGCAACGGCAGCGACGCAAAAAACAGCAGCACATAAAAAGCAAACGTGCTTTCGCGCCCCCATGTCTTTCTCTGAATCAGAAAGAAATCAAAAAAAAGAACGCAGATCAGATAAACTGCACAGATTTGCCTCAGATCATTCCGGTTTTGCTCAATCTGAATATCGTTTAACTGTACATTGCCTTTTCCGCCGGTCACTATTTCCAGGACCAGATTGTCAATTCCCTGATCAATGGTAAAATCCGTCCGGGCAGTGTGCAGGAGCGGACTCAGCCGAAGATTTCCCCCATGAACAAAAAAATGCATCCCTTCCGGTGCAGTCATTGTCAGGCTTTCATCTGCCTCGCAGGAATAGGTGACACTGAGTGTATAGGTTCCTTTGGGAATGGGCAAAAACGGACTGGTCAGCCTCACTGAGTTTCCTTTTTCCATCACCCATCCCTCTGTCCACCGTGCATGTTCAGAGGTCCATTCCGGGAACTGGACATTGACCGACCTCATAGCCCCGTTCTGTGCAAAGAAAAAGACGAACAGCAAAACAGCAAATACAGCCGCCTCCGCAGCCAGGATCCATCCCATCTTCCGGCCGTGCATTGATTATCTTCCTTTATGAATCAATTTAAACCTGTCTGCAGAAACAGTTACAGGACTTCTCTCAAATCCTTCAGTTCTTTCCCCGGTTTAAAAATCACACTGCGCCGGTGAGCAATTGTTGTGAAGGCATCCTTCTGAGGATTATACATCTGACGTTCCTCCCGTTCGCGAATATCAAATGTCCCAAAGCCGTACAGCTGAACTTTTTCCCCGTCTGCCAGCCGGTCAAGGACAACCTCCACAAACGCATCCAACACTTCCTCAACGCTTGCCTGAGACATGCCCACACGGTTGGCAATAGAAACACACAATTCTGATTTATTCATCCTTTTCCCCTCTTCCTGAGGTGTTCTGCATGATCCGTTCCGCCTTAGATCGCCTTCTCCTTTGGAGACGGGTCTGTTTTCAGCTGCTCCGTCCGAACTGACAGGTGTTCCCTCAGGGAAGATTCCGCATCCAGTCCGCCGGCTTCTGCCATGAGACACAAAGACTCAAGGCAGCGTGCAAGGTTCTTTTCCGTCAGCGGCGTATCTGCAGAAAGAACGCTGAAAATCTGTTTTCTGGCTGCATCTGTATCCAGTTTTTGTCCCATGCTCTGGCTTTCCCGCTTCAGCATTTTCTGCGTTTTAAGAAGCGTCGGCAGCAATTCCGGCAGTTCTTTTATCCGTTCATAGGCGCTTTGTTCCCCGTGCTCCTGTTTCTTAACCGACTCCCAGACATCCGTCACTGCTTCCGGCGTGTTAGCCTGGGCTGCACCGAATACATGCTCATGTCTTCGGATCATCTTTCCGGTGATGGCACTGGTCACATCCCGATCCGTAAATTCGCGGTGATCTGCTCCAATCTGCGCATTCAACACGACCTGAAGAAGCACATCCCCCAGTTCATCCGCAATCTTCTCCGGATTCTCCGTTCCCATGGCGTCCGCCGCCTCACACGCTTCCTCAATCATGTATCTGCGAAGCGTTCTGTATGTCTGTGCCCGGTCCCAGGGGCATCCATCCGGCGAGCGAAGCATGGCAATGATTTTGACAAGGTCCTCATAACTCGCCCGTGACCGGTTCAGCACATCCACCTCCGGAACAAATACCGCCGTCCGGTGATCATACCGAGGCTGTCTGTCAAGTTCAAACAGAGAGATCCGTCTCCCCTCCGGCGATTCTGCCCCGGCGTTTTCAAAGAAAACCACTTCCGTGTCATCCTCATACAGATCCGACAGCCACAGTTTTACATCCGACGCCAGGATCTGATCATTGATTTCACAGATCACCTGCGGTTCCATCTGAACGCGCCGGCTGCCAAGCGTCATGGCATAATACACATGCACGTTGTCCTGTTCTGTCCGTCCTTGTGCCGTGACTGCCGCCAGGACATTTTCAGAGAGCGAAACCCCGCCCAGCACACGGACCTGAATCGTGTCAGGCACTGACCGGATCAGTTTTTTGACGGTTGCATCACTGACGGGATCCGAAACGGCATAGCAAAGATCCCCCTGCAGGGCCTGCCTGATCAGGTACTCTGCAGCCGCATCGCACAGTTCATCAAAGTCCTCATACTCATCGTACAGCGAATCCAGCGTTTCAAAGGAAATGCCGTCAAATACCGGCAGCTGCAAGGCACCATGCTGCTTTGTCCTCAGAATCACGCGGCCGGCTTTCCGGATAATTTCACAGGCGCCCAGCGTCATCAGAGAACCATCGTCCGGACCGAGGGACACAACAACAATCTCATTTTTCCTGTTCTGCATCGTTTGTATCCAGTATCTGTTCGATAATAAAACGCGGGCGGCGTTTGGTTTCATTATAGATCTTCCCGATGTACTCGCCCACAATCCCCAGCCCGAGCAGCTGAATACCGCCCAGCATCCAGATGGAGGCCATCAGGCTCGACCAGCCGGAAGTCGACTTCCCGGCAGCCTTGGTCACGATGGCATAAACAAGCATGATCAGACTGCAGAGAAAGATAAACACACCCGCAAAAAAGACAAGACGAATGGGTTTTACGGAAAAGGACGTAATGCCGTCTGCCGCAAATGCGATCATTTTTTTCAGCGGATACTTGCTCTCCCCCGCAAACCGTTCTGCGCGGGCATAGGTAACCGTTGTCGACGGGTAGCCAATCTGCGGGACAATTCCGCGCAGGAACAGGTTCACCTCCGAGAACTGCATGAGTCCCTCCAGCGCGCGTCTGCTCATCAGGCGGTAATCCGCATGATTAAAGACGATGTCCACCCCCAGCGCCTGCATGATTTTATAGAACCCTTCCGCCGTAAAACGCTTGAAAAAGGTATCAGTTTCCCTCTTGCTCCGCACTCCGTATACAACGTCGTACCCGTTATGGTATTCATCGATCATTGCATCCACTGCATTAATATCATCCTGCAGATCCGCATCCATGGAAATTACCATGTCCGCCCGGGTCACGGCCGTGCTGAGCCCCGCCAGCAGTGCATTCTGATGTCCCCGGTTTCTGGAAAGATTGATCCCTGAAAAAATTTCCGGAGCTTCTTTATGATACTGCTCAATCAGCGGCCAGGTCCGGTCCTTTGATCCGTCATTGACGAAGAGAATCCGAGAATCCCTGTCGATTTTCCCCTGCTTTATCAGCGCCTCCAGCTTTTCTCTGAGACGCCTGCTGGTTTCAGGCAAAACCGCTTCCTCTTTATAGCACGGTACCACAATATACAGTCTGTTGTTCATTGTTTGCCTCTCTGATTTGCCGATTACATCGGACCATTATACCCGTTCATCTGTCCTGCATTCGGATTCAGCAGAGCATCCCGGACCTGCGCCAGATCATTTGCCGCTTTTGAAAGTGCAGCCGTCGCCCCGCTCAGAATTTTGTCGGACTGCATACAGGCCTGCGCATAGATCCGGTCCGATTCTTTTTGTGCCGTATCCCGGATCTCCATGGCATATGCATTGGCGCGCCGGACAATTTCATTCTCGTTAACCAAATCGCTCTGTCTTCTCTGCGCATCCTGCATAATCTGTTCCGCCCGGGTCTGCGCATCCGCGATGAGGTTATTGGCATCCTGATTCGCCAGTGCCCGAAGCTCCCGGTCATACTTGTCTGCCTCTGTCCGCTTCTCAGTGCCGTAACGATCCGCACTTTCCTTTGCATCCAGATAGTACTTATTTGCCGATTCCTTGCTCTGCGCCGCTGCCGTATGGGCATCATCCAGGATCTGATCCTGCTGGGCAATGATCTGTTTTGCTTCCTTAACCGTCCGCGGGAATCCCAGGCGCAGCTGTCCAAGCAGATCATTGATCTCGCCTGCATCCACAATCACCAGTGACTTTGAGAGCGGAATTCTCTTTCCTCCCTGGATGATTTCATCTATTTTTTCGATTACCTGAAAGATCTGATCCAGGCTTTCAAACACAACCGGATCTTTGCTCTCCTCCTGCGTCTGCACCGGCTGCTGCTCGTCTTTTGCGCGCATATAGGAAGGTTCCCTCATTTTCGCCGCGCCGGACTCCTTGACAGGTTGTCCGCCTGATGCGTTTCCCGCGTTCTGCTGAGCTCTTCTTGTCAGGCGCTCCGTCTGCTGGTTTCTTTCGTCCATCTTTTCCTCCCTCACCGGGATCCTTCTCGGACCGCTTTTAGTATTTCATCTGCCATATCCGGTGGTACCAGTGTCTTTATATCTCCATTAAAAGAGATGATCTGCCTCACCATACTCGATGAGATATACGCATAACGCTCATCTGCCGCAATCATCAGGGTTTCGACGCCGCCAAGCATGCGGTTCACCTGCGCCATTGAAAACTCCGAATCAAAATCACCCAGCGGCCGCAGTCCGCGTATGACCGCATCCACCTGATGTTCCCTGGCGCAGTCAACCAGAAGGCCCGAATGAAAGGTCACCCGGATATTGTCGAGTTCCCTGCAGGCCCTCCGGATCAGATCCACCCGCTGCTCCACCGGAATAAAGGCGTGTTTTTCCGGATTGATCATCACGGCAACGATCAGTTCATCACAAATTTTGCTGGCACGCCGGATCAGGTCCATATGACCCAGCGTTACCGGATCAAAACTTCCTGCATAAAGCAGTTTTCTCATTTTTCTTCCTCATTTCCGGTATACCGGACAAACGATATTTCGGTATCTCCGTATTTTCTGACCTGTTCCACCTCAAAAAGCCCTTCGGTCTGCGGCGGAAATCCCTTTCGGTGTTCAACCAGAATCAGTGCGCCGTGCGTTAGCAGCCCACGCTGCGCCAGTTCACGGCACATTTCCCCGGTTTCCGTCATCCGATAAGGCGGGTCCAGAAAAACCAGACTGAATTTGTCGCCCTCTGCCGCAATTTCCGCCAGCGCCTGCCGATAATCCCGCTGAATCAGCCGGCATCTGTCTGCACACTGAACGGAACGGATGTTTTTCCGGATCGCCTCGCAGGCCGCACGGTCTGAATCGACCAGTACTGCAAAGGCAGCACCGCGGCTGATGCTCTCCAGTGCCAGCGCACCGGTTCCCGCAAACAGATCGAGAACGCTCGCCCCATTCACCTGAAACTGAAGGATATTAAACAAAGACTCTCTCACGTAATCCTGTGTCGGTCTTGTCTTCTGGCCGGCAGGCGCCACCAGCGTCCTCCCGCGGGCATCCCCTGAAATAATCCGCATGCTTTTCCACTGCTTTCCTCATGATAGCCTGCCATTGTCCGGCTCGTGCCATTTCGACAGGAACAGCTGCCTCAGATCAGACGGTTCTTATCCTGTTTCTGATCATTTCTCTGTCCGTAATGAACCTCTGCGCCGTTCCTGGTCAGTTCCTCTGCCAGGCTCTTCTTCTGCGCCTTTTTCACAGCTACCTTTTTGGCTCTTCTCTGCTTTCTGGCCAGAACCGCCTGACGTCTCGGCCCGCAGAGGTACCCCAGCACATACCCTGCCGGATAGATGAGAAAAAAGCAGGGAAGGACACGGTCGATCAGAAGTCCCTGATGAATGGGATCCGGAAAGATATTGACAAAGATCATTCCAAACACCCGCGCAACCAGCCGCACCCAGTCGACCATGGTCATCGGAACGCTCTGGGCATAAGCCCCCAGCGGAAGCATGACATCCGACCGTCCGGCGTAACTGGTGGTCAGCCAGGAAGGAAGATCCTGGAGAACATAGGTATATGGTTTAGCATTCAGCGCCACAAACAGCGCCAAAAGGAACGGAACCGCAAATGCCGCAGCCGCGGCCACGGCGGCACGAACCAGGCTGTAACATGCCGCATCTTCGGATGCCATGACATGTCCGCCTTCCTTTTCCGTTTTCTCAACCCGGCGGCTCATCTCCGTGTCCTTTACCCCTGAGCTCATTCCTTCGTTGACAAAAAAGAGGGTCAGACCGGAAATAATCAGGGCGCTGAGAATCACCACCAGAACCGGCATTTCAATTGCCTGAAGGCCCGAGAACATGAGACCGATCAGTGTTGCTGCAAACAGCAGGATCAGCAGTTTCCCGATTCTCTGCCCGAGAAGAGGCTGCCAGTGAACCGCCCGTCTCGGCGGCAATACTTTTAATGGTTTTTTATTTTTCCGTTTATCCTTATCCATTGATCGCAGCCTCTTTTAATTCTTATAAATTCGGGGAACCCGTGCAGAGGGTGAACAGATCACCTCATAGGAAATGGTTCCCAGAAGGGAGGCAATTTCCTCCGCAGAGATGCACTCCTCCCCCTGCGTTCCCATCAGAACAACTTCATCGCCGACCTCGGCCTCCGGAATCTCCGTCACGTCCACCATCACCTGATCCATGCAGACCCGTCCGAGAATCGGAGCCCGTTTTCCCCGTACCAGCACACTGCCGACGCAGGAAAGAAGGCGATTGTATCCATCCGCGTACCCCACCGGAACCGTCATGACACGGGTTGGTTTCGGCGCGGTAAAAAGGCCGCCATAGCTGACTTTTTCCCCGGCCTGAATCGTCTTCACATGCACGGCCCGGGTCACCCACTTCATGGCCGGTTTCAGCCCCTGCACACCCGGAACCGGCGGATACCCGTAAAGGGCAATCCCCCCGCGGACCATGTCCATGTGCACCTCCGGATAGCGGAAAATGGATGCGGTATTCGCCCCGTGATGAATCAACGGCGCCGGGTGGACATGGTCAACGGCCTCACACATCGCCTTAAAGCGGGCAATCTGAGCCATTGTTCCTTCGCTGTCCGGTTCATCCGCCGTTGCCATATGCGTAAAGCAGCCGGTCAGACAGATTCCCGGCAGCCGGTCGATTTCTCTGGTCAGCTCTACTGCCTCCTCGGCCGAGCGGACGCCAATGCGGCACATTCCCGTATCCATTCCGAGATGGACCTGCACGTCTTTTCCCGTCCGCATTCCCGCGTCTGCCAGGGCATGCACCATACGCGCATCAAAGACAACCTGGGTCAGTTCTGCCCGGGCAATCGCCTCACCGGCCTCCGGCTCCGCACCGCCAAGGACAAGAATCGGGGCCTGTATCCCCGCATGGCGCAGTTCGATTCCTTCCTCGGGAATGGCTACGGCCAGCCAGTCCGCTCCTGCCTCAAGTGCCGCTTTTGCCACGGGCACCGCTCCGTGCCCATAGGCATTCGCCTTGACCACTGCCAGAAAATGCGGAATCCTGGCAGCTTGTTTCATGACCCGGACGTTATTCCGTATGGCTTCCAGATCAATCTCACAGTAATTCGTCCGATACACGCTGTCGCCTTCTTTTACATTAAATATTTCCAAGCGTATTATAGCGCTAAAAAGGCCAAAATTAAAGAGAATCAGACAAATTTGTCAGGGTTTGACAGGTCCACCCTCCGCTGCCACAACGGAAAGCGGATGGCCTCGGCCATCCGCTCATGCTTTCCTGTCAAATTTTTCACCGCATCCCCTGCAGGTAATGGTGATATGTCCGACTCCCCTGGGGACCCGCAGTTTCTTGTGGCATTTCGGGCAGGTATAGTAATGGTATTTTCGCATGTTTTTCATCCGGTTCCACCATTCGGAAATGCCGCGGCGCACCCCTGCTGTTTTCTGCAGGAAGATCTGGTTCTCTCTGGCCCGTTTCGGCCGGTCCTTGCTCAGCATTCTGACAAAGCACAGAACCAGCAGTACATCCGCGATGACGGTGCAAACCGTCCTGGCCCCCGTGATGGCACCGATAAATGTGACAATCAGTGCGGAAATGACCATGGTAAAGCCCAGCTGGTCCGTTCCGTACCGTCCTGACATGAAATGGGCAATTCCCGCACGCAATTTATCCAAAAACTTCATTCTGAAGTCCTCCTTCTGTTCAAATCCCGTCTGCCGCCGGAAAGGCTTCCCTGCCTGCTGAGCATATAGCAGAAAAGACGCCCTGTCAACGTTTATTTGGCCGCGGTCAGTCCCGGAAGCTCCCGCAGAAACCGCTCCCCAAAGCCCTGCAGCTCCCTCTCTGCCCGGTTCCACTGGTCCGGATTCCGGATTTCATTCGGATCATGTGCATCGAGACCGATCAGCACCGGCACCCCTGCCTCCCGGACAATCTCAAAAAAGGACTCATCCGGATAACTGATCCGGTGTGTGCTGGGGTACAGATAACGGTCATGCACATTGTATTCCATGGGAATGCCCAGTTCAAGGCAGCAGGCACACAGGTCCCGGGCGGCCGCCTCCGCATCTGCATCAAACCCCCGCCATCTTCTCATAAACAGGTCCGGATGGGCCAGATACGTAAACAGTCCTGTCCGCAGTCCGGCAACGGTCATCTCGACATAGCGCCGCAGTTCCCGCGGGTTCGAGACCGATCCAAAGTACATGCCGGTCTCATCCGATGTATCGTAATGATTCCCGAGGATGAGATAGTCAAGCTTCTTCTCTTCCTTAATCTCCCGCAGCCAGTCCATATACGCCGGGAAATATTCACACTCAAACCCGGTCAGGATTTCTATGCGTCCCTGATACCTGTCCCGCAGTGCCCGGACAGAGGACAGATACTCATCCATTTTTGTCACATCCATCCGTACCCCCGGATGCCGGTAGCTGCTTTTGTACGGCCAGGGCACATGATCTGAAAAGCCCAGAACATCAAAGCCCTGTTCCACCGCCGCCGTCACATAGTCCTCATCCCTGCCGCTGGCGTGCCCGCAGCGTACCGTATGCGTATGATAATTGCTTTTCATCATTTTCTGCTTTCTGTCGTTACTCAAGACCAATGCGCGTACAGGGGACCCGTCCGTAAATCAGGTCCGTAATCCGGTGACGTCCATGTCCAATGATCACCGTCGTCCCGTTCAGGGCCGGCCCCAGTGCAAATTCAAGCTTTGCATGTGCGCCGTTCGCCCCTGCTCTGGATGCCCCCACACAGTGTGACTGGAGGTCCATCACTTTGCGTTTCAGATCCTCCACATTGCCGGCCAGAACATCCCGGACCAGCGTTTCCGGATGACCGGGCTCCCGGTAGATTCCCTCTGTCGATGTCAGAATCAGCAGGATCCGGGCACGGATCAGTCCGGCGATCACCGCCGCCGTTTCATCGTTGTCCACACATTCATGAACTTCCCGTCCCTCACGGCGCAGTTCGGATAGTTCCCATTTCCGGTTTTCCTCATCTGAGACCGGGTCATTATAGTTCACGATGGGAATGGCTCCCTGATCCCTTGCCCGCAGAAAAAAGCGGCGGATATGCTCCCGTTTCTCGGCATCATTAAAATGCTGATGTTCAACGAGCACCTGACGCACCGAGTATTCCTGCGGAATAAAATGACGGTACTGTTCCATCAGAATGGACTGTCCCTGGGCGGAATAATCCGTCTTGTTGTCCACGCTGTCCCCGGACAATTCATGTCCTGTCCGCCGGATATAATCAAGCCGGCCGATTTCCGCTGCCCCGCTGGTCACCCAGATCATCCCCGGTTTCAGTTCTCTGCCCAGCCGGGAAAAGATGTTGTAATCAATATCCGCATCCTCCCGGCGAATCAGTGCCATGGAACCAATTTTCCCAACCAGTTCAAAATCGTACTGCATATTTCCCATTGATTTGTAACTCCATTGCCTCAGCTATTTATGGTATCTCTCCCCGGCTGCAATCTTGCAGCTCCGGTAAATCTGCTCAAGCAGCATGATTCTAGCCATCTGATGGGGAAAAGTCAACGGAGAAAACGACAGCTGCCCGTTGGCCCGCCCGACAACTGCCGGATCCAGTCCCAGTGAGCCGCCGATCACGAACACCACATGTTTTCCCGTATCGTAGTTGCCCTGAAGAAAGCGCGACAGCTGAACGGAATCCATCTCCCTGCCCTCAATCATCAGCGCGATCACAAAATCCTCCGGCCGTATCTTTTTCAGAATGGCCGCTCCCTCCGCTGCGCGGATCTTCTGCTCCTCCGCTGGCGTCGGCTTGTCCGGTTCAGGCATGTCCGGAAGTTCCACAATTTCCAGTTTTCCATATCTTGAAAGACGCTTGGCGTATTCCGCCGCCGCTTCCCGCCAGTACCGTTCTTTCAGCTTTCCCACGCAGACAATTGTCACATTCATTGCAGCACCTCCGCTGCCACGATGGCAAGAATCACCGCACCGGCCGCGATCAGGCACAGACGTTTTTCCTTTTCGGAAAGCCGGATGTTCCCCAGCAGGTGCATCTCTCCCTCTGACGGCGGAATCCGGTATACCTTCCCCAGCCACACCAGTGTCAGACAGGTACATGCAAGCAAACCCATGCTGCCGGGAAAAGACCCGGGCGCAAACAGGCCGATTTCCATCAGGCGGCTCAGGAGCACCTGACCAAATCCGTACCCTGAAAGAAGCAGCACCGGTGCAAGAAGGCTGTCAGACTGTACATAGCACAGCACAGTCAGTATCCCTGCAAGCACCGCCCCCGGGCCCCGGTTCATGATTTCCTGGACAGCGGCCATCATGACAGGGATTCCATACTTTAGGGCCCTTCTTTTTTCGCTGAAAGTCCTCACCAGATACGCATCATAAAACAGGGAGGCCGCGGCGGGCTTCATCACGGTGGCCAGGAGAAAGGCAGGGAAAAACGTCCCGGCTTCCCAGCCGGCATTTCCTGCCAGTTCGATTCCGAGCCGCTGAAACAGCATTCGGATGATATTGTTCATCAGTGTTTCCGGAAACAGCAGAAACGTTCCCAGCAGAAACAGATAGACCATTTTCCCGTGTTCCAGTCTGTTCACCCGGATCTGTTCCGGCCGCAGCTGCATCACCTGAAACAGGCCGATAAAAGCCGGAATCAGCAGCGCGGCAATCGTTTCCAGTATCGCCAGCAGGAGCAGTTCCGATTTTGTCAGTGTAAGGCTCTGTCTCAGCAGGAGGCAGGCAATGCTGACCAGCATGGACAGCCCTATGAGCAAAAAGGCCCCGCGACTGGGCGTCAACCGCGGTGCCTGATGTTGATTTCTTTTCATGCTTTGTTAAATACAAAATCTCTCTGGATCACAAAACTGATTACGAACAAAATGATGTCCACGGGAATCTTGATCACTGCCGCCGAAACAGGCAGAACCGTCGGCAGGAACTGGACCAGCAATGCCCCGATCACTCCCTGAACAATGACCAGCGCATAATACTTCACCATGGCATATTTTCCGCCCCGTCCCCCAAAAACCGTATAGCGGTTCAGGCGGTAATTCACCTGTGAGGACACCAGACGTGCCAGCGCATAGGCCAGGACAGGCGCGAGGGAAAGACTAAGCAGCAGCCAGTAGAGCACATAGTCAACGACAAACGAGGCGATGGATGAAAAGAGATACCGAAAAATGACCTTATAGATCCGGATCGCATCCTTCACAGGATTAAAATGGCTTCCGGCATTGTCATTGATATAGATCGTCTCGATCGGTACCTCGTACACGCCCAGATTCATATCACGAAGCCGGAGGAGGACATTCATCTCATATTCGTACCGCTCGCCCTCAATCTCGATCATCTGTTCAAGGGAGCTGGGCGGAAGCGCCCGAAGACCGGTCTGCGTATCCCGGACAGCAATTCCGCTGGCCAGACGGTAAACAAACCGGGTAATCCGATTTCCCCAGCGGCTTTTAAAGGGGACCTCCCCCGTAAACTCCCGGGAGCCGAGGATCAGCGTGTCCGGATGCTGAAGCGCCGCCTCCCCCACACGAATGATATCCTCAACCGTATGCTGCCCGTCGGAGTCCGCCGTGATGATGCAGTTCAGATCTTTATACAGAAGCAGTGCCTGATTGATGCCGGTTTTCAGTGCCCGGCCTTTTCCCTGATTAACCGCATGGACGGCCACCTCTGCCCCCAGTTTGCGGCAGGCATCAAAGATTCCGGCATATTTTTCTTTCCCGCCGTCATCCACCAGCAGGACGCGGAACCCTTCCCCGATGAGTTTCCCGGTCAGCTCAATCAGCCGTTCATCCGGCTGGTACGCCGGTATCAGAACCACCGCTTTTTTCAATTCGTCTAACAAATTTACTGACTCCCTATCTGTTTTAAGGTTGTTTGACAAACGCGATTATATGTCATCCAGGTATTCTTGTCAACAAATCTCCCGCAATCCCTGCAGCTCCGCCGGCCTTCTTTGCGGGCATTGCCGGTCTTTCGCCCCCGGTGCACAGGTACATCGGTTTGACAGCACGGCGGCTATGTGTCATGATCGCCCCAATAAACAACCTTGTTCTTTTATCCCTGTTATGGTAAACTACGAAATCATCCAGGTAACGACAATGGGTCATTTGCCTCACACAAAGCCGCTCCGGCCAATGACCAAACATGAGTCCTGTCAGATAGCGGCCCTGTCGCCAGGCGGCAGATTGGCAAACCCAGGTCTCAGACAAAGCAATTCCGGCAGCATCGAGGAGAAGGATGGCACGGTCCGTCTCCCCTTATCTGTTCAGAGGAGGTATTTATGAATCAGCAAAACCAGTCCAATGGCACACCCGATAAAAAACTGCGCATTCTTTCCGGCATTCAGCCATCCGGCACACCAACCCTTGGCAACTATATCGGAGCAATGCGGAACTGGAAGCTTCTTTCCAATGATTATGACTGTCTTTATATGATTGCCGATCTCCACTCCATAACCGTCCGTCAGGAGCCGGCAAAGCTCCGTCAGCAGTCCACTCAGCTGCTCGCCCTTCTGCTGGCCATCGGTCTTGATCCGGAACAGAACATTCTCTTTTTCCAGAGCCATGTTTCTCAGCACACCCAGCTTTCCTGGGTACTGAACTGCTTTACATACATGGGTGAAATGAGCCGCATGACCCAGTTTAAGGATAAATCCGCCAAGCACAGCGACAACATCAACTGCGGCCTGTTTACCTATCCCGTCCTGATGGCCAGTGATATCCTCCTCTATCAGGCAAATCTGGTTCCCGTGGGCGCCGACCAGACACAGCACCTTGAAATCTGCCGGGATATTGCCAACCGCTTCAACGGAATCTACGGCAACGTCTTCACCATTCCCGAGGGATATTTCCCGAAGTTTGGCGCCAAAGTCATGAGTCTGCAGGATCCTGTCCGCAAGATGTCCAAGTCTGACCCGGATGACTGCTTTATCAGCATGCTGGATAACCCGGACAATGTCCGCCGGAAAATCAAGCGTGCAGTGACCGATTCCGACGCGGCCATCGCCTATGATCCCGAAAACAAACCCGGTGTTTCCAATCTGCTGACCATCCAGTCCTCTCTGACAGGTGAGGCTATGGATGCACTGGTCGATTCCTATGCAGGAAAAGGTTACGGCGTTCTGAAAAGCAACCTGACCGATGTGATCATCGAGACGCTTTCCCCCATCCAGGACAAATTCAACCAGTATATGAATGACAAATCCTACCTGGAAACCGTATGGCGTTCCGGTGCCGAGCATGCCTCCCGCCTTGCTGAACGCACGCTCAGCAAGGTTATGAAAAAAGTCGGATTTGTTTCAAAGTAGGAATCCGATTCGTTTTAACCTGTCGATCTATGAGCCATCAGCAGAACCGTCCACAGACTGTGGACGGTTCTATGTGTACCTCCCCCCCTGCTTTTACCCAGAAAACACCTTCTGAGGATGGTGATTAAACGATGCCCTCAAAAAAATGGAAGCAGCTTCTGCCCGTCGCTCTTGTGTGGATTGTGGTTCTATCTCTTTGTTCTACTCATTATACCAACAAAACCCGACTATGGGCAAACCTGCTCACAGATGAAATCGTCCATACCGATGATAAAACTTCATTGGATCTCTCAAGCGGCGACAGTTACACGCAGTTGAAATTTTCCTCTCAATTGATTCTTCCAGCCGGTACATATCGTTTTCAATGGAATCTTGACTGTGACGGGATCAATACTCTTCGTTTTTTTACCGACAACGACGCACTGATTACGCCTCAGTCTTTTGAGATATACCCGCCGCCACACGAAAATAACGTTTATTTTACTTTGAAAACAGATGCCGAATTTCTTGGATTTACCATTGATTTCAAAGATGGAACCTTTTTAAATCTTCGTAATTTCCGTTTATATTCGCCTGTCTACAACGATACTCGTATCACATTGCTTTTTATTGCAGCACTGTTTAGTTTTTTCTGGCTCTGTGCCTGCAACGGCAGAAAAATCCATCCATCCATGCTTTTGCTTGCCGGAGCCGTCATTTACGCAAGTATTCCTTCTTTCAGAGATAATATTGGCAATTATCACGATACACGATTCCACATTTCCAGATTGTGGAACCTGGCATATGGACTGCGTTCCGGGCAGTTTCCCGTCCGCTGTGCGGGCTACAGTTATAATGGATACGGAGCGGTCACATCTGTCTTCTATCCTGATCTGTTTCTGTATCCATTCGCCGTTCTCCTCCTGATTGGCGCATCAACCAATTATGTCATGCAATGCATCTTCATCTGTCTGAATATCCTTTCATGCCTGTTCATGTATGACTGTGCAAAAAACATCCTCAAAGACCGATGGTATGCAGTTGTTTCCTCCATTCTTTACACATTAGCGATTTATCGCCTCACCGATATCTATGTCCGATGTGCGTTAGGTGAGGCAATCGCTTTTGCCTTTCTCCCCTTACTTATTCGCGGCATCTGGTCTGTCTGGTTTGAAGATAAAAACGCATGGCCATATCTGACGCTTGGTGTCTGCGCCATTTTTTTCAGTCATATGCTGACAGTTCTGATGTTTTTCCTCGGTATGGTATTCATGTTTGCCTTCTATCTTCCAAGGCTTCTCAGGGAAAAAAGAATTTTTTCCTTATTTAAGGCAGGATGCTTCGCGTTTCTCATCTGTTTAACCCAGATTATCCCAATGATTGATTATCTCAAAACCGGAGTCGGGCCTACAGGTTTAAATGAGGTCGTTTCCAGAACTGTTCTCTCCCCCGCCCAACTCTTTCTCTGGGGAAATGGTGAAATGCCTGCTCCCCCAGGCGATCCCACATTATCCAAATTTCCTGCCGAAATTGGTTTACCTCTCATTATTGGTGTTATTCTTTCTGCCTATTCCCTTCTGACGAATAACGAGACCGCACAGAAAAACCGTCAGAATATCATCCGTTTTACGGTTATCGGAACTTTAGGCGCTTTCGCAACGACGACTTTTTTCCCATGGAACTATCTGTCTCTTTTCACAAACCATCTTTCCGACTTTTTTCAGTTCGCATGGCGTTTTTTAATCATCCCCACCATCTTCTTTTCCCTTTCTTCATCATACGGTTACTGCAAGATCCTTCAAAATGGCGAAAAGGCTGCCATTTTTATTCTGATTCTTTCAGTAATCATGGTTCTCCCCACTCTAAGCACACAGACAAGATTTAATGACGTATATCAATTTGGCGAATCCGCCGAAATGATTATCCAGAAAGAATACAATATTCCCGGGACAAATGCAGAAAACGTCCGCTCCCGTGCTGTAGTCTCTACAGAAGGTGTTGAGATAACAGACTATGTGAAAGATGGAAATACCATATTCTGTTCTGCTGACACCGATAAAGATGGTGGTCAGATTCAGTTTCCACTGTTCGGATTTATGGGTTATCAGGCTGAAATAAATGGCAAAATCGTCCCCTATACCCTAACAGGGAATAACCTGATTACTGTTGATGTAAATCAAGGTCATTCACACATCAGCATCCGATACGTTGGAAAAGCCATTTGGCGTCTGTTTGACCTGCTCTCTCTTGTCTCGTTCCTTCTTCTGATCATCCTTATGAACAAGAACCTTATCACGATGCGTTGTAAGCGCACAATTCCTGACTGATTTCCTCGTCCCTTCGATTCATCTGCTGTTTCCAGATCAATACACATGAATTGTACTGGATAACCCCTGATAACAAATAGAAGATGGCAGTTCCTCAACTGGAGCTGCCATCTTTTAGATTTATTCTGCCCGGGCACTGCTTCCGAAACAGGTTACTCCCCTTGCCTGTTTTCTGAAAAAACACCATATCATGCAAAAAAACGTAATCAGAAACAAAATGTCCAGAGCATGCCAAAGCGGTTTTCCAACATAGCAAATCCGGATCTCCCCGCTCCCTGCAGAGACTTCGACCGTCAGCCGATTATTCTCTGTACGCTTCCAAGAAACAATACGATTATTCTGCTTCACTTGATAGCCCGGATATCCAAAGAGTGGGAAGGCAATATTTCCTGCAGCAGCTGCATCATAACTGCAGGTTATTATCGTCCCGTCTTTGTGGTAGTTATGAATCTGGATTCCCTCCGTCATATGCGGCATACGGTCACCCAGAGCACTCAGGTCTGTGTCCGGAAGCAGATATTCATCGTAGGAAATCGATGCGCCGGTTATCCTTCCGTATTCCACAAATTCGTTTGTTGTAGTCTGTCTGACAACTGTTGGAAGAACAAGGAGAATCGCAAATCCCGTCACAATCATCGTCGTTTTTTCCCTGTGTCCGAACATTTTCAGGTAGCCATATGCACCGGCGAGAGAAAAAAACATGGCAGGAAACATCATAAAGCGCCAGGGAAACTGAATATACGAAGCCAGCCCACCTGTTAACTGATCCAGTCGTCCCCACGGGAAAAAAACAGATGCTGCTAACGCCCCTGCCAATCCAGCGAGAGCCAATCGGAGAGCATTCCTGTCCTCCTCCGTCTTATTCCTGCCAAATGTCAGATAAATCAGGAGGAAAACCGGCACAATCAGGACAAGTCCCGGTTCGACCGGTATGGCAGAAAGCGTTTTGTCCAGCGGATCGACCGGCATATCCCCTTCACCCCAAAGGAACATCTGTGCAGGCGAAAGAACGCTGTCAGCCAGATTGCGTCTGAGACTTTCCGCTCCGATTCCCGCCCGCATCATCTGCAGCAGCGGAACATACTGGAACAAGCACATTCCCAGTGCTGCCAGGGCAGCAAGAAAAATACAGGGCAAACGCTTTTCCCGAATCAGTTTCAGGAAATAGAAAAGTGTAACAAGCACTGCGAGACCCAGACACATGACAGTTGTCAGATTATGGCTCAGTGCAAGAGAGGTTGCGCCAAGAGCCAGAACCGGCCAGCGCTTTCTGTCACCAAATACCACATCCCAGAGTCCCGCAAGGAACAGCGGAAGAAATGCCATGGCAATTGCTTCCCCAAGTGCTCCCCGCACATAGCAGTCGGTTATCCGGTAGATGCTGAGCACATACAGAACAGAGGCCAGTCTTGCCGTCCAGCTTTCCCGGAAGATTCTTGATGCGCAATAGGTCATCGTCAGTGCAGAAACCGCATGAACCGTAATATTCAGAAGCTGAATGACATAATTCGTCGAAAAACCAAGATTCAGAAGCAATGCAAACGGATAAAGGAAAAGATCCGGGTAAAAGACCGAGGTAACCGCGCCAAAACCATTGTAGGAAAATCCGCCGCATCGGACAGGCAACTGCAGACTCCGCAGTCCATCCGCCAGATTCCACAGTCTGGCCACATGAAACGGGGTATCATATACGTATAGGATATTATCCTTCAGCGACGGAACACTGGCATACAGCACCGCCAGTGCAATAATCATCCAGCCATTATCCGTATTTTTCCGAATCTTATACCGCCACCACAGAATGCAGAAGGCGGCGGCTGCCAGCAGACAGGTCAGGGCATAGTCATGATATATCGGGCTGTCCAGGATAAAGTCATATATCTGAATCTGTGTGCCGCTGCGGAACTCTGTCACAATCTGAAAATTGTCCGCTGCTTCCCTGATGGTAAAAAACGCCTCACCTTCAAATTCTCCGGGATGTACCGGAATCACGCCAGGCTCAATCTCCGCTCCATTATCCGAGCGCAGACGGATGGCATTTTCACCGTCACAGTCAATAAACCACCTGAGCCGATATGTGCCGGGAGGCAGCTGAAAATACGGTCCGGCCGTCATTTCACCATAATGATCCCCGTTTTCTGTTGACCGGACTGCCCCCTCCGTAAAATGAATGTCGCTGTTGCAAAGGCCAAGCCATGTTTTCTGCCGGTCCAGAACTCCGCTGACAATTGCCAGACATACAAGCACAATCGCGAGAAACATGGGCAAATACACTTTCCATGAGTTTCGCATTCCGGTTTCTTTCATCTGATCGTCCCTTTCATCACTGCCATTCCTTTCAGCATGAACACGTCTCAGGACTCATTTCCCCGTCTGGCAAGATACCGGTAAAAGAAGGAATTCTCCGTATCCGAACAGGTAAAATTATCCGTGTCCGCATTCGGATGGAGAACGGTTTTAAAGGGATCCGAAAACTGGTGAAACATTCCGCGTCTGAAAACCTTATACGCACCGCGATGAAATTCCAGCATCGGCGTAACGCTGCCAATCAGCAGCGCTGCGATGAGACAGCCCGCCAGCAGCTTTTTACGAGGTCCCCATTCTTTCAGGAATTTTGCACAGTAAACCGAAAGGACAAACAGTCCCGGTATGGAAGCACGCATGGAGAAATCCATATTATATCCAACCCGGAACATGGGAATCAGCAGCAGGGAAACAGCAACCGTCCAGAAAACAGGATCCTTATGGGCAAACGGCAGCAGAATCAGTGCATAAATTCCCCATTCGATCAGGCTGAACAGAATCAGTCTGACCAGTGCATACGGCAGCGGATAGACATTCAGAAACAGATCCAGTCTGAACGGCGCATTTCCCGTCGCGGCATTGGAGGACAGATAGAGAAGACATGGAATGCTGCCCAGAATCGACAACAGATTGCAGATACTGACCGGTTTAAACAGCACGGTCTGAACCGACTGTCCCTCATTTCGCAAGGCCGCCGGAATTTTCCCAATAAACGTTCCTGCGCACAGCAGCACAATCCCCACCATCGGCAGCGGCGAATACGGCAACGCAAGAAGCCCGATCATCGCATAGGTATCTGTTCGTTCCGGAAGGCAGAGAAGCAGCGCGGTCACAAGCCACGCCGGGACAGCCTGATTGAATACCCAGAACAGGCACGTCGTGTGACATGAAAACTGCCAGGTGTGTGACCACCATTCAATCTGGTCTGTCCAGTCGTGCAGAAAGAAGCTTGCCAGCGCATCCATTCCGGAAAACAGGACAAACAGCAGCAGAAATCCTCCGGCCGGAATGACCGACTGCACGTTCAGAAGAGACAGAAACAGAAGAAAGATCAGAAACAGAAACCAGACAGTTTCCGCAAACAGCGCATAATTGCCCGCATACCAGAGAACTGCCGGCCCGCCAACAGCTGCACAGAGTTTCCCAATCAGCGCAGGAACAATCCAGAACCCGATATAATAGGTCAATGCATACGAGGTTCCGCTGAAACGAACCGGCCACTCGTGTTCCAGAAGGTCATGAAAAATGGCATTGCGCCCGAAAAAATCATCATTCTGATAGAAAAAACCGCCTATTCCGGACAAATACGTCCAGAGCACGGCACAGAAAAAACAAAGCGCAATCGTCATTCCCGAACATTTCCAGATTTCGGGCTGTTTCTCAAAAACACTTTTCAGTTCCTTTCTGCCATCATGACGATGATATAATCCGAACGCAGCAATAAATGCCAGACAGCAGGGGACTGCAACGATGAGGCGCACCCATGTCAGCAGGAACAAAAGCCCCGGTATCAGAAGCGTTATCAACGCTATATCATACAGTTTGCGTCTTGAAATGCCGATCATTCTTTGACTCCCTTATTCACTCTCTTAGCCGTATCCCGTTACGCATGGCCGTCTTCTTTGAGTAAAGACAGTCCATCCGCCGTTTTCCGTGGATGGACTGTCTTCTCTTTGCCTGCTGAAACTCAGTATTCTCCGCAGACCTCAACTTCGTCATCTACCCAGGCAGCTTCGCCTGAAGCCTGCGTTTGACAAACTGCCGCTTTAACCAGGGTCATTTCTTCCGCGCCGTTTCAGACAGCGGCCATCTCTGCATCACGGCTTTCCCTCAATACCGTTACCAGTTCAATGAGCGTCATGCCTATTCCCGCCGCATAGAACAGCACGGCCATCTGCGGCAGCAGCACGGCGCCCCCTGCCAGACCTGAGGTATACAGGAAATAGGATGACAGTCCAAACAGAATCGGAAGGGCAAAGCGCCGTCTCGGATTCCACATACAGACGGCCATGGCCATCACATCGGCGCCGAAGGAATAGCGTTCATGCATTTTGGGGAGCAGGAAGGGCACAACCGACAGATACAAAAGCGCAGAGAGAAGAATGGTTTCCGCATTCAGCCGCCGGCGGTAAATGCAAAGCAGCAGGCTGATGCCCAAAACCGCCCCGAAAGCAAGAAATATCGCCATTTGTGAGAACATCTCATAGAACACACCCGAATCCGGCTGTGTCGGCTGGAGGAACAGCTCGTATACGTTGGGACCGTTCATCGTGATAAAATTATATTGTCCCGCCTGCTGCAGGAAGACGGTCAGAACATGATGAAGTGATTTTCCGGCAAGCAGCGCCGGAACCATCATCAGCATATACCCGACAGGAATCAGAACGATCCAGCGAAGCTTTATATCTCTGTGCAGCCAGAGCGGCAGCAGAACCGGCAAAAAGAAGACGGTCTGGAGTTTAAAGGAGAGGGCCACTCCGAACAGGAAAAATGAGCCGATGCTCTTCTGTCTTAATGCCAGATAAATTGCCAGCATGCACAGTGAGGTATAAATCACATCGCACTGTGCCCAGTAAGCGCCGTTAAAGACCACCGTCGGGAGCAGCAGCGTCATCAGATACGTTCCGATTCGGTAAACCGGGCTTTCCCACCTGAGTCCGACCATTTTCATGATCGAAAAAGCCAGCAGTGCATCAAACGCCACCGACAATGCCTTGATCAGATAAAGCCAGGGGAACACCGTCAGTCTTGACAGCAGCGCCAGGAAATACAGATAGGGCGGTGAATAGTCCGATCCGATATACGTCCCGATCGCCCTCCACAGCGGAAGCTGCGTATATTCATAAATCCATCCGCTCAGAAAGATTTCATAATCGTTGCTCTGATAATCAAGCAGCGAAATCTTCCCCAGAATGATCAGTCCCGTCACCAGCAGTGCGAGAATGACATGAAAGAGCGAAAGGCGTTTCAGCTCGCGGAGCTGAAACAGTGCAGTAATCGCAAATACACAGACAAATGAAATCGAGGTAATCCGAATAAATTCCGCCTGTTTAAAACCGGTCAGCTCATCAACCAGGGCATATCTTTGCTGGATGGCCGTATAGTAAAAAATTCCTGTCGAGAGAACGATCAGAACAATCAACGGAATCCAGCCAATGTTTTTCTTCAGTGCACCACGGATTTTATCATCAAATACTTCAATCATCCCACTGTATCCTCTCTTAGATTGACCTTCTGGAAGGCATCTTCCGTCCCTGACTGATATTGAGACAAACATCCTGTCCTCAGCGCAATCCATCTTTTAAAATTATGTTTCATTATATGTCAATTGTCAAGGTTTATTTCTAACCACTCAGGTGGCAAAAGCAAAAGCAAAAAGCAAAAGCACAGTCCTTCCAGATGAACGTCAGGAGATTGGCGGTTGCCGGATTCATGCAGAGATAGGCGAGAACGGCAAGCACAAACGTTTTTGGAAGCTTCCAGCGCCAAAGAACGGAGCAGGAATAAGCCACACTCAGGGAGAAAAACAGATTCTGCAGGATAAGTAGCGCACCCGGGTGAGGAATGATGCGGGTAACCGCCCATTCATAGAGGGTATGCAGGGCCGGATACCAGTCATCGAACTGCGAAAGACGGATCTGCTGCCACTGGATCAGGGTATCCGAGGATGCATTGCCTGAGAAATAGACCAACAGATAGAGAAGACAGATGGCACTGCTGGCAAGGAAAAACGCAGCGAAAATCCGGAAACGGAAAGGGGCGGGCATAGTCAGTCGGCAGGGAAAAAAACAACGTTCTCCATGATGTGGCTTATGTGGATCAGAAAAACGGAGAGAATCGCGCCGGCAGCCAGAGATATCCAAAGCGGCCAGAGACGCGTGAAACTGAGCTGCACAATGAAAATCAGATAAAAGCAACCAGAATGCACATAAGAAAAAAGGGCTAGGCCCTTTTTTCGGAGAGTGATGTTTTCAAAAAGATGACCCCTCTTCGTGGTAAGATTCCTCGGCATTGATCTGCCAGAGATGCGAACGGTCATTGCTGCCCTCTGAGATGAGGCGGGCAGCCTCCATGCCGGTGAGCATGGAATGGTCCATGTTGTTGTAGCGATGCTGTCCGTTCCGGCCGATGCAGTAGAGATTGGGAATATCGTCAAGGGCGGCGCGGATATCATCCATCTGATCATAGGTGCCAAAGTAGGCCGGATAGGCTTTTTTCTCACGCGCACAGATACTGTCGAGAACCGCGTCCTCCCGGATAATTCCCAGTTTGACCAGTTCACTGATGGCCATCTTGATAAAGTCTGCGTCCTTCATGGTCCACATGGAATCGCCTTCCCGGCAGAAGAATTCGAGACCCATCCATACAGTGTTTTCCGGATCTTTGACCATATAAGGCGACCAGTTGTTGAAAATCTGCAGCCGCCCGATCTTTACGTCATTCTCCTGAATGTAGATCCAGCAGTCCGGAACGATATTGCCGATGGTTTTGCGGCTAGTGGTATTTTGGATTTCAAGGCGCCTGACCAGGAGACCGACGGTCATGAAGTCGCGATAGGGAAGAGCCAGAGCTGCTTTTCTGGCCTTTTCAGGGAGTCCGGGGGTCCCGGCAAAGAGATCCGAAAGGGGCATGGAGGAGATGAGATAGTCGCAGGGAAGCGTGCGCCGGTTATGGTCAGCATCCTCAACGGTGATGCCGGTAATGGGGCTGTCCGCGCTCTCTCCGCTGCGAACGGCTGAGACAAAGCGGGTTTCGGTAAAGAGAATGCCGCCCATCTCACGGATGCGTTCGGCCATGGTTTCCCACAGCTGTCCGGGACCGTGCTTGGGATAGGAAAAGGACTCGATCAGGGAGGTTTCCACCCTGACGTCCTTTTTGCGGAACGGTTTGGTCAGCGCGTTGAGGAGAGCCCCCATCAGGGAGAGTTCCTTTACCCGCTGTGCACCCCAGTCGGGGGCAATGTGGCTGGGATGTACACCCCAGAGTTTTTCGGTATACCCTTCGAAAAACATGGCATACAGCGGTTTTCCGAAGCGGTTGATGTAAAAATCCTCCAGTGAACGGACCGGCCGCTTGTGGAAGGAGGAGGCCAGGTAACCGATGCCGGAGCGGATGGTGCGGGCCAGCCCCATATTGGCAAAGGTCTGCCACTTGATGGAAATTGGATAGTCAAAGAACTTCCGGAGAAAGTAAATGCGTGAGACACGGTTCCGATAGAGCATGACAGCATCAGTCTTTTCCGGATCCGGCCCGTTCGGGGAAAGAGGAATGGTCCGCTCAAGCTTCCGGTCATCCCAGGAGGGGGCACCCTGCATGGGGAGCAGCTCCTCCCAGAGTTCATTCACGGCATTGCTCTTGGAAAAGAAGCGATGCCCGCCGAGGTCAATCCGGTTTCCTTTATAATACAGGGTCTTTGAAAGCCCTCCGACCTGTCGGTGTTCCTCGACGAGAATGACATTGAAACGATCACCGGCATTTTTAAGAAGTTCATAGGCGGCAGTCAGGCCTGCGGGCCCTGCGCCGACCACCAGAACGTTTTTTTTATCGTTCATTTTATGATCCTTTGTTGCGATTGGCGTCGTTTTTGCGCCTGACCGGAGAGAAGGAATGAACATGATTCCATCTTTGAACCGGAGGTACGCTAATTTGAGAGGGCTTCATACGCCTCTCTGGGCGTTTTGAAATCGAAAAGTACGGAAAGAATGCCGTCTGAATAAAGATCAATCATCTGAAGAGGAATAAAGACCATGCTGGCAATCAGTTCTGTCTGAACAGGACCATCGCCGACAAAAGCATATTCCTTGAAACGGATTTCACCATCTGTCATATCGAGCTCAAAGTTGCCGATTCGCATATTAAAATTGACCCGCGTCAGATATTCGGCAAGGGCCAGACGATGATCCTCGTCTGCATTGATGGGGATGGTGGTAAGGATTGAAAAGTTGTTATCACGGATGATTATGTATTCATGAGCAGTCTGTATTTTGGATTTCAGTTTTGTACGGAAATGAATGAGACACTCATTTCCGTTGGATGTTTCTTCTCGGACAATGATCAGGTCTTTCTTATGAAAGAAGTCTTCAATCGCTTCTGCAATTTGAAGCGTATAACTCATTAAAATATTACTCCGGTATAACGATCTCCTGCCTGAGGGAAAAACTGAAATTGCCTGAACAGGGAAACATTGACCTAATTGTATCGAAAAAACGTAATCTGTCAAGCGAAAATACACCTGCATGTGCAGGAAGCGGCGGAAAAAGTCTAGGCGTATCCGCTGTTCACTTTTATGGATAAAGCTTGACAGTTATTATAGTTCACTCTAAAATTCACTCAAAATAACTTCCCGTGTCTACGAACTTCGCATTGTCGCCTGATCCGTCCAACCGCATTTCGTTCAATCGGAGGATTCTTAATGAAACCCACTCTGCGTTTTTCAAAGTTGTTCCCATGGCTCTTGCTCGGGCTCGCTTTAGCCCTCTCTTTTTTTACTTATGCCCGTTACGGTCTTTATACACTCGATGCAGATCAGTCTTCAGAATTTGTGCTGGCAGACCATCTGAATCAGAAAAAAGCACTTCTCAGTACGGACTGGTTTTATTCAACGGAGCTGCGCACGGTCAGTCCCGTCCCTATCTATCAGCTGGGACTTGCCCTGTTTTCCTCATGGCACATGGCCCGTCTCTTCTCCATTCTGGTTATCGCAATCGGAACAACTGCTGCCTTTCTGTTTGCTGCGCGGCAGGCCGGGTGTCTTGAGGAGGCTGTCTACTGCGCCGCCTGTTTTATTCTGCCTTATTCCAAAATCCATTCTTTTCTGTTTTCCTGGGGCGGTTTTTACAGCATGTACCTGATTGCAGGCTGTCTCTCCCTTGGTCTCATCCTGTCCATCGACCGAGCGTCACACAGTATTCCAAAGTTTATTCTTCTTATTATCCTCGGCATCTGGTCCGGGACTGCCGGCATCCGGATGTTTATGATCTTTGGTGTTCCATTTCTTTTTGCCTCTCTGTTTTTTCAGATGCGTTCCGCATCCATCCCCCGTTCAGGAAAAGCTCAGCCCTCCTGGCTGCTCATTGCCACCGCCGTTTTCCTTCTTTCCATGCTGGCCGGCTATCTGATCAACCGCTTTGCCCTGTCTCCCCGGTTTCATTACAGAGAGTACGGTACCCTCCATACCGACGCCTTTCAGTTTTCCGATTTTCTGAAACATATTGACGCACTTTGTAATTATTTTGGCTATAAGGCTGATACTGTTATCGTTTCCATGGAGGGCGGAATCAGCTTTCTGCTGATTCTCCTTGTTTTCGCTGTCCTTTTCGTTCCGTTTACCCTGCTTCGCAAGCCTTCTCTGCCGGATTATCATCGTCTTCTTGCTATCTTTGCCCTTTCCGGAATACTCTTTGTATGGATTCTTGACTGCGTAGCTGCCGGTTATTCCGCCACCCCGTATGCGGTAGGGTATTACATGATGGGACTCCTGTTTTCCCTTTTGTCTATCTTTCTTGCAATCCGACATCTGTCTATTTCCTCTCTCCTGCGGAAATGTCTGATGGCCGCTCTGGTCCTTCTTTTTTTCGGAAATACCATTTCTTTTGTAAGGCGGGATATTCCGTCTCACGACTTGCAGCAGGCAAAAGCTGCTGCATGGCTTGAGAAAAACGGATACACTACCGGATATGCCACTTTCTGGAATGGAAATCTTCTGACCGAATTCAGCGATGGAAAACTGGATGTCTATATTTACAGTACGTGGCTAAGTCAGAAGCCTTATGAGTGGCTGCAGACCGTGCGGCATACCACTGAGCATCCGGAGGGACGGGTTTTCCTCTACACCGATACCGATGAAATCGCTCTCTGTCCGCCCCCCTGTATCTCCGATGAGCATCTGGTTTATGCTGAGGACAACATTCGGATTTATTCCTTTGATGATGCACAGGATATCTATCTCAAACAGTTAAATCAGGTAATTGACCCAAATTCTCCATTATTGACGGGTGAGCTCCCTGCTCATCCGTAGAAGAAACGGAGGCCAGTCCTTGAACAAATCATCTCAGATTCCGATGTCCCGGGTCTGCCTTTTCGGACTCATCATCGCTTTTCTCGCCCTCTCGCCGGCGTTCCTTCCCTACGGAGGCGCCTATGTTACCCGCGGCGATTACATCGAGCAGCAGCTGCCTTTTCTGGCGGAGACACAGCGCATTCTGAGGAACGGTCTTAATACGTATTCGTTCAACACGCTGCTCGGAGCGCCTGCAATCGGCAGTTACGCCTTCTATACCCTTGGCAGTCCTTTTGTCTGGCCGCTGGCTCTGCTGCCAAAGGCGGCACTGCCATACGGCATTACCCTTATGGCTCTGCTAAAGCATACGGTATGCATGCTGACCTCTTTTCTGTATTTCAGGAAAATGCTCTCAGATGATGCCCGTGCCCTCCTCGGCGCCGTCATGTACACCTTTTCCTCTTTTACCGTCGTCAACACACAGTTCTATCACTTTACCGAGGTCATCGCCTTTTTTCCCCTTATTCTCCTCGAAATTGAACAGTTCATGACCGGCCGGACTCATGCCGGCCGCCTCGCCCTGGCCTGCGGTCTCAATACGCTTGTCAACTACTACTTTATGTTCGGCAGCGCTCTCCTGGTCTTCTTTTACGTTCTTTTTCGTTTTTTCTCCCCGGCATGGAAAAGTACCCATCGGTTTCTCCGTCTCCTCCTGGTCCTCTTTGAGTGCGCCATTGGGTGTGCACTTGCCGGCGTGATTCTGTGTCCGGCCCTTCTGTACATGCTGCAGATTACACGAACCGGAAGCGGAGCCGACCTGCTGCATCCTTACCCTGTCCCCGATATTCTCGAACGGATTCGTGTATTTCTCATGCCCATTGAGAGCGGTGTCGTCCATGCGTTTTACGGACAGGCGGCCTCCTGGACCTCGACCGCTGCATGGCTGCCTCTTTTTGGTGCCGCAGGAACCTTTGTATTCCTTGTCAGATGTCCGGAGACACAGCGCTGGCTGCGCCGCCTGATTATCCTCCTGATCATCCTTTCCTTCATACCAGTTCTCTGCGGTCTGTTTGTCCTTGAAAGCAATCAGACATATACCCGATGGTGGTACGGACTTGTTCTGATGATGACGCTGGCTACCCTCAAAGCACTGGATTCTGACCGTCCCTTCTCTGATCTCAACATAAAAGCCTGGCGGCACGGATTCCTTTTCTGCACCCTCGCCGTCCTCCTCCTGACCGTTCCGTTTCTCCTTCCTGAATCCGTTCTCCGGTTCATGGAGGAACGGGCTCCCTCACGTCTGTGGCGGATGATCCTGAGACAGAAGGAGGAGGCCTATGCCCCCCTGCCGTTTATCTGGTTTTCCCTTGGAATGACACTGGTCAGTTTCCTCTGTCTTGCGCTCTGTCTGTTCAGAAAAGACCGCATCCCCGCCCGCAGTCTGACCCTCCTGGTCTCCATCGTCGCCGTTCTTGCCTATTCAGTATACATTCGGACAGGGGATACCTATCTTCTCTCCGGCGGCACCCAGCCCGGCAGCGGGATTTACCGGCTTGATGAGATCGCCAGGCCCACCCTTTCCTCTCTGCGTCTTGCCGAACCTTCCGGCTATAAACGCATCGACTATGGAACCCGGTTACGAAATTACGGTCTGCTGCGCGGGACCTCTTCCCTCACCGTCTTCCATTCGCTCCGGCAGTCCCTGACAGGCCGTTTTCTTTCCATGGCCGGACTTGGTTATGACGAATCCACCACCATCCACACATCCGGCACGGACGGAGCGCTTCGCACGTTTCTCAGCACCAGTGAATACCATCTGACCAGTCCGGATGATTCTGTTCCGGAGGGATTTGTCTACAGTCATGATGAAAACGGCTTCCCGGTTTATACCAATGAGCATTCCGTCCCTATGGGCTTTCTGCAAACCGTCTGTACCGGAACACATGACCAGTCCATGACGCCGGACACCATCGGTTCTACACTCCTTGCCTCCGTTGCGCTGGATGAGCCCTGGCTCAGTCAGGCCAAAGAGCGGATTGACACTCTTGATGTTCATCATATTCCTGACTGGACAGAAAGCGCCCGGAATCTCAGCCGGCAGGCCTGCGACCGGTTTGAAACCGACGCTTCCGGCTTCAGCGCCCATATCCGCTCCGACAAGCCCGGTTACCTGGTCTTTACCATTCCTTACGACAAAGGATTCACCGCCGCCGTTGACGGAAACGCTGTCCCCATTATCCCCTGCGACGTGTGCTTTATGGCTGTCTTCATCGAAGCCGGCGAACATACCATCCGTTTTACCTTCCACAACCGTTTTTATCATCTGGGAATTGCCGTATCCGCTGTGTCCCTGGTAATTCTCCTCCTCTATATCTGCCTTGCAAAAAGAGGTGTCTTTCCATTCCTTCATGCTGACAAATTCCCGCTTAACGCAGAATCACACTGATCATTTTTCAACGAGCCGTGCCATTTGCCAGCCATATCAGGAACTTTACTCTCACAAACAGGGAGCCGCTTTTTGGCGGCTCCCTGTTTGTATTTCCCGTACATGTTCTACTTCCGATTGGAAGGTCTGAAACAAGACTTCATTGAACCGAAAACATCCCCGTCTCCAATCGGGAGTGACGCAGCCAGCAGAAAGACGGGAATGTAATTAAACAGATATCGCCCCCGTGCTTCCCAAATCATAAGAAAAATCATCGTTCCCAACAGCGTCACATAAATCAGGCATTTTTCCGTCCTGCCGCGCCGGTATTCCGAGAAAGCCCGCAGCAGTGCGACCAGAAGCATCCCGAACCAAATACCGGATGTCAGTTCCATATAAAAATTGTAATACTTTCCATCTTCAAGCACAAATTCTGAAAGAATGTTGCGGCGTATCGGTTTATCATCCAGCATTTCCGTCATTCCAAACGTTCCATCCGAAAAAGATGCAGAGTTCTTGCGAAAGAGCGCCAGTAGCAGCCGATTTGGATACCGCAGCGAATAAATTTTATCCTTCATTCGACTATAAATCGAGTCCATTACCTCTTTATGGCTGGCTCCCTCATCCATCATTTTCCATGTAAGCGCATAATCCTGGGAAAACCCTCCATAGGGATTATCCCCATCCGGGATAGACATCATAATCCAGTGAATAATCGGCGTATTCTCCTGACGGTATATGTCCTCATCCAGATAGCGATGCAGCACAAAATGATGCACGGCTGCCGTTCCGGCTGCCATTACAGCGCCGCATAAAGCCACACAAAGAATCCCTTCAAAATGCCTCAGGTGAATCAGCCACAGGATACAGGCAGCGATCAATGTAATCGCCACAGTCATCTTGATCTGACCGCCAAAGACAGCCACAATTGCACAAATGACGACCCACTTGATTCGGTTTTTCAGATTCTGTGCATGCAAAACCCGCTCCGCCGTACACAGTGTCCAGATGACAAAGGGCATGGAGAATGTATCCGTATACAGAACACAGGGTGCCAGCAGCATGGGAAGACAGCATACAAGCATCATTCCCAGGAGAAGAACGCCCCGACCACTGCTTACTCTCCGCGCCAGTAAGAACAGACTGATTCCTGCGCCCAAATAAAGAAGACTTTCAACAATCGCCAGCGCATAAAAGGGATTGGTTCCGCCTAAAGAAAAGAATAACCGAAAAAAAACAGAAAGATAAAGAAGAAACCCCCACTGATTGGAAAAACGACAGAAATACAGAATAAAATCCGACCCTTTTTCAAATGCTCCATTTCGAGCCAGCGCCAGTGCCCCCTGATAGAGCATCAGATTGTCACCAAGCGGGGTATATTCCATCCAGTATCCTAAAATGAGATGCAGGACAAACGTCACCGCAAGATAGCACACACAGAAGGTTTTCCCCCATCGGGATATGGTTTTCTCGTCTTTCATTTCCAGTTTTCTTTGCAGAAAAAAATAGGCAAAAAGAAACAAAAGCATGCTCGGAAGACAGCCCAGAAAGCCATAATGATAATTAATACGTCCAAAGGGAAGAAAAAAAATATTAAAAAACGTAAGGAATGCTGCCACAATAAACAGGAGCATTCCGGTTTTTTCAAGACGAGTGGCAAGATTTGAATTCATTGTTTATTCTCTTTCTTTGTGAGGAAGCAACTGTTCCAACCACATATGTTTCAGTGTCTCCTGATACTGGCGCATCTGGCGCTGCCAAAAAGCATCTTCATCTTTCGCAGAAGTCTGTTCTCCAATGAGCTCTTTCAAATATTCTCCCAGATACGCAGACACTTTTATTGCTCCATCCGGATTCAAATGAGATGCTGCATCATAACAATCCGTCTTAAAGTCAATCAGTCCGGAAACATCAAACAGATTCAGAAAACAGACATCTTCCTCACGGGCAATCACTGCCACGCTGTTCATCATCGCCTGTTTTTCCTCCGGCGCCGGGAAAGGAATCCCCACCAGCACGGGAATGACATGGTTCTCTCTGCACAGGTGAATCATGCTGCGCAGTGCCTTTTTCCCCGGGGTTTCATCTGTATTCATCCGGTCAGTTCGAACAAACGGATCCGGTTCTGCGTGTCCGGTTCTCATCTCCGCGCCCATCATGTATGGCTCACATTCACACACAGGGCTGTCCGTACCCATCACCCATTCCTCCCAGCGCATGTGGTAACTGACCAGCGGAAACAGAAATTCAGCCCGCATATCCGGCGGAAACAGGCTGAAGACCGTCTCTGCCTTGGTCATGGAAAACGGCACGGCATCATAAAAGGCATGGGAAAGCGGTATCGTTCCCCGACTCTCGTCCTGGCGTTTGTCCACATAGGCAACATCAATCACCGCTATCTTCGGCACATGATATTTAAACGCAATTTTCATCGTATAATACGACGCTTCCAGTGTTTCAGCCGGATTTCCGAGATTATATGATCGAATGCCATATTGCTTATACAGCTCCGTGGGATAAACCGCATCCATCACATGGGAGGTTCCAAAGAACAACACGTCATAAGAATGATCCGCTTCAAAAAAATGCTCATATTTCATTTGCGCATCTTTTCGCAGAAAAAAGCCATTCAGGCAAATCAATCCCACGATAAACAGCGTCATCCAGCTAACCAGATAGATTATTTTTGCCTTCATTAAGCACCTCAGAATTGAAAATAAATGAAGGAATTCGACTGATAACCGGATCCCCACAGTGAAAAAATCACAAGAAGAAAAGCGAACACCATCATGACCGCACCCCGGACAAACCATGGTTTCCGGTCCGTAAAAGCAAGCACGCGTTTTCCCTGTTCATGAAATCCGTCCACAAGCAGCATAAACAAAATCCCAATGACAATTGCCGCCCATTGTGTCGGGAGCATCCCGGTGCTGACCGGACTTCCGATAAATCGGGTTCCGATTCTCAAAAGAATTTGTACAGCCATCTGAAAGGATGTGGCCCGGAAAAAAAGCCATGCAAACGCAACCAGCACCAGCGTCCGGATGCGGCAAAAATACCTGTTTTTTCCCCTGTTCTCTGTATCCAGCAGGATTTCCGCTATCTGATATAAGCCATGCAGGCCGCCCCAAACTAAGAATGTAAGACCTGTACCATGCCAGTATCCGGAAATCAGGAACACCAAAAGAATGTTGATGTATCGCCTGATATTTCCCTTTCTGCTCCCTCCGAGGGGAATATAGATTTCATCACGAAACCAGGTGGTCAGACTGATATGCCAGCGTTTCCAGAAGTCTCTGACAGACACTGCCAGATAAGGCTGTCTGAAATTATCCTGCAGTGAGATACCAAAGCATCTGGCTGAACCAATAGCAATCAGGCTATATCCGTTAAAGTCCGCATAGATCTGGACGGTATATAAAAGGATTGCAAGCAGCAGCTGCCATCCGGTAGATTCATACCAATGCTCAAAGATAAAATTCACATAAAGCGCTATACGATCCGCAACCCACAGCTTTTCAAAATACCCAAGAAGAATCATGGAAAAGCCGTCCCGAATCCCCTCAAAATCAAACGCCTTTTCTTCTGTCATTTGCCCAAGCAATGATTCTCCTCTGGCAATCGGTCCCGATGTCAGATGAGGAAAAAACAGGACAAATGTCAAAAAAACTCCGGGCCGGTTTTCTGCCTTGATTCGTCCATGATAAACATCCAGAAGATATCCCAGAGAAGTAAACGTAAAAAAACTGATCCCTGCCGGCGCTAAAAAACCATTTTGCCCCGTCATTCCGCCTGAAAACAATCCCGCAAGCCAGTCAGGCAGTGCCGGCGAGTGACCAGACATCATCCGAAAAAAAAGCATGGGAACAAGCATCGCAAAGGAAAAGCATATCGCCAAAGAACGCTTCCGGATTTGATTGTCACATTTTCCAATCCATCTTCCTCCGATATACGCAATGCCTGCACAAAGCGCCGCGCAGGCCAGGCACTGGATGCCAAGCATTGCCGCAAACAAGATGCTTGCCGCCAAAAGCAGTACGCGTCGCCTTGGCGCCGGCACCAGCCAGTACAGGATCAGTATTGCCAACAGAAACGGAAGATATGTCAAAGAGGTAAACAGCACGTTTCAACTTCCCCTCCCTAATGCCCTGCAGAGATCTGTTCAACAACCAAAAGTGCCTGTTTCGTCAGTCCTTTTGGACTTGTTCCTCACGATTCTGCTCATCAAGGCACTTTCGGATTGTATCTTAAATCAGAATGGTATAATGGTCAAGAGTTCTCATCGTGATGCCCTTTGAAATATCTGCCGCCAAGACTGCCTGATTTCCGAAAACGGGTTCTCCCCTGCCGTTTTAGCCTTGACACTTTGCCGGCCCTGACTCTGCCAGGACCATGCATCCGACCGTTTTTCCGCCTGATTCTCTTTACACTCTGCCCGCTTTGGTGTACAATTTCAACAGATATTTCGAGAAGATATCAATTTGTAAGGAGCGTGAACTTTCATGGACAACAAGATTCCCACTCTCGTTCTCCCCGGTGAGGAGGAAACTCAGCCGAAGGCCGAGCCCGTCACTGAGGCTCCTGCCGCCACGGAAGCTGCCCCTGCCGGCGCTCAGGCCGCAGCAGCCGCTGTTCAGACGGCAGAGAAGGATACCAGCACGAGCACTCAGCCGGCTGAAACCAAAGTTGAGGCCGTCGATGAAGCGGATGATTCCCTCAATTTCAACAACCTCAGTCCTGAAGAGCAGGCAGCCGTGCTGGCTTTCGTTGACCGCATTGACATCACAGACAGTGAAACCGTTCTCAAATACGGAAACGCCGCTCAGAATAAGATTTCGCAGTTCTCTGACCGTATCCTCGAAGATGTTAAAACCAAGGATACCGGCGCCATCTCTGATATGCTGTCCCGCCTTGTGACCGAACTGAAAGGCTTCAATCCGGATGAGAAAAAGGGTGGCGGATTTTTCGGACTGTTCAAAAAGGCTGCCAGCGATCTGACGCAGATGAAGGCGAAGTTTGACAAGATCGAAGTCAATATTACGGAGATTGTCAAAACACTGCAGGAGCATCAGAAGCAGCTCGTCTCCGATTCACAGATGCTGGATGGTCTCTATTCAGAGAATGACCAGTACTATCATGAGCTGACGCTGTACATCATCGCCGGAGAACTGAAGCTGAAGAAGCTGCGCGAAGAGGAACTGCCCCCGCTGCTTGCCAAGGCACAGGAAACCGCCGATCCGGCCGATGCGCAGGCCGCCAATGACTTCGCCCAGCTCATCGACCGCTTTGAGAAGCGCGTCCATGATCTGAAGCTGACCCGTATGGTTTCCGTCCAGATGGGTCCGCAGATCCGTCTCATGCAGTCCAATGACAACATTCTGGCTGAGCGTATCCAGTCCACCATCGCCAACACCATTCCTCTCTGGAAATCCCAGATGGTCATTGCGCTGGGCATGAAGCATGCAGAGGATGCCCTCCATGCGCAGAAGGCGGTTACCGACATGACCAACGAACTGCTCCGCAGCAATGCAGAGAAGCTCAAGACCGGAACCATCGAAACAGCACGGGAGGCCGAGCGCGGCATCATCGACATGGAGACCATTCGTGTTGCCAATACCAGCCTCATCGACACCCTTACCGAAGTGCAGAAGATTCAGCGCGAAGGTGCTCAGAAACGCGCTGAGGCTTCCGTCGAGCTCGGACGTCTTGAAAAAGAGCTGCGCGACAAGATCCTCGAGATCAATCAGTAATTTCCCTGCAGCAGACACCTCTCACACCGAGAGGTGTTTTTCTGTTTCCCGACATAAAAAAGAGACGCCGCATGACGTCTCTTGGGATTCCGCTGATTAATACTCGGAGATAATCTCTGTCCAGACCTGATCGTACAGTTTCGTCTCTTCTCCGAGATATTTGAAGACCTCGCACTTATCAAGCACTTCCTGCGGCGGATTGTTAACCGGGGAGGCATTGTACTCATCCGCGCCGAGGACCTCAATGGCAGCTTTGTTCGGAATGGCATAGCCGACATATTCATAGTTCTTTGCCGCTACATCTGCACGGCAGAGGAAGTCAATGAACTTCTCCGCTCCGGAAACGTTCTTGGCATTCGCCGGGATACAGATGGCATCAAAGAAAATGTTGCTTCCTTCCTCCGGCACCACATAATCCAGTTCATCGTTTTCCGCCATGGAGAACGTCGCATCGCCGCTCCATACCAGCGCAACGGCGGCCTCGCCGGCAATCATCTTGTCCTTGACCTCATCCACCACATAGGCCAGCACCAGCGGCTTCTGTTCAATCAGCAGCTGCTTGGCCTCCTCCAGTGCCGCCGCGTCCGTTGCATTGAGGCTGTGGCCGGCCATGATGAGGGCAATGCCGATTGTATCCCGCGGAGAATTGAGCATCAGCATGTTCATGGAATACCGCTCATCCTGCAGCGTCTTCCAGCTGGTCGGAATCTCTTCCACCATGGATTTGTTATAAAGGATTCCCATGGTTCCCCAGGTGTACGGAACGGAATACTGGGATTCCGGATCATAGGCCTGATGCATGAATCTGGGATCAATGTTTACCACATTGGGGATATTGTCCCAGTTGATTTTCTGCAGCAGATTCTCGCGAATCATGCGTTCTACCATGTAATCACTGGGGAAAATCACATCATAGCTGGATTTCCCGTTGGCAATTTTCGCATACATGTCCTCGTTGGTTTCATAGACCATGTATTCAACTTCAATGCCCGTTTCCTTCTCAAACATTTCAATCGTTTCCTGGTCAATGTAATCCCCCCAGTTGTACACGGAGATTTTCTCTGCCGCCGCACAGGTGAAGAGGAACACTGCCAGAAGAGCCGCCAGAACTGCAAGTTTTTTCATTTTTTTACCCCTTTCCGTTCTCAATAAGGAATCTTCACTTTTTCTATCTTTTTTGCCCCTTCCGGATTTTTCATATCCTTCAGGTTCAAAATCAGCATAAGAATCAGAACCCCCGCAAAAATCAGCGTTGAAAGCGCATTGATCTTGGGCGAAATGCCGCGCTTGGCCATGGTATAAATGGTAATGGACAGATTGCTGACGCCCGAGCCCGTCGTAAAGAAGCTGACGACAAAATCGTCAATGGACATGGTGAGTGCCATCAGGAAGCCGGACAGGACGCCGGGCATGATATCCGGCAGAATCACCTTGAAAAATCCCTGCAGTGGTGTTGCTCCCAGGTCCTGTGCCGCCTCTGCCAGATTTGGCTCCAGCTGTCTGAGCTTGGGCATCACCGAAAGCACCACATAGGGCACACAGAAGGAGATGTGGGACAGAAGGAGCGTCATGTATCCCATCTGAAGGTTGGCAAGCGCAAACAGCATCATCAGGGATACGCCGGTCACTACCTCGGAGTTCAGCATGGGAAGGTTAACCACATTGAGCATCATGTTCCGGGGGCCGCGCTTCATCTGGTAGAGGACAATGGCGCCAAACGTTCCCAGTATGGTTGAAATAACCGCCGCCAGAAGGCCGATGGACAGGGTGGTCATCAGCGAGGAGATGATCACTTTGTCTGAAAACAGTTCCTGGTACCACCGCAGGGTAAACCCGCCCCATTTGGCACGGGATTTGCTGTCATTGAACGAATACAGGACCAGAAGGGCAATGGGTGCATAGAGGAACACCATAATCAGTGCAATATAAACTTTCCTCAGTTTTTTCATCAGAAAATACGCACCTCCTTCTGTACTTCCTCTTCTTTATCGATCGAATGCAGTCCTCTCATGAAGGCCAGGACCACCACCATCACCAGCAGCGACAGGGAGGCGCCAAAATGCCAGTCACTGGATTTTCCAAACTGATTCTGGATGACATCACCGATCAGCGGCACTTTTCCGCCGCCCATCAGCTGGCTGATGACGAACGTCGTTACCGCCGGTACGAAAACCATGGTCACGCCTTCAAGCACGCCCGGCAACGAATACGGCAGTGTGACACGAAGGAAGCTCTTGGACGGCGATGCACCCAGATCCGCCGCGGCTTCCAGCAGGCTGTGGTCAATTTTTTCAATGACCGTATAAATCGGCATGATCATAAAGGACAGATAGTTGTAAACCATGCCGAGAATCACCGCATTTTCATTATACAGAAAGATGATCTTATTCCCGACGCCCCTGTCACTCAGGAACTGATCAAAGGCCGGAATGGCTTCTCTCAGTGAGGCAATCCAGCTGTTCAGAATGCCTGAATTTTCAAGAATCGACATCCAGGAATAAGTTCTCAGCAGAAAATTCATCCACATGGGAAGGATAATCAGCATCATCCAGAGTGAGGGATGCTTAAAATCCTTTCCCGTCAGAATCAGGGCCACCGGATACCCCAGCAAAAGGCAGATCAGCGTCGTCAGCAGTGCGACCCGAAGGGACCGGATCAGGAGCTTGAGATAGGTCGGCTCCACCATTCTTTTGAAGTTCGAGAAGGAGATCACCGCCTTTTTCTGCCATGGCTCCTGTGTCTGAATGGTTCCGTCTTCCAGCTTATACGCTGTCGATCCATCCTCCAGCGTGATCTGCGTATACTCAACCGGAATCTCCAGCGTTACACCGTACCAGACGATCAGACACAGCGGCAGTACGATAAATATGACCGCCCACAGCGTAAAGGGCAGCGACATAAGGTTTTTATGCTTCACTGAGCGCCCCCCTCTCCTTTGCGTGCACGAACATCCGGTGAATAATCACTCTTCCGCATGACCTGGATATCCTCAGGCGCCACTGTCATTTTCACCCGTGTTCCAACCTGACGCGCATGCGTGGAATGGACAAGAAGGGCATCCGCTCCCGTGCGGACTTTCATTTCGTAATGAACGCCCTTGAACAGCAGTGATTCGACCACGCCGACAACGCCATTGGCCGGGTCACTCTCCGGCTTCAGCTTCACGTCCTCGGGTCTGAGCACCACATCCACCGGATTGTTCTCGCCAAATCCGCTGTCTGCGCAGGGGAAGTCCGTTCCCAGGAAATGGACCAGATGATCTCTGACCATCGTCGAGGGCAGGATATTGCTGGCTCCGATAAAGTCCGCCACAAACGCCGATTCCGGCTCGTTGTAAATATCCACCGGTGTCCCGAGCTGCAAAATCTCCCCGGCCCGCATAACGGCGACACGGTCGCTCATGGTCAGCGCTTCTTCCTGATCATGGGTGACAAAGATAAAGGTGATGCCGCTCTCCCGCTGAATGCGTTTCAGTTCCAGCTGCATCTCCCGTCTCAGCTTCAGATCCAGCGCCCCCAACGGTTCATCCAGGAGCAGCACATCCGGCGAATTAATCAGCGCCCGCGCAATGGCAACCCGCTGCTGCTGTCCGCCGGAAAGACTTGAAATCCGGCGTTTTTCAAACCCTGCCAGACCGACCAGTTCCAGCATTTCGCTGACTCTGGCAGATATCTGCTTTTTATCCTCACGCCTCAGGCTCGGACCGAAAGCGACATTCTGGGCAACATTCATGTGCGGGAAAAGCGCATACCGCTGAAACACCGTATTGATATTCCGCTTATACGGAGGAAGCGGAATAATGTTTTCCCCCTTGTAAAGGATCTCCCCGCTGGTTGGCTTTTCAAATCCGCCGATACAGCGCAGCAGCGTCGTCTTTCCGCAGCCGGAGGGACCGAGCAGCGTAACGAACTCATTCTGTCCGATATCAATGCTGACACCACCCAGAGCTGTAAAGCCGTCCTCAAAAACCACCTTTACATTCCGAATGGAAAGAATGATGTTATTATCCATAATATCCTCCTCTTAGAGCCGCAGCCTGGTCATTGCACCGCAATTTGCCGATGCTCCTCTGTGAAATGTCTGCCCGATTCCCGCGTTGGATTAAAAATTCGGCGGCGTACTGATCCATAAAACGACTGCCTGCGTTTTCCCGTTGTTAATCAGATAATGCTGTTTTGACGTCTTATAGGAAAAGCTGTCGCCTTTCCGTACGTGATACGACGTCTCCCCCAGAATCAGGTCCACCGCCCCCGCCAGGACATACCCGAATTCCTCCCCTTCATGCGGGAGATCCAGTTCGCTCTGCGCACCGGACTGAAGGGTGATCATGATTGGTTCCATCTGCTTTTTCTGTGCATTCGGGATCAGCCAGTCAATTTTGACTCCGTGATCCGTTTCCTTGACAAAAACGTCCTCTTTTCGGAAAACCGGCATTTCTTCCTCATCCGAAAAGAAATCATGAAATGAACTGCCCAGCGTCGTCAGGATATCTTCCAGTGTCGACAGCGACGGTGATGTGAGATCGCTTTCAACAAGCGAGATAAATCCCTTTGACAGCTCACACCGATCAGCCAGTTCACTTTGGGTCAGATTGTTTTTCTGTCGGAGCGCACGGATCTTTTTCCCAATCTCAACACTCATCTCTGTTCCCTTTCCGAAGCCAGCGGCTGTCAGAAGGTTTTGCAATACAAAACTTTCTGTTTAATTTCGCGAGGCGAATTAAATCATATCTGTTTTCGCTTGTCAATACCCTTGTGAAACTTTTTCCCCGTTTCAGGAAATTTTTTTCTTTTCGTTCGGCTTTTTTCGAAATCATGTCGTTATTCCGGCATTTTCTGTTTCGAAAGGCAAAGTCAAAAAATTACTATTGCTAAACTCTGCAACTGATTTTTCCCCCGCTCCGGGCCTCTCTCTCCACCCCCGGAAGCTGACGGAAACTGTGCAGACAGCTGAAAAAAATCCATATTTCGTCTCCTGTCCGTCAAAGCCGCCCCCTGTTCTGGTCCATCTGTTCAAAACAGATTGACAAATTTTATCGGTTCGATATAATCTTTCGTATCGTACCGAAAGATCTCTGTTCCCGTCACGCCTGCTGATATAAGCAGCCACTGAATTGTAATTGAGGTGAACAACAACGAGTCAGCCTGAAATCAAGCCCTGTTCCGACAGACAATGGCATCTGGATCTGCTGCGCATCCTTGCCATCTTTACCATTGTTCTCATCCACGTCTCCCCGCAGGGCTATCTGAAAGTGGATGTGCATTCCGGCGAATGGACCGTGATGAATCTGATTACCTGCCTGAGCTGCTGGAACGTTCCGGTCTTTTACATGATCAGCGGGGCTCTTTTCCTTGGGAAGAAGAGAAATCAGTCCATCCGTGAGCTGTACGGGAAAAGCATTCTCCGGATTATCACCTGTTTTGTGTTCTGGTCCGCCTTCTACGGCGCCTTTTACTGTTTCATGACCGGCAAGGGCAAGTGGACTTTCCTCAATCAATTTCTGAGAGGCCACTACCACATGTGGTTCATGTTTGTCATTATCGGCCTGTACTGGGTCACGCCCCTGATCCGGCAGATGACGGCCAGCAGAAAAGTCACGGAATACTTCCTGATTGCCGGATTTGTGCTGACATATGGCACGACCAGAATTCTATTTTTCCTCCAGCATCTCTCCGTGCCGCACGCAGATATCCTCGCTTCTCTGGTCTCCGCCAATGCGCAGATCAATCCCTACCGTTCACTGAACGCGCTGTATTATTATGTTCTGGGGTATTATCTGAACGAGACGATCTCAACGCGAAAGCAGAAAACCCTCTGTATTCTGCTCGGGGCAGCCGGACTGTTCCTGCTGACACTGCTGACCATCTGGGATTCCTCCCGGCTGGGAACGACCAGCTCCGATTTCAATTCAGATGCATCCATCGGAACACTCCTGTATACACTGGGCATGTTTGTTCTGTTTAAAACGGTTTGCTCGGGCTGGCATCCCTCCGGAAAGATAAAGGCCATCCTCACATCACTTTCCTCCTGGACCTTTGGAATTTATCTCTGCCATCCATTCATCCTGGAACGCCTTCAGCCGGATTTCACCGTGACAACCCCATTGGGACTGCTGGGCCGTATTGCCGGAGCAACCCTCCTGGTTTATCTTCTGGCCATGGCCATCTCCGCCCTGATCCACCGGATCCCAATTGCCAGAAAAACCATCGTATAACTGCACAAATACAAAGAAAAGGGAGCGTTGCGCTCCCTTTTCACTGTTTTACCGTATATCCATGACATAAAGTGCCCTGGTAACAGGAACCTCTTCCTCCGCTCCGCTTTCCGTGTAGGATCCGGATGCCGGAAGGGTGATTCCCTCCCCCTGCAGATAGAAGGTCGCCACTTTTCCCGTCTCCGGAATCTCCTCCGTGTCCAGCACAATATACAAAGGATTGAGCCACAGTCCGGTTGCGGGATTCCCGACACAGACAAGTGCACAGGGTTTCCCGTTATAGTCAGTATATTCCATGACCTTTCCTCTGTAGATGAACGGAACATCCGCATAATTCTGAGGCTGGGCTTTCAGTGTGCTGTAGTCAACCTGAACCGCATTTGTTTTAAACTCTGCCAGCCGTTCGCGTTCCGTCATGACCCGTTCCAGCACCAGAATCTGGTTATCATCCGAATACCCTTTCAGGTGTGAACGGATACGGATCGTCTGCTTTCCTGCTCTCGGGAATGCCAGACGGATGCTGAACGCGCCATTGCGGTTCGCCATCACATTTGTATTGATCAGTTCACTGTTAAAGTACACGATCGCATTGGGAACGGTCGTTCCTCGAACCAGAATGTTTTCTCTGGTAAAGGACCTTTCCGCCGGTTCCGGTTCGATAATCGTCACTTTGGCGGGTTTGAGTTCGGCAGTAACCCTCAGTTCGGCAGATGCCTCATCCGTTTCGATGACCAGATGATTTTCCCCCGGCACATTCAGCCGGATACGCAGCGAAAACGCTCCGTCACTGTCTGCCACCGTCTGTCCCGCCGGTTCACGATTGCACGCTGCGCGCACATCCGCCCCTGCGTCGGTCTTTCCGGTCACCGTCAGGGTATCCTCATAAATAATGGCATCGACCGGATCCAGCGCCATGTTTCCTTTTACCTTCTCCGCCTCCACCGGATGATTTTCCGGTTCAGCCGTCGGCGCCGGCGTCGGCTCCGGCGTCGGTTCCGGCGTTGCTTTTATCCGGGGCTCAAACATCTGGATTCCGGCAAGAACCCCCTGAAGCGCCAGTTCATCCTCCCCGCTGATTTCCCGCCCGACAATGGTCCTGCTCAGTGTATAGAACCGGTCATGGGCAAGCGTGACATAGCGAAGGGAATAGACCGGCATGGAGGCATACATGGCAGAGGAAACAAGCCTGATTGCCCCGGGCTGCCCATCCCTCAGCTCGCAGCTTTCATACAGCCCGCTTTCCTCAAATCGCTCAATCAGTTCCTTCTTTTCCTCATCCGTCAGTTCATCAAATGCTTTTCCCGCATTCAGATACGGATCATTCATGACACTGACAGCGATCTGCCCGCCATCCTCTGGGATCACTTCCATAATGATTCCATTGGCGATATAGTTTGCCAGAACAGCCTCAACATCTGTCCCGAGTCCCTTGATAAACGTCTCATGTTCCGACAGATTGGTCTGTGTCAGTACTGTTTCCGTTTCACTCTGCACGGTATAGCGGAATCCTTCATACGGGAAGACGTACGTCGTCGCTGATACCAGTGCCGGAAGAAACAGGAAAAGCATTAGGGCAAATCCCAGCTGAATCTTAAACCGCTTCATGAAAGTGGCCTCCCATTATCTATCTGCTTTTTGCAGCTCTTTCGGTTACTGTTCCGTCGTCTGCACACGACTGGAAAAATTATAACAATTTCATTTCTGTTTGACAAGGGTTTCCCCTTTTGCCGTTAAAAAGGCCAGTGCCGGATAGAGCACCAGATTGGTCGGGGTCATCTGTCCCAGAGGCGCGCTTTCCATCAGGCCGATTAATAGCACTGCCACAACCAGCATGCCCATTGAGAGGAGTCCGGATTCCCCGTGGCCGGCGCCATAGCAGACACCCCGGAAAAGACGCGGCAAAATGCACAGCAGGAAAGCCGCCTGCAGAATAAAGCCGATGAGTCCGAAATCCGCGATAAACTGAAGGTAGGTGTTGTGCACTGCCGCTGTCCCGTCGGCCTCATGGATGGTATCGTGGGCAATCAGGCTGCCTGTATTCCCGACGCCTCTGCCAATCAGCATCTTTTTCAGATCCCCGCGCCAGAGATCAAAGAGATTGCGCCAGATATTGGTCCGGTCTGAAAAGGTTGCATCCACCGCCTCACGTGACTTTCCTGTCATTTGGCTTTCCGCCGCCGCAGAAACCACCATCGTTTCCGCCACATTCTGCAGGATTCCAGCCTCGTTTTGCACGCCGGATTCCTGTACATTTTCCGCTGTCTGCCCGGCTGGAATTCCCGTCTGACCGGACAGTTTCATATAATGCGCCAGCGCGGCGCGTGTAATGAGGCCGGACAATGCATAGCCGCCTGCCAGAACTGTTGCCGCGCAGAGGATCGCCAGAATCTTCCGGGTTCCCCCGTTTTTCATTCCCGGCCAGACCCACACTTTCATGAACGCGCCAAAGGCCAGGGCAATGAGCATGGCATACCGTGAGGTTCGGCTCTGCGACAGAATGATCACCAGCGCGGCCAGCGCTGCACCTGCCGCACCGGCAGCCCGAAGCAGCAGCGCTTTGCCGCAGGCAAAGAGCGCCATGCTCATAAACAGGCAGCCAATGGCCATCATCCCCACTGAATTGTAATGGATGCCCGCAAACAGAAAGCCGCGGAACACGCCGAAGGGCAGCCCGCCGGTATCCTCCCCAAGCTGTTTTCCGGTTACGGCACAGTACACAAGCAGCCCGCACCAGATGATCGACAGCACTGTGAACAGCACGCCCATCTCAAGCAGACGTCTTTCCCGTACATTTTCCTCCCGTTCCCGGATGGAGGCATATAACCCAAAGAAAACCATTGCATAGCCGATATCGGTCACGATGTTGTTAAATGTCGGCCCAAAGCGCCAAAGAAGCGGAACGACAATCCAGATGAACAGGAGAAACAGCACCGGCATTTCAGAGCCGCTTTTTTTCTGTCCCAGCCGGGCAAGCCGCAGTCCAATCAGTGCCCCGCCCCATGGACACAGCACATAGGTGTACAGCCGGGTCAGACCTTCCATATGCCATTTCAGCGTATCCACAAACAGGATTCCCCTCAAAAGGAAGGCCGCCAGGAGGAACAATGCTTCATTTTCCAGAATACACATTAGGCCTTTACGGCATTTAACCGCCAACTGATCCATTCTTGACCTCCAAACACATCGACTGATTTACGCCGGATTTTCCGGATTAGAAAACAGCAGAGAGCCACTCTCTGCTGTCTTTCATCACTCTTCAGAACCTTCCTCAATGATTTCAATCACGGGAGGCATCTCCTCGCCGTTCATCTCCGGAACGTTCTGTGCCGCATTTGCTTTTTTCGGTCCGCGCCTGCGCCCTCTTTTCCGGCTGCGACCTTCTCCGGGATTTTTCTCCTTGTTCTCCGGTTTTGCTGCACCGGGCTGATTCCTGAGGGTAATCACCACATGCCGGTTCGGTTCCTCGCCCTCGGAATGGGTGGTTACCGCCGGATGGTTCTGCAGTGTGGTATGAAGCACACGGCGCTCATAGGGATTCATGGGCTCAAGCACCACACGGCGTCCCGTCTTCTGGGCACGGTTCGCCATGCGAAGGGCCAGTCTGCGCAGACTGTCCTCCCGCTTTGCGCGATAATTTTCCGAATCAACCGTTACACGGATGTATTCATCCTGTCCCTTATTGACCTGCAGACTGGTCAGATACTGGAGGGCATCCAGCGTTTCCCCGCGTCTGCCGATGAGAATCCCCAGGGTATCCCCCATCATATGAATGGCAACGGTGTCCGGCTGAGAATCATCCGCAAACACCTCGACCGAAACATTCATCCGTTTCGTCATTTCCATCAGGAAGCGCTGGGCCTTGCCTGCCGGTGTATCCTCCGGGAAAAGGTGCGCTGCGCCCTCCGGCACAAAACCATCCTCTGTCTCCGGGCGGACAGCGGGCGCTTCGGCAACTGCCGCTTCTTTCCCATCATCCGCAGCCTGCACCGTCGGCTCTTCTTTTGCCGCTTCCGTCCCGGTCCTGTCCTCCGCCGGGCTCTCGGTCCTCACCTGCGCCTCTGCCGCGGACGGCACCGCCGGAGCCGGCTCGGCTGCCTTTTCCGGTTCCGCCTTCCGCGGAGCCGCCACCGGCTCCTGTACAGGCGCACTTTCCTGAACCGCCGTTTCCTGCTTTTTCTCCGTCTTTTGGGGCTCAGCTGCTTTGGGCTGGGGCTTTGCCTTCTGCTTTTTCGTATTTGAATCGAGAGAGAAGCTGCCGAGAAGATCACTCAGTCCGCCGTCTTCCTCTTTTTCTTCCTCAAATACCGTTATACGCACTTTGGCCGGCTTGCTTCCAAACCTTCCGAAGAGACCCTTGGCCCCTTCCTGGAGAACTTCCACACGTACATCGGCAATGGTTACGCCAAGTTCGCTCAGACCATGGTCTATCGCTTCCTGTGTCGTCTTGCCCGTAAATTCACATGTCTTCATCAGATACCGACCTCCTCAGCGGTAGCAGCCTTGGCCTCCTGATTCTTAAAGTACTGGTTAAAGCCAAGCTGTTCGACGATCGCATAAATGTTGGATACTACCCAGTACAGGGCAAATGCCGCGTTGTACTGTGCGCAGAAATAGAGAGACATGAACAGCATCACATAAATCATCGTCTTCTGGCTGCCCGCCTGCTGCGGATTGGCAACCGTCTGCTGCTGCATGGTCAGCTTCTGCATGATGACCTGTGTTCCCATGGAAATCAGCGGAAGGAGGAACAGACCGTTATATTCCGCATAAATGGTGATGTTCCAGAACAGGAAACGCAGATTGCTGAGTCCCGCAAGCGGTGCAAGATGTGCCGCATAAACCTCAGAGGAAACAAAGGGAACCACTACGCTGTCAATGTAGGCCGTCATGGCATCGCGGCCGGCAAAGCCGAGAGCCTCAGGAATCGTTCCGGCAGCCGCCAGATTGGCACTGACCTGATTCCAGACCGTGTAGTCCACCATCCGCAGGGAATTGACATCCGGCAGGAATGTGGCAAACGGGGTATCCGGCATCCAGAGGTTCTTGATCCAGAGGAACGGCTCAACGAGTGTTTTGGGATCGATCTCCGGATTATGATAGAAGGTCAGGAACTGACGGACCAGCTGCTCATTGGCAAATGTCCGAAGAGCATAGAACATGGCAAACAGAATGACCATTGAAATGATCATCGGCAGACAGCCGCCAAGAGGGTTGACCCCCTCCTCCTTGTAAAGCTCCTGCATTTTCTGATTGAGCTTTTCCTGATCATCCTTGTACTTATCCTGCAGGCGCTTCAGTTTCGGCTGAAGGGCGCTCATCTTCATCGTGGAACGGCGGCTTCCGAGATTCAGCGGCATCACGAGGACTTTAATCAGCACCGTAAAAACAATAATGGTAACGGCATAATTGTTTATGACGGAATACAGTCCCTTGATAACCGTCAGCAGAAGGTCATTAAGAAAATTCATGGACAGTTCGTCTCCTTGTACTATCGTTAGAGGAGTGCCCCCAGCCTCCTCATGATGGCATATTATGGTACGGGATCGTACAGATTCCCCTTGTAAAACGGATGGCAGCGCAGAATACGGCGGATTGCCAGATACGTTCCTTTCAGTGCCCCGTATTTTTCAATCGCCTGCAGCGCATACGCCGAGCAGGTCGGTGTAAAACGGCAGCACGGCTGGTGCATCGGGCTGATGCGTTTCCTGTAAAACCGAATCAGCGCCAAAAGCAGACGTTTCATCACGAATCCGCCTTTCCTGCCTCCTGCATCAGCAAATTCTGCTTTTTCAGCATATAAATGACTGATTTCCGCAGATTGGCAAAATCTGCATCCACCGCAGGATTTCGGGCAATAAAAATATACAGTCCATTCTTCATTCTGGGAATCACCGGATCCACTGCCGCCCGAAGCCGGCGCTTCACACGGTTGCGAACCACCGCACCGCCGATTTTCTTTCCGACAGAAAATCCGATTTTCAGAGTACTGGACCGGGTATACAGCAATACCATTTCCCTGGAACCACTGGAGGTTCCGCGTCTGTAGACATACTTAAACTGTGCATTTTTCTTGAGGCTGTATTTTCGCTGCAACTAAAACGCCTCCGGTTCATCCAGCATGCAATGCATGGTCTGCATCCGGCCGAAAGGCAGGCGCCTTTCAGCCCTGATGCAAAAGAAAAGAAAAAGGTCCGTTCCCGGTCTTTACCGGGCCGGACCGAACGTTCCCCTGTTCCGGCAGGAAAAACGATGCCGCACAGCGGCAAATGAATCCAGTTATCAGACGGGATTGGAAACCGTCAGCTTGGCACGGCCGCGATTACGACGGCGTGCAAGAACCTTGCGGCCGTTCTTGGTGGACATACGAGAGCGGAAGCCATGTACCTTGGCGCGCTGACGCTTCTTCGGCTGATAAGTTCTGACTGATGAAGCCATTATGATCTCACTCCTTGCGAAACGATTATTTTTAGTTCAATCCATGTTTCAGGATAATGCGGAATACTCTTTTCATACGGCCAGGCCGCATCAAGGGGCAAGAAACTCCTCACAATCGAAACACGAACAGCAACAACAACTCCTGCTTCTGCGTTCCACGCAGAATCTGTCATAGTATAAATCACGCCGTTGAATGAAGTCAAGAAGAATTTTTTGCTTTGAGGGCGATTTCCTTGACTTTCTCCGCTGTCACAGCGTATAATGAGCCACGATTTTGAACAACTGAAAGAAACTGACCGGTTTATTGGTCTTTTAAGAGAGGAAACCTATATGCATCGTATTGGTGTATTAACCTCAGGCGGAGATTCACCCGGGATGAACGCTGCTGTTATGGCAGTCGCCAAGGCAGCCCGTTATCACGGCATGTCCCTGATCGGCATTAAACGGGGGTATAACGGCACCCTCTGCAAGAGTCACCATATTGAAGATGACATGCTTGAACTGGATCTGGATACCATTCTGGATATCGCCGATCAGCCGGGAACCTATCTGCGCACTGCCCGCTGTCTCGAGTTTCACCGCCCGGAGATGCGCGTCCATGCGGTCAACAACATCCGCGAAATGGGCATTGAAGGCATCGTCGTCATCGGCGGTGACGGTTCCTATCACGGTGCCATGGAACTGTGCGCCCTCGGCGTTCCCTGTGTCGGCATCCCCGGCACCATCGACAATGATCTCGCCTATACCGAAATGACCCTGGGCTATGATACCGCTGTCAACTCCTGTGTGGATGACATCCGGGCCATCCGGGCCACCAGCCGTTCGCATGACCGTCCGGCCGTTGTCGAGGTCATGGGACGCCACTGCGGCGATATCGCCCTCAAGGCGGCCGCAGGCTCAGGCGCTGAAATCTGCATCGTTCCCGAGGTAAACTGGTCCATCCAGGAAGTGGCCAACCGCCTCTCCCGCCTCATCGATATGGGAAATCCGCGCGCAACCGTCGTCATTGCCGAGGGCGCTTGGGACGCCATGCATCCCATGGACTGGCATCGCTATCTCAGGGAAAACGGCTGTCACGTCCATGATGACGATGTAATGAACACCCATTTCCTTTCCCTCATGCTGAAATACAAATGCAAATGTGAGGCGCGCCCGACGGTCCTTGGCTATACGCAGCGTGGACGCACGCCTTCTGCCTATGATTCCTGGTTTGCATTTGAAGCCGGAAATCTGGCCGTCAATCTGCTTGAGAACGGCATCGGCAACCAGGTCATCGGACTTAAAGACGGACGGGTCTACTACCTGCCCATCGGCATGGCCCTCCAGCAGAAACGGGAATTCAACCTGCAGCTGTACAACCTGATCAATACCATCTGATTTGATTCTCCTGGGAATATCCGGGCTTCCGGATATTCCTTTTTTAAAATGATTTTGTCAACGCTTGATGACTGGAGGACCCTATTCCGATGTTTGAAAAAAACAGCGTCCACGAGATGACCTGTCTCTCCCTCGGGCAGGATGCCCAGGGGGTCTGCCGCTGCGATGATATCGTTGTTTTCGTTCCGGAGCTGCTGCCCGGTGAGCGCGCGCTTGTCCGAATTGTCAAAACAGAACGCCGCTTTGCCTATGGAAAAGTTGAAAAGAGACTGAATGATTCCCCTGACCGGCAGATTCCGTTCTGCCCGATCGCCAGGCGCTGCGGCGGATGCACCTGTCAGCATATGACCTATGACGCCTCTCTGGCTTACAAACGTCAGCAGGTTCAGGATCTGCTTGAGCGCGTCGGGCATGTCCAGACCCAGGTCCCGCCGGTTCTCGGAATGGAAACGCCCTTTCGCTACCGGAACAAAGGCATGTACCCGGTCGGTCCAGGAAAAGACGGTCCTGTATGCGGCTTTTTTGCCCAGCGCACCCACGAGATCATCCCGCTTCCGGAAATGGGCTGTCAGCTTCAGGATGAGGCATCCCACCTGGTGCTGAAGACGGTCCTTGCCTGGATGACGGCCTGTCATGTGCCGGTCTATGATGAGCGAACCCACACCGGCCTCATTCGGCATATCATGACACGAACCACCACCGCCGGCCGTCTGATGGTAGTGCTCGTTGTCACCTCTGCAAAGCTGCCGGATACTGCCGCGCTGATTCATGCTCTCCGAAACGCCGTCCCCGGCATCGAAACGATTGCTCTTTCCGTCAACTCCAAACCCGGAAACACCATTCTCGGTCAGGACATCCGCGTTCTTTTCGGTCCTGCCGAAATGCGCGATACCATTCTCGGGCTGTCATTTTCCGTCTCACCGCTTTCTTTCTTCCAGGTCAATCCCCGGCAGACCGAAAAGCTGTATCAGCTTGCCCTCCAGTATGCAGATCTGAACGGAAATGAAACCTGTATTGATGCCTACTGCGGAACCGGAACAATTTCTCTCCTTCTGGCACGCCGCTGCAAACACGTGATCGGCATTGAAATTGTCGATGCGGCCATTCAGAACGCAAGACGGAATGCCGAAGATAACCAGATCCGCAATGCCGAGTTCATCACCGGTGCAACCGAATCCGTTCTCCCGCAGCTCATCCGCAGCGGTCTGAAACCGGATGTCATCGTGCTTGATCCTCCCCGCAAAGGCTGTGATCCTGTTGTTTTAAATGCCATTCAGGAAGCTTCGCCGGAACGAATCGTCTACGTTTCCTGTTCAGCCCCCACCCTCGCCCGGGATGTAGAAATCCTCTCACGCCACGGTTATTCCGTCAAAGCCATCCAGAGCGTTGACATGTTCTGCTGGACCTCCTCAATTGAGACCTGTTGTCTGCTTGAACGACTTTGAAATGCATAAGACCACATTAGCTTTAGTCACAATAAGATTCATTCATAAAATCATTTGATCTAAACACAGCAAAAACACGAATTGCGATCTGCATGGAAATATGAGGAACAGGTGAAAGGAAAGGAGTAAACCTTCTATGAGAGATTTTGGTAAGCAAATGGAAATGGTTCTCTATCATTCTGATTGAAGGGGATGTGTCTGTTGATGCCTATATTAAAGATGAAAGCATCTGGATAACACAGAAAGCGATGGCAGAGCTGTTGGAGTTCAGGTACCTGCCGTAAGTAAGCGTTTAAAGAAAATATTTGAAGAAGGCGAGTTAGATGAAAAAGTGGTTATTTCCAAAATGGAAATAACCAGTCCTCACGGAGCTATTCCTGATAAAATCCAGACCAGTGAGGCTATGTTTTATAATCTGGATGCTATCATATCAGTGGGTTATAGAGTTAAATCAAAAAAAGCCACGCGGTTTAGAATCTGGGCGACCACAGTTCTTAAGGAATGCATGACGAAAGGCTTTGTTCTGGATGACGACCGTCTGAAGCAAGGGAAAACAGCTTTCGGAAAAGATTACTTCCGCGAGCTGTTGGAGCGTGTTCGTTCGATCCGAGCCAGCGAACGGCGTATCTGGCAGCAGATTACCGATATTTTTGCCGAGTGTAGTATTGATTACACAAAGGATTCCGAAGTAGCTTACCATTTTTATGCAACGATACAAAACAAGTTCCATTATGCAATCACAAATCATACCACTGCAGAGATAGTTTATGAATCGGCGGATCATACGAAAGAACACATGTGACTTATAACATGGAAGAATGCTCCGGATGGAAGGATACTGAAATCAGATGTTTCGGTTGCAAAGAATTATCTGAATGAAAAGCAGATTCGTCAATTGGAACGTGTACACCCACAAACTGATACAGATAAAAAGTGGCTGCTGCAGTGTGCAGCAGCCACTTTCGGAAAATCTCCATAATCAGATGAGCGTTACCGGATAGTTAAACAGTAGTACATTTCGCCGCTTCCATGCTCATCCAGGGCAGCCCGAACATACAGAGGACCGTTTACCCGATCCAGCGGGAACGAACACCGGTTGTTTTTCTGCCAGGACTGAATGACCCTGGTGCTGCCGTCCTCTGCCTGACAGTCCATCCGGTAATAAGGGACAACACCGGTTCCGGCGATGCACCCGGCTGAAACCGTCACCTCTTCATCCGTCTTTTCCGCTGTCGCGTACACGTTGAAAATTCGCTGGTTTTCTGTCAGATATTCACTCCAGGAACGACACTGGAATACGGAAATATCCCCCCCGGCATTGAAATGCTGAATCAATCTGGCCATGGCCCGGCTATAGATCGCCGCACCATCCACATTCAGGTGATAGATATCGACAAAATACGCATCCAGACCGGGCATCCAGTCAGCACTGGGCCGTGAGGCATTTATGAAAGAAATCTCATGTTCCGCACAGAACGCCTCAAGCTCATCGCAGATCTGCATGACTATCGGACTTGATACCAGCACAGGAGCCGGCAGCGGAAGAATGGAGACAATCAGTTTCGCCCCATTTTTCGCACACAGGGACTGCATCCGCAGTATACGTTCCTTTGTCAGCTGGGGAAACTCTACGTGAGCATCTTCGGACGGTTGAACGAAGCGTGTTGCGAAAAGCCCGCCCTCCGGCGGCTCCAGAAGCATCTCGTGATATCCGGATCCGCGATAAGGGGTATCGGTCAGCTGCCGATTCATCTCCTGAATATAGGGTTCCGGATTGAACCGGATACTGACTGTCTTTACAATATCCCGCAGTGAATCAGCCGGCATGGATCTGAAATAGAACAGCCGGGTCAGAAAACGGCTGTCTGCATTCATCAGCTCGGAAAGATAATGGACCGCTGTTTTCGGCGAGAGCATCGGCATGATGCGAACCTCCGCCTCCTCACTTTCCTGAACAGAAAGAAGGACATCCGGTTCAAGTGCCAGAACCACAACTTTCGGGCGGTTTGTTTCAAAGGCGCATTCCGTCAGTGCAAGGTCTCCCTCAAGGCCGACATTGCCGACCGCGGCATCAAAAGCGCGAAGACCGGTTTCGTTCCGGATGATCTCCGGATCCAGACCGTAGTAAACAGGGGATGAACCGACAAAAAGAACATCAATATCGCGCGAATTGTGCAGTTCATGCAGCATGAGATATCGGGATGTATCCGTCTTGACGCAAAAGCAATTGATGCAGTGAAGAAGTCCACAGGTGACAAGCAGAAACAGAATCAGGTTCCGCCAAGGATGCGCCTTTTTCATAAATTGCCTTCCTCCATTGAAATGGCCGTTCAGGGGCTGCAAATGAGAAGAATCGGACATGGGAACAGCACATTCCCTGAACCGGAACAATTCCGGGGCTGATGGTTCCGATCAGAACGCTGCATACATGAACGTTCTTGTATTCCCGGTATCAAAGAACAGGACAATGCAAAGAACGAAAACAAAAATCAATGTCCAGCGGACCGGCAGTGGAAGCTGCATGAGTTTCTCCGGAATGTCTGCGCCGCGCTCCGCCAGCAGCGAAAGAAGAAAGAGAAAAACAGCTGAACAGACCAGGATGATCATGTTTTCGGCAGAAAGGCCGTTCCCGGAGAGAAAGTCCAACGTCAGCTGTTCCGGGCGAAAATCCCCCATTGAACGCAGCAGAGAAATCGCCTGTCCGGCAGAAGCGGACCGGTCAAAAAACCAGCCGATATTCACAATAAGAAAGGTCCGCAGAACCCGAAACACGTGAAATGCCTGTGAGGATGTAAAGCTGATCCGCCTGTTAAGTGCTTTGCTGACAGGCTCCAGCAGCACAGCCATCCCGATAATCACTCCGTTATACAGTCCCCAGATGACGTAATGTTCGTTGACCCCATGCCACAGGCCAACCAGCAGAAATACAAAAAGGTTTGCAATCACTGCCGGAAGTGCCTTGGCAAAGGCCGGTGCCGCCTTTTTAAAACAGGCGGCAGCACCGGAAACCGGTTTGCTCAGCGCAATCGGATAAAAGACATAATCCCGCATCCATGTTCCAAGCGTAATATGCCAGCGGCGCCAGAACTCGGCAAGGCTCGCAGAGAAATACGGGCGTCGGAAATTATCCGGCAGCCGGATTCCCATCATTCTGGCACCGCCAATGACGATATCAATGCCGCCGGAAAAATCACAATACTGCTGAAGTGAATAAAGAAGGACCGCCAGCAGCGCCGCGGCTCCGCCGAAATTTCCCGATGGCGTGTCAAAGACCGCACCGACAAAGCCCGCGGCACGGTCTGCCACAACCTTTTTCTTGAAAAGCCCGAAGAGCATCAGGAGGAGGCCGCGCCGGACATCTTCAATCCCTACCGGCGTCGTTTTGAAAAACTGCCGGTCCATCTCACCGAAGCGTCCGATCGGTCCCTGAATCAGCTGCGGCGGATAGCCTGCAAAAAGGAACACACGAAGCGGATTTTTCTGGGCTTTCAGTTTGCCTGAATGCACATCAAACATGTATGAGGCAAACATGAAGGTGTAAAACGAGATGCCAATCGGGGCAAAAAGATGCGGCAGCCGAACTTCTCGCCCGAAAAGAGACGATGCCAGCGCCTGCGGAAGATCCGGAAGGAGTTTCAGGAAAACAAGCAGTGAAAGCTGAACAGCCAATGCCAGTCCAACACACAGTCCGCCAAGCCGGGCAGCTCTTTTTTTGATTGCGTGTTTTTTCTCCCGCTCACTTTCCTGCCGGGCTTTCCGGTTTGCCTCTGTCCGCAGCTGATACGTAATCATTGCTGCAAGCCATGCAGATAAACCTGACACGAAAAAATACACAGCGGCCTGCACGCCGCCATCCACGACAAAAGCGATTGTTGAAGCCGTCAGGAAAAACGGCCTGAAAGGTCGGGGAAGCAGCAGGTACGCAGCAGCAAAGAGCAGAACCGCACCAAACAAAAACTCCGTAGACATCGCATCATCCTCAACAAGTGTGTATCGGGCAAAGTCAGGGCAATTTCTTCGGAAAACGAAAAGGCTTTGAACAAGTGACAGTGAAGAAGAAAACACCGTACCGGCAACTGAAACATTCCCGCAGCCCGTCTTTCTTCTCTGTGGGCCACACCTTTATCATTTCACGGCAACCCCGGCCATGATCCGGTTCCGACCATCCGTCCCTGCTTGAAAGGGCTGTCTCAGACTCCGTCATTCGGGTCTTTGAAAAGCTTCCTTCTTCGAAAGAGAGGCAAAGACCGCCGTCACCATTCCGTAAAAGAAGATCACCAGTTCCTTGCAGGCAAAATAATAGTGGATATAGGAATGATTGACGGTCAGCCGATACCAGGCAAACGGAATGCATGCGGCCAGCACGGTTCCCAGCAGCATTTCCTTTTTCAGCTGAAATCTCCATCCTCTGATCAGCAGAACGCAAAGACCCACGGCAAGTCCAATCAGCAGCAACTTATACACAACCGTGTTGTAGCAGTCCCAGTTTTTCTGCAGTGTTTCAAAATATCCCACCTGACGCGTGCCCGCCGTGGTTCCGCTTCGAAGCTTCACCGTCTGCAGCGCATCGTCAATCACATTTTCCCCCGTCAGGCAAGTGGCAAAAATCCATTTCCCGGCCCACATGCCCCCATAACCCAGGAGCCAGGCCGTGATGATCTGCAGCATCTCAAGACAGGTCCTTTGCCAGGAATGATTCTCCTCCCGTTTCACCGCGTAATAAAAAACCAGCGGAACACCCAGGGTAATTCCAGGAACGGACAGAAGGTCAAAATAACTTGTAAGAATGCCGCCCAGTTCAAACAGCAGCACCACCTGTTTCCGGGAAATCCCCTCTGATTGCAGGATAAGAATCATCAGCAGGGTAATAAATGTCACGGAATAGCACTGCAGATTGATCAGCAAGATAAAGGGAGCCGGAAGGACAAACAGGGCGAACTGCGGAATCAGAAGCGCAGTCCCCCGCTTCATTACCCGGACAATGATCAGCATTGCCAGTGCACACATGCACATCATTCCCAGCATCCTGATCTGATTGAGGTTGATGAAGGTCAGAAGGGGGCGCAGGAAGATCTGATAGCCGTGCCAGTACCGGGCATACGTCTTCAGCGGCAGCGTCTCTCTCTGATCGCTGTATACATACTTACGGATGGAGCCGGCGTCCCCGATCTCACCGCACATCTGCGCCAGCAGGACTTTATCCATCAATGGTCCCTGCTCCGCGATCGACGTACTGACCATGGTAATATCCGTGAAATAGTCGAGGTTTGTCTGGGGAATGCCCGGAAGCAGCTCATCCCCGCCGCCAAATCTTTCCAGTGTAAGCAATGACTGCTCGACACTGCTCATCATCCTGTCCTGCGGAATCAGATAAGCCAGTATCAGAAGGAAAAAACCTGTGAACCACGCTGCCAGAACCAGTCCTGCCGGATAAATTAAGCGCCTCATTCTCTGTACCCTTTCATAGCAGGTCCCGTTACGCTTTCGATTCCTGCTTTACGAAGTCCTGCATTTTCTGTTCGGAAATTATAGCACATCCATTCGTCCTGTAAAAGTTCAACCTCACACATCATCAGGCCCACTTTTCCCAAAAATCAAGGCAGCCTTTCGGCTGCCTTGTTCATTTTTACTTCTTCTGAACGAGATGGACTGCAAATCCTGCGATTTCATCTTTCAGATAGATAGCGGTCAGCTTGCCGTCCTTGATATTGGCGCTGGACTCATCGAAGACAAAGCCCTGACGCTCAAGATAGGCCTTCGCGCGGTCAATGAAGTTGGTCTGGATTCCGATATGGCCGTGCGTTCCGCGGAACGGCATCTTCATGACCTCTACACCGCTGCCGGCAAAGATGGATTTGTTGCCCACCTTGATCGGCCAGTTAAACAGCTTGCACAGCTTCGTTGCCGTATCCATTGCCTCAGCCTCATCGGCGCTGTTGATGCCCACATGCACCACTTCCATGCCAAGCATGAGCGTGACTGCAGAGGAAACCAGGGAACGGATGCGATCCCAGTCTTTTGCGGCAAGGGCATCGCCCGGCACCATCCAGCTGCCGCCGCAGCAGATGATCTTCTTGAAGGAGAGATAATCCAGCAGGTTCTTCTCGTTGATTCCGCCGGTGGGCATGAAGGTCACATCCACATACGGCGCCGCGATGGACTTGATGTACTTGAGTCCGCCTGCCGCCTCGGCCGGGAAGAACTTGACCGTCTTGAGGCCAAGGGAGAGCGCCATCTCAATGTCGCTCGGATTCGAGGTGCCCGGGCAGACCGGAATGCCGATCTCCTGGCAGTGCTTGACGGTTTCAGGATTCAGTCCGGGAGAAACAATGAACTTGGCACCTGCAGCCACCGCGCGGTCCACCTGATCATTGGTCAGAACCGTGCCGGCACCAACCAGCATGTCCGGGAAAGCCTTCGTCATATTCCGAATGGCTTCCTCCGCAGCGGCCGTACGGAACGTCACCTCTGCGCAGGGAAGTCCGCCGTCGCACAGTGCCTGAGCCAGCGGCACGGCATCCGCGGCATCATTAATCGCAATTACCGGAACGATGCCAATCAAAGACAGTTCTTTTAAAATATCCATGGGAAACTCCTCCAATCATTTAATAAAGTCTTCACGCATCGGAGTGAATACATCCAGCAGCGTTCCTGCCTTTACGCAGGCACAGCCATGGACTTTTCCGCTCTCAACGACAATCGAATCACCGGGATGCATGGTATACACCTTATCCTCGATGTGATAGGTAAATTCGCCTTCCAGCACATAGGAAATCTGGGTATGCGGATGACTGTGATCCGCGCCCACGGCGCCATCGTCAAAATTCACCAGGACGGACATCAGCTGGTCATTATAGGCCATGATTTTCCGTCGCTGACCGTTCCCCAGTTCAATCCACTCCAGTTTTTCCGTGCTTCCAAATACCTGCATGTTCTCAGTCCACTTTCATTTCAAAATAGTTTGCCGCATTGTTATAGCAGATTCCCTGAACCAGTTCGCCCAGAACCTTGTAATCCTCCGGATACTCGCCGTTTTCCACCCATTCGCCGATCAGATTGCAGAGAATGCGGCGGAAATATTCATGACGCGGATAGGAGATGAAGGAACGGGAGTCGGTCAGCATTCCGACAAAGCGTCCCAGCAGGCCCAGTGCGGCCAGGGATTCCATCTGATCGCGCATGCCGTACTTCTGATCGCAGAACCACCAGCCGGAACCAAACTGAATCTTTCCGGGGATTCCCTCGCCCTGGAAGTTGCCCAGCATGGTGCCGATCACATAGTTGTCCTTGGGATTCAGGCAGTACAGAATCGTCTTCGGCAGGTTATGCCGTGCTTCCTGCTCCGCCAGAAGTTTGGCCAGATTCTCCGCAATGCAGGTGTCGTCGATGGAGTCAAATCCAACGTCCGGTCCGTACTTCTCAAACATGGTCGGATTGCAGTTGCGCATGGCGCCGATATGATACTGCTGTACCCAGCCATGGGACTTATACAGCTTGGCAAGTTCCACCAGAATGTACGTCTTATAGGACTCTACCTCCGCCTCGGTCAGCACGGCACCGCTCATTGCCTTGCGGAATGCCTCAGAGGCCACATGCATGCTGGGTACCGCATAGGGAACCGTGTCAAGCGCATGGTCCGCAAGACGGGATCCGTTTGCATGGAAGTACTCAAAACGGCTGACAAGCGCCTTCATCATGTTCTCCAGATTCAGGCACTGAATACCGGATACGCGGGAGAGCTTGTTCATATAGTCGACAAATCCGCCGCGGTCAATATTGATGACCTTGTCCGGGCGCCAGGCCGGGAAGACCTTGAAGCTGTTTCCGGTTTCCTTGGCCATCTTGATCTGATATTCCAGATCATCCACCGGGTCATCCGTTGTACAAATGACCTTCACGTTAAATTTCTCAATGAGTCCGCGGCAGCGGTATTCATCCTTGGCCAGCAGGGCGTTGGCACGATTCCAGATGTCCTCTGCGGTTTCCTCGCTCAGGATATCCGTAATGCCGAATACGCGGCGAAGTTCCAGATGGGTCCAATGGTACATGGGGTTTCCAATGCAGTACTTGAGCGAAGCAGCAAATGCCTTCCATTTATCGAACCAGTCCGCATCTCCGCGAATATACTTTTCCTCGACGCCATTAGAAAGCATCACACGCCATTTATAATGGTCACCGCCGAGCATCAGCTCACCAATGTTGGCGAACTTGTAGTTTTCAAAAATCATACGCGGTGAAATGTGACAATGGTAGTCATAGATCGGCATATTCTCTGCATATTCATGGTACAGCTTCTTGGCCACTTCATTGCTCAGCATGAAGTCGGCATCCATAAACGGTTTCATAGGAAACTCCTCCTTATCTTAATTGCCATTCGGCAAAGAATTACAGCGTGACTCCATCCTTGAAAATTGCAATCTCGCGGAAATCGTGTTCCTCGCTTCTGGTCTGTTTCCCGGATGCAATCTCCAGCAGCATGCGGAAAAAGTTTTCCGTCGTTTCCTGCATATCCGCGCCATCCGCCAGAATACCTGCGTTGAAATCAATCCAGTTGCTCTTCCGTTCTGCCAGCGGTGTATTCGTTGCGACTTTCACCGTCGGAATCGGTGCGCCGACCGGCGTTCCGCGGCCCGTCGTAAACAACACCATCTGCGCGCCGGAGGCCATCAGGGCCGTAATGGCACACAGGTCATTTCCAGGTCCCTGAACCAGATTGAGTCCTATTTCCTTTACCGGCTCACAATAGCTGAGAACGCCTCTGACCTCTCCTGCGCCGCCTTTCTGCGTGCAGCCGAGGGATTTATCCTCAAGGGTTGTGATGCCGCCGGCCTTGTTCCCCGGGGACGGATTTTCGTACACTTCCTGTCCGTGACGGATAAAGTATTCTTTAAAGTTATTGATCAGGGCAACCGTCTTGTTAAAGGTTTCCTCATCCTTGCAGCGGTTCATCAGAAGGGTTTCGGCGCCGAACATTTCCGGCACCTCCGTCAGCAGCGTGGTTCCGCCGTGACGCGTGAGCAGATCCGAAATATTTCCAAGCAGCGGATTGGCCGTGATGCCCGACAGTCCGTCGCTGCCGCCGCACTTGAGACCCACGATCAGCCGGTCTGCCGACACCGTCGTCCGCCTGGCCTGCTGTGCATACCGGGTCAGTTCATCCAGAATCTGCAGGCCTGCCTCCACTTCATCCTCAACATCCTGCGTGATCAGGAACTTGACACGGTCCGGATTAATGTCCCCGAGCATTTCCCTGAAAACGCCCAGGTTGTTATTCTCACAGCCAAGGCTCAGCACCAGCACACCGCCCGCATTGGGATGATGCACCATGGAGGCCAGAAGCTTCTGCGTATTCCTGAGATCATCTCCCAGCTGGGAACAGCCGTACGGATGGACAAAACAATGGATGCCGTCAACACGATCCCCATACAGTTCGTTTCCAAGACGCTCGAGTGTTTTTGCCGTCCCGTTTACGCAGCCGACCGTATTGACAATCCAGATCTCATTCCGGATTCCGACCCGTCCGTCCTCACGCACATAACCCTCAAAGGTTGCTTCCCTGTCCCTGGGCAGGCTGCAGGGATGCGGATGATACGAGTACTCCAGCAGCCCGGAAAGATTCGTCTTCACATTGTGCGTATGTACCCAGCTGCCTGCCGGAATATCTGACAGTGCATGGCCAATCGGGGCGCCGTACTTGATAATATTCTGTCCGCTGGCAATATCTGTCAGGGCCACCTTATGTCCTGCCGGAATATCCTCATTCAGTGTTACACCCAACACCTCTGACCCTTTTGCCAGTGGTTTGAGTGCAACGGCAACATTGTCCACCGGATTGATTTTTATCCAATCCATTCTGCATCCTCCTCCGTAATCTGCCCGGAATATGCCGTTTAGGGGGAAATATTTTTCCGGCACCGTTCCGTTGCTCAGGTTAACGATACCTCAGATCAGTATCCCACTCCGTGTCAACAGTATATCACTCCATTTCAATGCCCGTCAAGAATTTCTCTTCTTGTCACGGCAGTCGTCTCATGATACAATTCCCTCATCAGCACAGTTCTTCAGGGATGTTTTTCAGATTCAGCAAGGAGGGTTTTCCCATGAAAAGACGTATAGGTATTCTCACCAGCGGCGGCGACTGCCCCGGACTCAATGCCTGTATCCGCGGTGTTGCACGTGCCAGCTATTCCCTGTTCGATGCCGAGATCGTCGGCATTCAGGACGGCTATTCCGGATTAATCAACGGCGATTACAAGGAAATGAATCAGTCCGATTTCTCCGGCATCCTCACCCTTGGCGGCACCATTCTGGGCACCCGCCGCACGCCGTTCCGCAATATGCGCCTGATTGAAGGAGACCATGTGGACAAAGTCAAGGCCATGAAAAATACTTACAAGAAGGCAAAGCTTGACTGTCTGGTCTGTCTGGGCGGAAACGGCACGCACAAAACGGCGAATCTCCTCTCCGAGGAAGGACTCAATATCATCGGTCTGCCGAAAACAATCGACAATGATATCTGGGGAACGGATGTCACTTTCGGCTTCCATACCGCCGTCGACATCGCCACGGATGTCATCGACCGCATTCACTCCACCGCTGCCAGCCACGGCAGATGCATGGTCATCGAAATCATGGGAAATAAGGCCGGCTGGCTGACCCTTTACTCCGGACTTGCCGGCGGCGCCGATGTCATTCTTCTGCCCGAAATTCCGTACAATCTCAAGACCGTTGCCAAAGCCATTGAGCGCCGTGCCGAGGCCGGCAAGGATTTCTCCATTATCGCCGTTGCCGAGGGTGCCATGACCGTTGAGGAAGCACGGATGAAAAAGAAGGAGCGGGCGGAATACCGCGCAAAAACCCATTTCCACGGCATTGCGGCACGCCTTTCCGAGGAGCTTGAGGAAATGATCGGCATTGAAGCGCGTCCTGTCGTTCCGGGCCATGTTCAGCGCGGCGGCACGCCCAGTGCTTATGACCGGCTTCTGTCCACCGACTTCGGTGTTCACGCAGCCAAACTGATCCGGGATGAGGAATACGGTCAGGCGGTTGCCATGATCGGCAGCAGTGTCGGCCACAATCCTCTGTCTGAAATCGCAGGAAAAACCAAATTCGTCCCCGGCGATGCGCAGGAAATCATGGCTGCACGCAACATGGGAATTTCTTTCGGTGACTGATCACCTGTCCTTTCGGAAGCAATCCGACTGCCGGATTGCTTCCGATTTTTTCATGAAGAATGAACCTTCACACCGGATTGCAGCCGCCCGACGAAGGGGCAGCAGGCACCCAAAGATCTCCCCCAGGCGGAGACGTCTCGGGCACGTCTCGGACAGGGCTGCCTGTGCCAAAATATAATTTGACTTTTCCCATCCAATCATCTATAATCTTGCGAGTCAGGCTCTTTTGCTCTATGAAACCAGTCTTTCTGTTGAATCTGATGTTCCTGATCGGATTTTTCCGCTTTCGATAAAAACAATCCGGATCGCCGCAGACTCAGGTTATCCTCAACGTTTTTTTCACATGCAGAGAGACATTTAAATCTGAGCCGGAATCGCCTTTTCCGCGCTGTCCGGGGGGAAAACTCAGATAAGCCGGAAGTGATATAAAAAACTGCACCCGTAGCTCAGCAGGATAGAGCGGCCGCCTCCTAAGCGGCAGGCCGTGGGTTCGAATCCCGCCGGGTGCGCTATGATGAAAGAAGCTCCTCGTTCAGAGGAGCTTCTTTCAGATAAGAAAAGACTTTTCCCAATTGAAGGGAGGGCAGGACACATGCTGCAGATTTTCTTTGGAGAAATGCCCGAGGCAATCTATAACACAGAAGTCTATTTTCAGAATGTGTATGAGGATGAGTGGATCACAGACGATTTTGCCCGCGAGGTCATCCGAAAAGTGGATAAATCGGAGGTCCTGGATAAACAGGCAATTCAAAGCCCGGTTTTTGGCATTATTTCTCCTGAGCGTCTGTCCGGAGGAACAAAAACGCTCCTTCTTATGAAAAATATGCCGGATCAGGTTTTCAACGCCTCTACCTGTGGTGATAACTGTGCCCCATTTATCTTAAAGCTGGCCAGAGAGCGGGATCTTACCATCAATCTGTATCACCTGATGAATTTCGGAAAGCGTTCGTTCAAAGCCAAAATTCTCAATGATGGTGTGACCGTAGGCAACATGGAAGAGCTGCTTTTCGAAGCCTGTAAGTATGTGTGAGGTGTAACATGAAAGGTTCTTCCACCATTCGGATTCATAACCGCCGTGTGACCTTTACTCTGGAGATTGAACGGAATCTGACCATCCTTTGCGGGAACAGTGCCACCGGAAAAACAACGCTGGTAAATTATGTGGCTTACTATGAGGAGCTGGGCCCGAAAAGCGGTGTGAGCATTGAAAGCCCCAGGCCCTGTATCACACTGAGAGGATCAGAGTGGCAGGAAAAGCTTCAGCGGAATCATGGCTGCTTTGTTTTTCTGGATGAAGGAAATTCATTTATCCATTCAAAAGACTTTGCTCAAGCCATTCAGAAAACGGACCATTACTACATCATTATTACCCGCGCCAACCTGTTTCAGCTTCCATACAGTGTTCATTCCATCTTGGAATTACGAAAAACAACCAGCCGTTTCAATCACACCTATAATCATACCTATCCCCGATATGATTTTATCCCGCAGTTTGACAGCAAGAAGCATCAATTAGATTATTACCTGACGGAAGATTCCAACTCCGGGTATGAATTTTTCTCATTTCTCGCAGACAGGGAAAGCATCCGGTGTCTTTCCTCCAACGGGAAGGATCACATTTTATCCGTACTGCGAAATGAAGAAGGGCAAAGAGGACTCATTATCGCGGAAGGCGCTGCCTTCGGTGCCTCTATGGCGAGTGTATACCAGTATTTACAGATGCATCCGAAGGAAATCATCCTCTATCTGCCTGAATCATTTGAATGGCTGGTCCTGTCCTCCGGCGTCCTTCAGGACAAAGAAACCAGAGAAATCCTGTCCCAACCGGAAAACTATATCGAAAGCCATGATTATTTCAGCTGGGAACGTTTTTTACTCACCTGCTGGAAGAAAAAACCAGGGGCACCATCGCGCAATATACTAAAAGAAAACTAAATCCATATTATCTGGATGATAAAAACGTTGAAAAAATCGTTCTCCGTATGGCAGGCAAAGAAGATGGATTGGCGAATCGTGAAACGAATTGAAAAATCTTAATCGTGATGTCTTTGTATGATACCCGCCCAAATCAACTGTTTCTGATCTTATGGGCAGCATACACAGGGACCACACGGATATCCTCATACGACCCATAGTTTTCCAGCGAAATTCGTACTCCAAAAGGTGACAGTGCGTGAGACGACAGATAACTTCGAAGACTCTGCATGCTTCCTTTGCCGGATGCTTTCACTTCTACAGGCAGAATGTTTTCTCCAGTCTGGATAACATAATCAACCTTTGCATTGGCTCCTGACCTGTACCAATAGTACAGGTCAGATTCCATATGAAGATCGGATGACTTGATCAGCTCCAGTCCTACTTCCATTTCAACGATGTTTCCACGATTCATTTCATCGAAGATCCTGGAGGCCATGAGTGATGCTGCGTCCAGACCACAGTATGTCAGATATACCCCCGTATCAAACAGAAGCAATTTTTTTATTCGTCTCCTTGCTTGCAGAACCCAGAGGGATCACGTCACAGGAAGAAGCCTTGACCGGATGAATCAGGCCGGCCCGATGAAGCATATCAACGCTTTCATTGAAAATATATGCACTGATCCCCTCAACGGCGGATGAGGATTTGACCTGCGAGCAAACATGATAAACCGCAAAGTCAAACACCCTTTTCAACACATCCGGAGGTACAGGGCTGTCATATTTTTGAAAGTCATCCATAAAATTCATTACGATATCGCGATGGACCTTCTGACACTCTAAGATGCTCCCCGTACCCATAAATGCCGATACGGCCTCAGGCATCCCACCAATCACCAGAAAGCTCTTGAATATTTCAAGTAAACGCTCGTGTGTGGAAGGCGGCTTTTCATTTCCCCGGTTCAGATAGTCACAGAGCATCTCATTCCCGGTTCCGCGCAGAAATTCACTGAACGACAACGGGTACAGAAACATGCTGCGAACACGACCTACCGGGAAATTCAGTTTGTCCTTCCGACGTTTGCCATTCAGTAAGATTTCCAGAAGCGATCCCGCTGCGATCACATGTAATTCAGGCAGCTCTTCATAGAAATAGCGAAGGGCTGTAATGGCTCTTGGGCATGTCTGGATTTCATCCAGAAACAGCAGTGTCTTGCCTGGAAGAATTCGTTTTCCTGCCTCCAGTTCCAGAGCAGTAAGAATTCTGCGCACATCAAAATTCCGATCAAAGATGACCTGGTATCGCTCATTCTCTTCGAAGTTGATCTCCACATAGTTTTCAAACTGTTCAGCGAAATGACGCACTGCCGATGTCTTGCCGCATTGTCGAACTCCGCGAAGAAGAAGCGGCTTCCGATTCTATTCCGTTTTCCAGGCAATCAAAGCTGCATCCATATCACGCTGAATGTACACGAGCATCCCTCCATTTCAAAATTGCCAATCGTATTTTACACCAATGGCGTCAACCTAACGAAAAGTACAGAAAATAGCGTTGTAAAACCGAACATTCGCTCAGGGCCTCACTGTTCGCATTGCTCCATTTACAAGTGCTACTTTAGGATGATTTCGCCCATCAATAGAGAATTTATATCGATAACTTG
>DGWH01000138.1 GCA_002395225.1 Christensenella sp. UBA4263
TAGCGATTTCAATTCCGATTTTCACAAGTCAGTTGGAGAAGTCCAGAGAGGCGACGGATGCAACGAATGAAAGAGCAGCAAAGGCAGCTGCGGTTACTGCGTATTTAAGCGAAGACCCGCTCTTTTACACGGCAGGGTCCGGATATAATAACTCTACAACAGTTAAGTTTGATGCTGCGTCAGGAAAGTCGGTTGCTTCTACCGCAACCGTTACTGGATATGGTAAAGGCACAACTGCTGGTGACGTGAATGCTGACAATGCTGGTAAGTATTTAAACGTTACTGTGGATAAAGATGGTAATGTTACATTAGCTTGGGCATAATCGTATATGTAAAGTAAAAAAGCCCGCAGGGTTCTCTTGGAGACCTGCGGGCTTTTCGCTAATTCATTATTCAAATTTTATTGTAACGCTGTCTGTATCCTTAGAATACTGCACAGATATTACTTTTGATGTCGTTGCTGTACCATCATAAGAAAATTCCTTATAAGGCTGGTCAGAAGCATATGTAATTCCCGAAACAGTTGAATCTGTTCCTTTTCCATTCATGATTCCTGTTGGACCTGCAACAAGTTTTCCAGAACTCGGATCATAGTATACCTTTGTTCCATTAAGTAAACTTTCTTCAACAGAGCCAGATTTGGGGTTTGCCTCCAGCACGGCAGTAACGGCAGCAGCCTTTGCAGCTCTCAAGTTTGCTATATCTGTAGACTCTCTAGCCTTCTCCAACTGCGTTGTGAAAATCGGAATCGAGATCGCTACCAGCACGCCCAACAAGGACAAAACCAGCACGAATCCGTGAATAATTCCAGTCCGGGAGTTTTGATGCAGAATTCTGATAGGTGATGCAATCTTCCATCCTCCATCCTACTCTGATGCAATCCCATACTGAAATGCATAATATGAAAAAAGTTGTAACGTCCTCTGTCTACTACCCCCTCCTCTTATCTCAGATATAGAAAAACACAATCGCTATGCTATACTGAATATATCCAAGTGAACCTATAAATCCAACATGGGTACCATCACAATGAAAAACGATTTGAATGCTGCAATAAGCAGTAGCACTCCATATACAAGCGAAAGTGTTCAGGCTTTTGTATTAAATCACTCATACCAGTCATCATTTGATAGAATTACGGATCGCATAAGTGTCACTGAAAATCTTCTTGATGCTATTGAAAATGAAAACGGTTTTGTGGATGGTTGGAGTGCTCCTCGTTGGGCAGGAATAGGCGATATTGCTTTCTTCATGCTTGCCAAGACAACCGGCCAGGTTTTAGCGCGACACCAGAAGTTCCTCTATGATTTAGGAACTGGCAACATGTCCTATAAGCATTTTATCAAGATTCTCCCCTCTCTCTGCAAATACGAAAACGATCCGTCGGAAAAAGATTACATCATGATTTTCCCTGAAGAAGATGTTGACACTAAGGACTATGGTACAGGAGAGACTCTGATAGTAGAAAACGTATCTGAACTGACCGACAGGTTTACATATGTATCGATAAATCACAGTGCTGAGCATACTATTATGGGATATGAATCCTTTAAGCAATTCGTTTTTGATCACTCTGATAGGATTCGTTATTATTGGACCGACTATAAACTTGCCATCCCTGTTATCAAAGAACTCGTGATAAACCGGAGATTTAATGAGAAATTCGGAGGTAAGATATTTGCAGTAGGAAAAGTCTGCTCTATACCTCAAATTGAAAAAGAAGAGTCAGAGCAGGTCCACTGGAGGACTCCAATCTACGCTCAGTATGATAATGTTTCCTTGTTAGAAGAGCCAATAGATATTAGCGAGTTTCGTGATTTCATAACTATCAGCAGGCAAGGAACTGTGACCCCTGTGTACGGTGAGGCATTTGACCAGTTAAGAGATATCATCGTTCGTAAAAACGGAGAACTACCACTGATAAAAAACGTTTCCGCTTATCCAATATCGCTCTCTAATATGAATGATGACAATTGGATAGAAGTTGCAGGGAGTTTCCGGAGAAGGTTTATTCTTGAAAGCCAATTCCGCGTTTATTATGTGGACAGACTTCTGAGGTTACTAAGCGGAGGTCGAAATAACATATTCCGGGAGTGTATCTGTTATAATTCAATACGGAATAGCCGTCCCCGTGTCGATAACGTCATTCTTCTTAATGGTTTATACCTTCCTGTGGAAGTGAAACTCAACGTCAGAATAGAGAATGATATTAAGAGACAGTGTTCTTCATATTGTCATGTCGATAAGTGTGATCTTAACACAGCCAAAACTATTTCCGGGAATGAGATGCTCCAAAAAGTCCTCGTGATAGACACGTCTTTCATATACTTATATGATGATGTAAGGGTCAAAACCCCTGTTTGAAACTCGTTTACTTGTCACTGCAACTTGAAAACTTTACACAAATCGCGATCGGATTTGAAATGATGTGCTGATATGCTCTTAATAACTGCCCGCGGAGAGGCTCTTCCCCTTATTCTTCATCCTACTGCGGGATTCAGGGCGTAATTACCTGAACCCTGCCGGAATCGGAAGAGCTTTCGGAAGTTCAACGCAGCCACTTTGCATCCGAAGAAGAACTTACATCGAATCTTACCTCGGACAGGCATTCGGTTCACTCCGTATTGGTTTTTCAATAACGATGGGATTGTTTCAACCCCGTTCCTGAGCCGGCTATACAGTTTGAATTCCTCTGTCTGCATCCGGCTTTGGACAATCGCCCGTTTCTTCATCTTCAGTGATACGCTGAGTTTGCTTACCTTTTTGAATATCTTGGGACGGCAGTTCTGCTGGTAGGGGCACCCTGCACATTTATCCCGGTTGAAGGAGAGGAGGATCTGTCCTGTTTTTTGGTTATACCAGCAGGTCTTTGGCGAATTCCCTGCGGGGCAGCGTGTGACTTTTGTTCCGTCCTCACTGAACTGGAAAGCGCCCATGATGGGATCGACATCCCTTCCTGTCAGGTCTGTTGTGATCAGGTCGATGTTGTTTGCTGCGGCTGCTTCAGCATTTTCCCCGCTGCTGTAGGCACCGTCTGTGATCATTACGGTTTTTTCATTCTGATGGCCGATGCGGTCGAGATGATCTTTCAGGAATTCACTGTCGCTCTTGTTGTTCGTATCGAACTGGTAATCCGTGACGACCGATCCGTTCTTCCCGACGCTTTCTTCAATGTTTCCCGCGTAACCCCGATGTTTCCTTCCGGATTTTTCCCGGAACGTGGCATCCGGGTCAGATGGGTTTTGCAGAATTCCCGAGCCCATTCCTCCGTCCGCTTTTTTCCGGAGCCTCCGCTTTCCGTCCTCGACAACTGTCTGCTCGGAAATGCAACGGACAAACAGTTGATACTCCGTGATTTCTTCAAAGGAACCGCTGCATCTTTCCAGAAGAAGATCCGCATCGGAAAGCAGGACACCAAACCGTTCCTCTACGTCAACATCACTGCAATGATAGATAACCCTGTTGAAGTCGTCCGGATCATAATAATGAGCCATATGCCCGATCAGGTCATCTTTCCCCGTTTTATGGAGATAAGATACCAGCTTTGCGATACAGGTGTAGATCAATTCCATGCGGCTGAGCTTTCGGATGTTGGCCTCAACCATGAGAGAATCCATGCGGCGGATCCGTTTGTCGATCCCCATCATCCGTGCGGAAGCTTCTGCCAGACCTGTGACGCAGTCATGATAAAGATCAATGCCATGAAGCCGCTCATAATTGTAACAGCGCATCCGGAAGCGGGACAGGCTCTTGTCACTGAGGGGCTGCTCCTTAAAGCTGGACGTATGCAGCGCCATCTGATACCGGGGATCCAGCATGAGATTGTCAACAACCTCATCATCTGATATGGCGAAAAGCTCTTTGATGATCAACGCTCCAACGATGACATTGACCGGAGTATTCGGACGTGATGCTTTATCGGAGTAGAGAACAGAAAACCGTTCCTCATCAATCTGGGGAAATACGTCCTCGGAAAAGATCTTTGCCCAGGATCGGTCAAGTGCCTTTTGCTCTCTTTCCGTAAGACCGAACGTGCTGTCAAAGATGGACATCTGCTGAGCGCTGTTTTTTCGAAATGACATAGGGAATCACCTCTCGTATTTGGTAACTCCATTATACCATGGTGATCTCTGTTTTTTGCTCAACTACGCGATTTGTGTAAAGTTTTCAAAGTGCTGGTTTACTGAAACTACTGGTTATTACAACAGGTCTGTTGGGAACCTTTTGACCCCAACATCATATGATGGGGATACAGATAAGATAGAGACTATAAAAGACCTTGATAGCTTCGTTAGTAGCGAAGACATCAAGGCGTTCAGAGCAGAACTGATTTCTCGGATTCAGGGATAAATCACTACAAAAGAGCCTGGGAATCCTGCGCCGTACCTTTTCAGATTCTGATCTGTTTCTCTATCCCGTCCAGGAACCGGACCGTCAGCTCCGTGGATGACTGTACCGTGATCTCCGCCAGCACCCGCGCAGATTTCGACACTGGTCAGCATTTTCTATTTCTCCTCCGAAAACAAAATAACTGAGCAGATTATACCACGAAGGGGACGAGCATGGTGACCTATTTCCAGATCAGCATCCTTCCGGGGCTTGCCGGACACGCTCATCTCTGCTATTCTTAATCTCATAAAGCGGGGCTAATAATAGCC
>DGWH01000060.1 GCA_002395225.1 Christensenella sp. UBA4263
CCAAGCGGATAGCGAAAAATCTCCAGCTGCATCCCATGCTGGAGAACGTAGTTTTCTATGATGTGGAAGATATCGTCCTGAATAATATTGCTTCCAGTGTAATTGGAATTAAAAGCGTTTGCTCGTTGGCGTACAAGTTCATACTTAGCACGGTCTACCACAAACAGGGAGTTTTCAAGTGCCTTGAACATCTCATGCCTCCCAAGCCTTATCCAGTTCTTCTGCGTTAGATCTCATCCGGGCGTAAAATAAGACCATATCAGCCATTTCATCGGCAATCTCTAGGCTTTTCCTGGCCGAAGGAGTTTTTACGTCGCCCATAAAAGCATGAACAGCATTGATATCTTTCGCACCAGACGGAGATCTCATCAGGCTCTCCATAGACACATGGAAAAAGTCCGCCATCTGACGCAGTTCAATTGCATTGATCATGCGGGAACCGGAAAGCATATTACTCATGACCTGCTTACTGATTCCAAGCGCCTCTGCCAAGTCATTCTGCTTCTTTCCATTCTGTTTTAAGAGCAGCAAAACGTTGTTGCTGATCACAGCATTCATTCCTACCATTGTGTGACACCTCCCGCCCATAGTTTAAGTACAGTCTTCTTCATTCTCGCTCTTATTATACGCTTTGAGCAAAGAATAGTCAACGTATAATTGACTTTAAGATTGAAAATTTTTAATTTTTAATGATCAGGCTGATTAGAAAACAGAGTGTCAAGAATTCATTTACAGATTCAATGTTAGTGTATTGCTGATTGAAAAAGATGTCCCGCCCAGCCGCCGACAGACACAGTGGTTGCAGGCGTGAACAAGCCTGTCAGTTGGCAAGCAGGCACCGGTATTTCGCCGACCCCCTTGCCCACACCGGCAGCCATGGAACTTACCACCAGCTGGACGTAAAGCGAACACTATGACAGCCAAGCGGACAGCTTTCCTGCTTCGTAGTGTCCGACGTAGACGGACGGCTTGTTCAGTGGGCAACCCTTCTGACATCATCAGCAGCAAAGAAATAAAGATACAAACCTTACAAGGCGATTGAGACCATCTGGTCTTGGTCGCCTTATTTTTTTACGCCTTACTCAGTACCACCAGTTGGTGGTAAAGGTATATAGGGACCGAGGTAAGGCCCATTACGACCATCTGGTGGTATGGCCTCCTCCAGAGCTACATCTCGAAGTTTGACTGAGGCTCTGTAAACGCACTTCTCAGAGGACCTGGAACGCTCCTCCAGAGGTCGTTCTAGAAGTTCTGGGGAAAGATCTTCACGATCTGTCAGAGCAGCCATGTCTCGGCCTTCATCTGCACAACGCTCATCCAGAGCAAGATCTATAAGATGCAGCGCAGAGCCCTCAGAGGTGCTCCTAGAAGTTGATTCTGTGGATGGGGCCCTCCGCCCGGGTCTGAATCTCTACAGGATTTGGCTACGAAGACCGCCGCCCCCTCTCGCGTTGATTTTCGCAGATCGCAGAGGGCGGTATGTCAGAGACTTCTCTGAAATTGGATGATGCTCTGTCCGCCGTCACTTTTGCTCTCTTCACCTTCCGAGATCATCACCATCCAGCCACTCTTCCGCACTTTGAAGCCGCATTTTTTCAGCAACCGGATTGCTGCTTTATTTCTGGCGTCCGTCGTTGCCGTCAGCTCTTTCAGTCTTATGTCTCGTGCAATTTCTATCAAGTTGGTTACCGTTTCCGTCCCATAGCCCTGCAGCCAGTATTTTGGGAGAAGCATGAATCCAATCTCTGCACTATCTCCCTGCTTCGTCAAACTGCATTCACCGATTTCTTTCCCCGTCTCTTCAATGGTGATGATGTATTCGTGATCACTCGGGCGCAGGCTTTGAATCCAGGAAATCAGCATCTCCCGATCCTGGATCAGCCCTGGAATAAATCTTGTCACATTCGGATCGCCGACGAGACGCAACATGAAATCAGCGTCCTCTGTGTTTATCTCACGCAGCTTGACATTCCCGTCATACCGGGTCCATATGCTCCAGAAATCGGGGCGTATCTCCTTCTTCACTTGCCTGAGCCACCTAGAAAGCAGGACCTTCCCAGCGAGGTAACGAGGATCAGTACTTCCGGATTTTATTGGTTTCTCATCGGCATAGGCACAGAAATCATCTACGACTTCTTCATTCAGGCCATAATACACAAGGTCCCTGCCAAGATACATCAGGCACATCAGATTATGCCGTTTCTGATCAGGAAGCAATTCTATCATGCTCAGGAGCGTGGCATAAGGCTCTCCATCTTCACATTCCGGATCATAGTATAAGTCACCGGCGTGAATAAGATCGTCAAGTTCTTCCTCTGTGAGCTCAAATTTCCTGATCCGGCGGATCACCTTTTGTCGTAGTTCGCTTCTACGCATTTTATTTCCTTCACATCAAATAGTAAGTCCTCTTGCTTTTTTAAAAAACGAGAAAGAAGGGATGTTGAACCTTCCGGAGGATAATTTTACCAATTGTGAGCTGAACAGTCACCATTCATTTTTAAATATACAGGTCATAAATCTATCTCGCCTAAGGGGGAGCTTCCTTCAGGCTAGCCCACGAAAAAAGTACAAAGGCTTTTTTACTTCCCTTTCAGCGCCGGAACGTAGGGAATCAGGCCCCTCGCCGCGCACTCCATCTGCATTTCCAGCGGAAGACGCCGTGCATCAACAATAAGACCATTCACCATGACCATCCACGCCATCGGGCGGTTTTCAAGATCCGATTCCAGCACCCACTCCGGATTGGACCAGTTGATCTTCAGCATTTTCCTGATTTCCGCCGCCTTGTTGCCTGCCGTGGTTTTGGAAATGCCAAAAGGTTCGGCAAGCTGATCTGCCGTCATATGAATGGGCTGACTTCTGTCGAAAATGAAATTGGCCTGCCCGATCGCATAGACAATTCCTGCTGCCCACGTATATTCTCTGCCCGATAAAAGCGGGGACGGACGTTTCCTGCAAAGCTTTTCGAGTGCTTTCAGACACAGCGCTTTATACTCATCGTTTAAATGTGTGTCACAGAATGATTCAATCCATTTCGCAATTGCCTCGTACTTTCCCTTCATCGCCTCAGGGACTGCCATATGATCACCGACCTTTCTTTTTCGTTCAGATGTGACTATTCCGTTAACTCTCTGCCGGATCGTCTCAAACCTGCAGACAATGGACTTGCCCGCTGATAAGAACCATTCCCGTGCGACCGGGCCAACGCTCCAGCGTCAGTTCGTCAATGGATGAGCACCCGGAATGAGACGGTGCCAAGACCTGGCTGCAGCCCATAACAGACCGGGCCCGACGCTTCAGCGTCATGTTGTCAGTGGATGTACACCGAAAATGAGACGGTGCCAAAAGACAGACTCATAGAGGAGTTTGTCCGCTTCCTTTTCCCCGCGAAATTTACCGAGCCAGTTTGAGAACAACCCAGCTGATTCCTGCTGTAACCAGCAGGAGAACGACCATCCAGAGCACGGTTGCACGTAACGGCTGATTATGAACACGGAAAAAGGGATAAGGTCCATCCACTTTTCTGAGGGCATTCAGCACCAGCATGATCAGGCCATACACAAGCGTTACAATGACCGGAAGCATGAGGACGCGGCTGTCACAGTGCTGCTCAAAAAAGATATAGGAAATGGTTCCCAGAACAGGACACAGCAGATGATGGTACGGTCCGTTTCCGGAAAACAGCAGTTTCTTCGGACTCCCGCCCATTGGAATCAGGACGAAAACAGTCACAATAAAAGTCAGTACAAGCATGCAGGTACTGAGATACCTCAGTGAGGCAATCCATGGGCGATTTCCCAGAATCACCAGCAACAGTGCCGACGCCGCCGCAGCCATATTGGACAGCTGCGTGTAAAAGATAAATACCAGCCATTTTCTTTGCGAGATACTGATGTATAACCCGATTGCTTCCAGCAGCAGAAGTACAAAACACAAAATCCGATCCATTTTATTCCATCCTGTTCATTCATTTTTTATTCGGGAACCGGGCAATGATCCGTCCGGAAACCGGCATCTCCAGGCCCGAGGGCACCCTGAATGCGTTTCCTTCCCCGTTGTCCCTGTCTTCCTGTCTCAAAAGCCGAACAAAAACCGGCCTGAGCAGGCTCTCTTGGTGACTTTGGTTTGACCGTCTTCTCAGAGAAAACCGGTCCGCCTTTGATTACCAATGATGATCATTCGCCGGTGCCGCTTTGTTCTGACCCAAATTCATTAAACTGTCACTGCGTGACAGGGCCTCTTGCGGGCATCCATGCCGGTCATTCGCCGATGCAGCTTTGTTCCGCCCAAATCTGTTAAACTGTCACTGCTCGGCAGGGCCTTTTTGCGGGCATCCATGCTGATCACTCGCCGTTGCCGCTTTGTTTTGACCTTAATTTGTTGAACTGTCACTGCGTGACAGAGCCTCTTTGCAGGCACCCATGCCGGTCATTCGACGGTGGCGCTTTGTTTTGGCCTTAATTTGTTGAACTGTCACTGCTCGGCAGGGCCTTTTTGCGGGCATCCATGCTGATCACTTGCCGTTGCCGCTTTGTTTTGACCTTAATTTGTTGAACTGTCACTGCGTGACAGGGCCACTCCTGCCCACCCCTGTATTATCCAGGCGGCACTCACGCAGGTTCTGACCAGCATCGTCCTGCTCATAATGGTCCGGACAATCTATTCCAGCAGAATTTCCTCACCGGCAGGGATGATAAGACGGCCGGGAACATCAAACTGTTCCGCCCGTTCCTGATCAAACAATGCGCCGGGCGCCATGTGATAGGGAATGCTGTGCCGGGCTTTGACCAGCTTTGCGCAGGAAATGGCTTCATCCATGTCCATATTAAACCGTCCGTCACAGACAAAAAAGGCATAATGGATATCCCGCTTTGCGAGTTCGGCCATCTGATCCGTTGTGGAGGTATCCCCTGTTGCATAGATGGAGATGTCCCCGGGCAGGGTGATCAGCCAGCCGACACATTCATTGATGTCATGATTCCGGTTGTTTCCGGCCTGCACGGCCTCAACGATGGCATACCCCAGATCATAGGTCTTATACTTTCCGTTCACAAGCGCATCTGTGTTATCAATAATCTGACAGTCTTCACTGCGGCTCTGTATCCGATCCACCGCATTATGATCCGGATGACCATGGGATACCAGAATCAGGTCGGCCGTCAGATCATATCCGTCGCCTGCATACGGGTCAACGTAGATCACCTTGCCTTCAGCGGTAACAATTCGAAGACTTCCATGCCCCTGGTATAACAGTTTGTGGCCTGAGGGCTGTGTCTCAGCCATTGCCGTACCAGTTCCAAGCAGAAGCATGGAAAGTGTCAGGACAGACAGTAAACGTTTCATGGATAATTCCTCCTTCTTTCGATCGTTTGGTCTCTCGGCATCGTTCCTGTTCGGTACTCCTGCCGCACAAATCGGCGCTTCTCGTTGGCCCGGTCTTTCATGAACCGGTATTGGGTCTTTCGGCATCGTTCCTGTTCGGACCTCCTGCCGGATAAATCGACGCTTCGCGTCGGCCCGTTCTTCCTCGAAAGTATGATTTGAAATGGTCTGACGTTTTGTATTGTACCATACTTTCAATCATTCTACAAAAAAATCATTAATATAAGGCCGTTCGGCGCAATCCGTTGTGACTGTTCACGTATTTTGAGCAGGAAAAATAAGCCCGGCGCTGTCGCGCGATGACTGAGCCGATTCGGGCATCATTGCTTTTAGATTTGCAGAATCAGTTGCCAGCAGCAAATGCGGTCATTGACACATTAAAAACGGAAGCCTGAATAAAGAAAATGAAAAACTTTGTGTCCGCACATCCCAGCAACATCTCCGACGGCGGGCCAGGCCTCTTGCCTCGATGGAATGAAAATTCGTGAACCGGTGCGCTTTATGAACCGGAAAGCTTTATACATTGACTTTTCCGGGCCACAGGTTTAGAATAAGCAAGAGGATGAATGGAGTGTATAACCTCATTAAAGAGTCTGCGAAAGGTGGCGATTTTAATAGGCACGTTCGATACGCAGAGCAAGCAGTACATGAGTGATCCGGTTCATTTTGCGGATGCGATTAATTTCTTTTTCTTTGATGGGGATCAGGTGGTTCAAGCTTCCGATTTACGGGAATTGGATCCTACGGAAATTGCACTTGTTTATGGCAATAACGCAAAAGTGCCGATACAGAAAGTTCGTGATGTAATAAAAAGCTGGACAGGTATGTATGACGGAAATGCCATTTACCTGGTTTTGGGAATCGAGAATCAGTCAAAGATTCATTATGCCATGGTAGTAAAAAACATGGTCTACGATTCCTTACATTATGCAAAACAGGTCATGGAAGCAACGAAATCACACAAAGGTGAGAAACTGTCCGGAGATGAGTTCCTGTCAGGATTCACCAAAGAGGATAAACTGATCCCCGTGATTACACTGGTTCTGTATTTCGGCGCAGAAGAATGGGATGGCGCAACGAATTTACACAAAATGTTCGAGATTCAGGATGAACGTATCCTGAAATATGTGCCGGATTACAAAATCAATCTGATTCAGCCCGCGAAGATCTCAAAAGAAGAGTTCCAAAAATTCAGGACTGAGTTGGGAAAGGTGCTGGAGTACATTAAGCTGTCGAAAAACAAAAGTGTTTTACATAAGCAGATCCAGCAAGAGGCAGAATTCTGGAAACTTCACAAAGAGTCGTTTGACCTGCTGAACACGGCAACGAATTCAAAACTAAAGCTTTTTCTGGATGAAGGAGGCAGAGCAGACATGTGTGTGGCAATTGATGAGATGAGACAAGACATGGAGATTGTTGGTTTTATTAAGGGACGACGGGTCGACGGCATTTCTCTGGAAGAAGCGATTAAGGACGCTGCTCTCATGTACGGGAAAACCGAAGAATATGTAAAGGAAGTGTACGAGGAGGAAGTTGCTTAATTGGACATAAGCAGGCCTCAGATGCATTCTGCCTCCGCCCCCGTTTAAACGGAGTGCGGAGGCTTTTTTTATCAGGAACCTGCTGCGGAGCAAACCGTTATTTTCAGGACTCTATATCCCTGCCTGTAACGGCGACTGACGGCTGAAACCGACAGATCACAGCCGTCATCACGAGCGCACACAGGAACAGGCAGGCACCCTCATCGCAATCATTCGGAACG
>DGWH01000168.1:0-43784 GCA_002395225.1 Christensenella sp. UBA4263
AGATTGCAAAGGCCCTGTCGCGCAGTGAAAGCTTGGCAGGGCAAAAGAAAGGAGTCGCACGCTTGCGGCTGAAACGACTGGAAATATACGGTTTCAAGTCCTTTGCCGACCGGACTCTGGTGGAGTTTGACGAGGGCATTACCGGCGTTGTCGGACCAAACGGCAGCGGAAAATCCAATCTTTCGGATGCCGTCAGATGGGTACTGGGCGAACAGAGCGCCAAGTCCCTTCGCGGCGGCAAAATGGAGGATGTCATTTTTGGCGGAACTGACCGGCGCCGGAAAATGGGTTACTGCGAGGTTTCGCTGGTTTTTGACAACTCGGATCATGCCCTGGGAATCGATTACACGGAGGTCATGATCACCAGACGGGCATACCGGTCCGGTGAGGGTGAATATTACATCAACAAAAATGCCTGCCGTCTCCGGGATATCATTGATCTGTTCCGGGATACGGGCATCGGGCGGGACGGGTATTCCATTATCGGTCAGGGACGAATCGATGAAATTCTGTCCCAGAAGAGTGAAGACCGGCGCGGCATCTTTGAGGAGGCGGCCGGGATTACCAAATACCGGACCCGCAAGGAAGAAAGCGAAAAACGGCTGGCCAATACCCAGGAAAACCTCAACCGTGTGGAGGATATCATCGCTGAGCTGGAAAAACAGCTGGAACCGCTGGCCAAGGCCAGTGAGGTGGCGAGGCGGTATCTGTCACTGCGGGATGAACTCCGGATTCTGGACTGTTCGGCGTTTGTGGTTCGCACGGACCGCAATACCGTCCGGATTGAGGAGGCACAGAAAACCCTGTCGCTTCTTCAGAGCCAGATTGAGGAGCAGGAAAAAGAGAGCACGCAGCTGACCACGGAACGGGAGGCGGACTCGGAAAAGGCGGCGGCCCTTGAAAAAGAGGTCACCGCTGCCCATGGCGAGGTGCTGGAACTGACCCGGGAACAGGAAGCCCGGGAGGGCGAGCTGCAGGTGCTGCGCACTGAGCAGGCACAGCTGGAAAAGGATGTGCTGCAGGAGACGCAGGACCGGGACATCCGGCAGACGAGGCTCGGGGAACTGGGCGAGGAACGCCGCGAGAATGAGAAAAACCGGACCATTTCCCAAAAGAAGATCCGGGAACTGAACAGTTCCATTGAAACGAAGGAAAAGGAAATCGACGGGGCGGTGCGGCTGGCCCAGGAGGCGGAGGATCGTCTCGAGTCACACAAGGCCCTGATTATCGAGTCCATGAACCGCCAGAGCGATGTCCGGACACAGGAGGCACGCCTGAGTGCCACGAAACAGGACCTGGAGCGGCGGTCAGAGGAAGCGGCGCGGCAGAAAGCCGAACTGGAAGAGGACCGGAAGGTACTGGAACGTCAGATCGGGGAGGCCGCTGAGGAGCTCCGAAAAGCCGGGGATGCCTGCCGGGCGCAGGAACAGACACTGGCAAGAAGCGAAGAAGAGGCCAGGGCGCTGGCGGCAAACATGACGCAGCTCCGGCAGAAGGCACAGGAATTGTCCGGTGCCTATAAAGGGACCGAGAGCCGCCTGAACGTCCTGCGGGAAATGGAGCGGGATTATTCCGGCTACCAGCAGGCGGTCAAGCAGGTGCTGCGCCACGCGGAGGGAAACCCCGGCGTGCGCGGAGTTGTGGCCAGCCTCATGGAAGTGCCGCAGGAATATGAGCGGGCCGTGGAAGCGGTCCTGGGCGGCGCCCTTCAGAACGTGGTGACCACGGATGAATATGTGGCCCGGGACATGATTGCCTATCTGCGGCAGAACAAACAGGGAAGAGCCACGTTTCTGCCCATGACGACCATCCGCGGCCGGGTGCTCAGCCGGGATGAGCGGCAGCTGCTGGGGATGCCCGGATGTCTCGGACAGGCCAGCGAGCTGATCAGTTTTGATGAGCAGTACCGGGGCATCATGGAAAATCTGCTGGGACGGACCGTCATTGCAGAGAATCTGGATGCGGGCATTGCCATCATGCGCCGGGGAAATCATGCGTTCCGTCTGGTGACGCTGGACGGGGATGTCATGCATTCCGGCGGCTCCATGACAGGCGGCAGTGCCAATTCACGGATGACCAGTCTCCTCTCCCGGGACCGGGAAATCAAGGAACACGAACAGAAACTGCAGCAGCTGCAGGCGGAGCAGGCGGCCTGTGCCGAGGAACTGCGGGCGACCGAGCAGCGGCAGGCGGCCCTTCGTGGACGCCGGGAGGAACTGTTCAGCGCGCTCAACCAGTACCGGATCGATGTCTCCATTGCGGAGGAACGCCAGCGGATGCTGGATGGAAAAATGCGGGAACAGGAGCACGAGGAACAGGAGTGCGAAACCCTGATCACCCAGATCTCCGATTCGATTGGCCAGATCAGCGCACAGCTGGCCGGCGTGCACATGTCCCAGGAGGGGGATGCGCAGTCGACGGAGGAAATGAATGAACAGACCGGGCGCCTGACGGATGAACTGTACAGCTGCCGGCAGACGCTTGAACACCTGCGGGAAGAGGGACAGGCCCTCCGGATTGACCTGACGGCCAGTCAGAGGGATCTGGATGCCCTGGGCCGGGAGGCACAGCGGCTTGAGCAGGAAGAGAAGCGGGTAGCCGGCGAACTGGGCGAGGCGGTCCGGAATATCGAAAACAATACCCTTCTGCATCAGCAGCAGACCGAGCTGATTGCTGCAAGGAGTGCGGAACAGGAAAAATGCCGGGCCAGTCTGAAGGCAGCGGAGGATAATCTGTCCGGAAAGACCGCGGCACGGAGTCAGATTCAGGCGGAAATCGCGAAGCTGACGGAGCGGATTGACCGGATTCATGAGTCGGTTTCCGCCGCCAGCGAGCAGAGCCACCGGGCCGAGATGCTGCTCAGTCGTCTCCAGGGTGAACTGGAAACGCTGGAAAAGCGGATCTGGGATGACTATGAGCTGACGTATGCCGGTGCCAAAGGCTATCTGACGGAGGATTTCGATCTGGGCCGGGGCGAACGGCGGGCAGGCGAAATCCGGACGGAGATCCGCGGAATGGGGCCTGTCAACGTGAGCGCGGTGGAGGATTACCGGGTTACCCGGGAGCGCTATGAGGAGCTGGCCAGTCAGCGGGATGACCTGGTGCGGGCCAAAGAGGATCTGAATCAGATCATCGAACAGCTGGTCCATCAGATGGAGCGGCAGTTCCTGCAGAACTTCCATCTGCTCCAGGAATACCTCAGTGAAACCTTCACCCGGCTCTTTGACGGCGGTCATGCGGAATTGCGTCTTCAGGATGAAAATGATATACTGGGCTGCGGAATCGACATCGTGGCACAGCCGCCGGGAAAGAAGCTGCAGACCCTCACGCTGCTCTCGGGCGGTGAGCGGGCGCTGACGGCCATTGCCATCCTGTTTGCCATGCTGCGGCTGAAGCCGACGCCGTTTTGCTTTCTGGATGAGATCGAGGCGGCATTGGATGATGGCAATATTTCCACGTTTGCCGATTATCTGAAGGATTTTTCAAAAAGTACGCAGTTCGTCATCGTTACCCACCGCAAGGGCACCATGGAGCGCTGTGACAGCCTTTACGGCGTGGCGATGGAAGAACGGGGCGTATCGAAGATGCTGAGCGTTGAGCTCAAGGATATCAAGGAGGATGCCCTGATGTAACAGGGCAGATGAGAGATATGGCATTGTTCGGATTTGGAAAGAAGAAAGAACGCGAACAGGCACCCCAGCAGAAGGCACCGGAAACCCCGGCAGCGCCTGCAGCCGCGCGGGAGCCGGAGGCGGCGCCTGAACCGGAGAAGAAAGGCGGCATTTTCTCAAGACTCTGGCGCGGTCTGACAAAGACCAGGGATAATGTGGCCGGAAAAGTGGATGACCTGGTGGAAAATACCGGGGTCATTGACGAGGACTTCTATGAGAGCCTGGTAGATATTCTGATCATGAGTGACATGGGTGTCCGGACCAGTGACAAGGTGATCACCGAGCTGCGCAAGCGGGTGGAGGCCGGGCGGATCAAGAATCCCCGGGAGGCCAGAGAGATCCTCAAGACCATTCTCAAGGAAATCATGGACAAGCCGAGAGAGCCTCTTCGCTGGCCCATGGTCATGCTGATGGTAGGCGTCAATGGGGTCGGCAAAACGACCACCATTGGCAAACTGGCTCTCCGGTTCAAGGCGGCCCGGCACAGCGTGGTGCTGGCGGCGGCGGATACCTTCCGCGCGGCGGCAGCGGATCAGCTGGAAATCTGGGCCGAGCGCGCCGGCGTGCCGCTGGTCCGGCATGCCGAGGGAGCGGATCCGGCGGCGGTGGTGTTTGACGGCATCCAGAAGGCCAAGTCCCAGGAGGCGGACCTTCTGATTGTGGATACCGCCGGGCGTCTGCACAACAAGAAGAACCTGATGGATGAACTGGAAAAGATTTACCGGGTCATTACCAGGGAATATGAGGGAGCGGAGATCCGCACCTATCTGGTCATTGATGCCACCACCGGTCAGAACGGTCTGCAGCAGGCCAAGATGTTTGCCGAGGTCACCAAGGTGTCCGGCATTGTGCTGACCAAGCTGGATGGAACCGCGAAGGGCGGAATTGCCGTGGCGATTCAGGATGAACTGGGACTGCCGGTGTCCTATATCGGCGTCGGTGAGGGCATTGATGACCTGCAGGCCTTTGATGCCGCATCCTTTGTGGATGCCATTTTCTGAGAGACGGGAACAACAGACACTGAAAGAGGGGGATGAGGCGGTTGAGGAAGCTGAGACGTTTTCTGGATTTTATCGCATCTCGCCTCTTTTTTGTCACACTGCTGTGTGCGCTGTTTATCCTGGTGTTTTACCTGGCGATGAACACCGCCAATATCTGGATTCTGGTAGATGAGGGACTGGATGCCCGGGCCGGCGCCGTGCTGATGCAGACGGGAACAGAGGGACTGTCGAAGTATTTCCGGGAAGAATTTCTGGTCCAGGACCCGATCCTGACGGTGGGCACGGGGGATCAGTCCCCTTACCGGGACTACACCATCAAATCGTATCGGCATCAGGTGCAGCTGCGCTCCGTCTGGTGCTGGCCCTGGGAGTCAACGGCAACAGCGGATATTGAGGAGAGCGTGCCCTATATCAACGGGACGCTGAAAAAGGAAATTCGGTCACAACTGGTATCTGAAAATGAGGAAATACTGAATCCGCCCGCCTGGGAGACGCGGCGGTATCGGGTGACCCTGGTCAGAAATGCGGGACGCTGGAAGATTTCAAACCTCCAGCAGGTGGAAAGGTGAGGATATGACCCGGCTTACACAGTCATTTCTGCAGGAGCTCAGGAGCGGCGCCGTTCTGGCACCCATGGCCGGCGTCACGGATATGCCGTTTCGGCGTCTGTGTCTTGAAATGGGCGCTGTCTACGGGGTCACGGAGATGGTCAGCGCCAAGGGTTATCAGATGAACGGGGACACGCTGCGTGCGGCCCGGGAGCTGCTGGCAACGGATCCGTCGGAGCAGGGCAGGGTTGCCCTGCAGCTGTTCGGACATGAACCGGATGTGGTAGCTCTGGCAGCGGAACGTCTTTCCCGCAGCGGAAAGTATTTTATGATCGACCTGAATATGGGCTGCCCGGTGCCGAAGGTGACACGGAACGGGGAGGGCAGTGCCCTGATGCGCAGCCCGGAAACGGCTTATCAGGTCATGCGGGCGGCAGTTGAGGCATCCTGTGTGCCGGTCAGCGTCAAAATGCGCCTGGGGTTTGAGGACGGACAGGAAACGTACCTGGAAATTGCCCGGATGGCCGAAAAAGCGGGCATTTCCCTTCTGACGCTGCATGCCAGAACGAGGTCCCAGTATTATGCCGGGAAGGCGGACTGGACGAAAATCCGGCAGCTCAAGGCCTGTACGTCGCTGCCGGTCATCGGAAACGGCGACATCCGGGATGGCGAAGGGGCCCTGCGGATGTTTGCGGAGACCGGGTGTGACGGAATTGCCGTGGGCCGGGCTGCGGAGGGAAATCCGTTTGTGTTCCGGGAAATCCGGGATGCACTTGCCGGCAGAGCGGTCCGGGTGCCGGCGCCGGAGGAACGCAGGGCGGTTCTTTTGCGGCATGCACGGGAACTGTGTGCATTTAAAGGCGAGGAACTGGGCGTGCGCGAGATGCGGCGGCATGTGATGAGCTATGTCCATGGGATGCGCGGTGCCACGGCGCTTCGCCGCACCGTGAACAGTCTGACCCGTCTGGAGGCGCTTTTGGACACGATCTGCCGCTTCTTTGAGGAGACAGAGCCGGTCTGAGCCGCCGACAAAGTGTCTCAGACAAATGGCCGGAATTGAGGCCTGAAAACGAAAAAACGTATCCGGTGAAACGGCAGCCGGCGATGTGGGCTGCTGGTTCAGCGGATACGGAGTTGGAAGAATTGCCTTTTCTATGAACAATCGACAGAAAGGATTTGAGACCCATGAGCCAGGTGAAAGTACATCGATTCTCCATGTATGACAAGGATATTGACCTGTTTGAGGGACAGTATCCGGTTGAAAACGGAGTAACGTATAATACCACGATTCTTGAAAATGAGCAGCTGGTCCTGCTGGATACCGTGGATGCCCGGATGTGTGATGCGTGGATGGCGAAGATTCTGCGGTTCCTTGACGGGCGCCATCCGGATGCGCTGGTGATTTCGCATATGGAGCCGGATCATTCCGGTTCGTTGAAAGCGCTGTGTGCCCTGTATCCGGAGATGAAGCTGGTGGGAAACGCCAAGACCTTTGGCATGGTGGATGCCTTTACGGCAGAGACGCCGCTGAGCAATCCGCGGGTAACGGTGAAAGACGGGGAGACGTTTGCCTTTGGCGATGCCACCCTTAAATTTGTTTTTGCGCCCATGGTCCACTGGCCGGAGGTGATGCTGTGCTATCAGCCGGAGACAAAGACCCTGTTTGCGGCGGATGCCTTTGGCCGCTTCGGCTCGGCCAATGCAGAGGATCCCTGGACGGAGGAGGGACGCCGGTACTATACCAACATCGTGGGCAAATACGGCGCACAGGTAAAGGCGGTTCTGGCGAAGGCGAAAGGCCTTGAAATCGAGACCGTCTGTCCGCTCCACGGTCCGGATCTGTGCGGCGAACAGCTGGCCAAAGTCCTCGCGCTGTACGAGAAATGGGCCAGCTATACCCCGGAGGACAATGGAACGCTGGTAGCCTATGCCGGTTTCCATGGACACACCAAAGAGGCGGCTGAGCTGATGGCCAAGACCCTGATTGCCCTTGGCAGTGAGGTGACGCTCATCGATCTGGCCCGGACAAACAAATCCTATGCGGTTGCTGCCGCATTCCGCCACAAGAACATGGTTCTGGCGGCGACAACCTATGACGGGGCGTATATGCCGGCCATGGAGCAGTTCCTGATTGCCATCAAGGCGAAGAACCTGCAGGGCAGGAACGTCGGCCTGATTGAGAATGGTTCCTGGGCACCCATGGCGGGGAAACATATGCGGGCAGTGCTTGAAACCATGAAAGGGATGGAGATTCTCCCTCAGATGGTCACCATCCGTTCGGCAATGAACGCTGCCAATCGTGAGGAAATCGCGCATATGGCTGAGGCGCTGGTGCGCTGAGACGCAGGAACAGGGGGCAATTTACGGTTGCCCCTGCTGCTAAAATGGCGGAGGAGGGAACGGAATGCCGGAAATCTGGGATCTGTATGACGGAGACGGCAAGTTGACCGAGCAGAAACTGGTGAGAGGAGAGGAAATCCCCCAGGGTCTGTATCATATTGGCGTCCATATCTGGCCGATTAACCATTCCGGTTCGTTTCTCATTCAGAAACGTGCGGACAACGTGCAGTGGAAACCGGGAATCTGGGCTGCAACGGGCGGCTCTGCCATCAGCGGGGAGGATCCGCTGACCGCGGCAATGCGGGAACTCCATGAGGAACTGGGGGTTGAGGCACGGCCGGAGGAAATGCAGCTGGTGTTTCGGATGCGCAGGACCATTTCATTCTGCAGTGTATACAGTATCCATGTGGACCGGCCGGAATCCGATTTCGTCCTGCAGGAGGAGGAGGTATCCGAGGTCCGCTGGTGTTCCATTCCGCGTATGATGCATATGATTCGGTCTGGGCAGCTGTATAATTACGGGGATTCGTACTATCATTCCCTTTTTGAGTATCGCAATAACTATATGGACCGGTACCGGTATCACCGGAAAAACAGGAAGAGAAGATATTACTGATGAAAAAAGAATACTATTCCACATTTCTGCAGGGACTGGAGGAGCCGGTAGCCGGTATTCTGCATAAAACCGGAGGCGTTTCGGTCACGCGGATGCTGAAAGGTGCGGTGATTTACCGTTCTGTTCATGAACCGCATCTTTCGTGCATGCAGAGAACCTATCAGGTACTGTGTGAGATGCGGCCGGAAAAGAATCTGAATGCGGCGCTGCAGCGGCTGAGTGCCACGGATGCCTGGCTGGACCGGTTTGATTTTGAATCCATTGCCGGCATGCGGTTTCGCATCGTGACGGCGGTGGACGGCCAGCCCAGCGCCGGGGATATGCGCTTTGTGAGCATGCTGGAAAAGAGCATCTGCGAGCAGACCGGCATGCTGGTGGCAAGAGAGCGGCCGCAGGTGGAACTGTGGGTCAATCTCCGTCAGGAGGCGCTGTATTTTCTCTGGCGGCTGAATAAGAAGGAAGGACAGAAGAACGAGGATCCGCTTCGCCGGGATCTTTGCGAAACGATGGCGGCGCTGGCAAGGCCTCAGGGCGGGGAGACCGTGATTCTCGGCCTGACCGGTCCGAACCTGCCGGAGGCACTTCGTGCACAGGGGGCGGCCTCTGTTCAGGCGGTGATGGCCGGTCATCTGAAAAATGGTCAGGCACAGCGCGGGATGACCCGGATATTGCCCGGGACGCCGGGGTGCAGCGGACTTGAGGCAGAGTCAATGGATGCGGTCTTTGTTGCGCTGGCACCGAAAGGCAGTTTCTCCATTCAGGAGGAAGACCTTCGCGGCACGCTGAGGGAAGCCACACGGATTGTGAAAAGAGACGGACGGCTTGTGGTCTTTTATCCCAGGTCCCTGGGACAGCCGTTCAGACGGCTTTATGAACAGGAACGCCTTTTTTCTTATCAGGTGACGGTCAGCGGGGAGGAATGCCGGCTGGAGGGATTCCGTATACCCGAGGTACCTCTTTCCTGATGGATTGAAGGGGTAATCATGGCTAAGAAAAAGAAATCGAAGAAATCAGCCAGAAAGCGGCAGCGGAGATTCAGACGGTTTCTGCTGGTTCTCCTTCTGCTGGTTCTGAGTTCAGGCATTGTTGCCGGCGCGCTGCTGATTCCGCCGCTGTTTGCCGGAAAAGAGACGACGGTACTGCCGCAGTCCGTGATTGATGCACAGATGTACGGCGGAACGCTGGTGGTGGCCAGGCAGGAAACGACGCGTGAGGCGGAAAGCAATACCAGCATTGAATTTGTTGCCTCCGAGGGCAGCCGGCTGAACCGCTCGGATGTCATCTGCAAGGTGTATTCCTCCGGCTATAACCAGACGGAAATCAACCGGCTTGAGATGTACCGGGATGAAATCCGCACGTATCATAATACCCAGGTGTTTTCCGCTTATGTGGATGCGGCACTGGAGAGCGAGAATACGACCATCGCCGAGATGGCGAAGCAGGTTCGCGTGCTGGTACAGGGCCGGGCGGATGGAAGCCTGTCAAACCTTGAAAAACAGCTGGCCAGTGAGCTGAATGCGCGCAAGTCCTACCTGAAGGCCAAGTATCCGGATGATCAGACGCTTTCGGAACTGTACAAGGTGGAAAATGACCAGCTGAAGAAGATTGAAAGCTGGACCACCACCTATTCAGCCACGGAGGAATGCCTGGTCAGCTTCTATACGGATGGTTACGAGGGAACGGTGAATGCCGGAACCGCGGCCAACCTGATGCCCCAGGACATCCGCAACGTCATCCGCGGGGTTCTTCCGGAACAGTCCATGGTGGCCAGAGGCAATAAAAGCATTTACCGGACGGTCAACCCCAATGAGTGGTATGCGCTGTTCCTTTGTCAGGACAGGGATTTCAACCCGGTGCGGGGACTTGACTACCAGATTGTCCTGGAAGGATTTGATGATTATCCGGTGACGGGGCGTCTGGATTCCTTTACACAGATCGGAGGCGATCTCCTCCTGCGTCTGCGTGTTGCCCAGGATGTTTCGCCGGTGCTCAATATCCGCAGCTGCAGGGCGTCCGTGGGAAATACGGTCAGGGCGTATGCGGTGCCTGAGGCGGCCATTTATGAGCCGGATGGCACAAACAAGTATGTCATTGTTCTGTACAACGGGCAGCAGGTCGCCGTTGAGGTGTCAGAAATGAGCCGGACCGGTGACGGGATGGTTTATGTCAATCCCATGCTGCCGAATTCACCGCTGAACGGGCAGAACCAGGTTCTCCTGGTTCGCTGAGGGAAGCGACAGAAAGTCAGATCTGGGCCATCATGGTTCGCCAACGGATCAAACCTGAGGCCCGGAAAGGATCAACAGATGGACACCATTGTCGAAAGAATCCGGTCGATTCAGAGCGAACTGGCCGCCGCGGCGGAGAAATGGGGACGGGCGCCCGAGCTCATCGCCGTCACGAAAACAGTGGACGCTGAGCGGATCAATTCGCTTGCTGCTGCCGGAATATTCCATATCGGGGAAAATCATGCACAGGAAATCCTTGAGAAATTGCCCCACCTTGACGCAAGATTTGAGATTGACTTCATCGGACAGTTGCAAAATAACAAAGTAAAGCATATAATAGATAAAGTCGCCATGATTCAGTCCCTAGACAGGACTTCTTTGGCGGAGGAAATTGACCGGCGCGCCGTGCAGCGCGGCATCCGGATGCCTGTCCTGATTGAGGTAAATATTGCGGGTGAGCCGCAGAAAGGCGGCATCTCTGCGGATGAGGTATTGACGTTTGCTGCCGAATGTGCCCGTCGGGAAGGTCTGCTTGTATCCGGTCTCATGTGTGTCATGCCGAATACGGACCGTGAGGATGTACTGATGCCTCTTTTCAGGCAGATGCGGACGCTGTTTGAACAGCTGAGAGATGAAGCAATTTCCGGAACGAAGATCACCACGCTTTCCATGGGAATGTCAGGGGATTATCTGCTGGCAGCCCGTGCAGGGGCCACTCATGTGAGGATCGGCTCGGCGATATTCGGGAAGCGGGTTTATTCGCAGAAGAGCTGAATTCCGGCCGTGACAGGAACGGAATTCCTCAGAATGTTTTGAGGAGCATACAGTTACATGGTTTTTTTCAGAAAATTCGGAACGATTTTTGGCTTCACCGATTCGGATGATGAAAATGAAGATTATAACGGAGAGCCGGAAGAGGACGAAGAGACGGATGAGGACGACGAGGATGAGGAGGAAGATAGCAGAGGCTCACTCATCAACCGTGTTTTCGGCGGCCTGAAGAAAAAGAATTCAGGCCAGACACCGCCCGAGGAGGTAACGCCTCCGGTTCAGCCGCAGCCGAAGAGGCCCGGACATGTCCGGGATGGGAACATCATTGTGGATCCACGGCTGACAAACGAGGCCGATGGGCAGATGGCGGAACACCGGGAACTGGTGGTCCGCATGCATCAGATCGATGAATGCCGGGAAATCATTAAATATCTGCTGAGCGGGGACAGCGTCCTTCTGAATCTTGAAAATGTGGATCCAAAGGACTGCGGACGGATCGTGGACCTTCTGAGCGGTGCGGCTTTTGCGCTGAGCGGAACCATGGTCAAGGTAGCCCATCTTTCCTATCTGTTGGCTCCGGTCAATGTCAAAGTGATTGAAATGAACGGCTATGGGATGAACAGCCGGACAAGGTATCAGTAAAGGATAAAGGCAATGGATGAGAAAGCACTCCAGGGATTTCTTCGATCCGCCGCCTCTGCCTATGCGCCAAAATATACCCGGTTTCTTGATCCGGCAGAAGCTGCCGAACTGAAACGGGCAGCGAAGGCACTCAGTCTTGAGGCGTTTTTCTGGGGCGGTTATCCGGATGCTGAACGTTGTCTTGCCGCCGTTGGCGGGGAAAGTGAGCCGGAAAAGAACCAGTTTCCGCTGACACTGCTGGAAAGTCCGTATAATTCCCGGTTTTCCTCCATTACGCACCGGGATGTTCTTGGTGCTTATATGGCTTTGGGCTTGACAAGAGACTGTATTGGGGATATTATTATTCGGGATGAGGCGATTTATCTCTGTGCGTTAGAGACGATGGCAGATTTTATCTGTGAGTCGCTGCACAGTGCAGGCAGAGTCTCACTGTCGTTTCGGAAGATCCGTGACCTGAGCCGGATTCCGCCGCCGGAGGGTTCCTATTTCAGAGGAACCGTCTCCTCACTCAGACTGGATGCCGTTCTGGCTGAGGGATTCCGGATTTCAAGAACAGAAGCGGCAGGATTGATCCGTTCGGGACGCGTGAAGCTCAATTATCTGCCCATCGTGCGGACAGATGCGCCGGTTTCAGAGGGGGCAATGCTTTCCCTCGCCGGACATGGGCGGGTTTCACTGCGTTCCATAGATGGTCTGACGAAAAAACAAAGAATTGGGATAACTTTTTTTCGATATCAATAGTAATTGCACGAAAGCGAAAGGAGTATTGTGATCATGGCACTTACGCTGGATACGATTGTCAGTAAGGAATTCTCGAATGCTGCCGCTGGCGGATATGACCGGAATGAAGTCGATGACTTTCTTGATGAAATTCTGGAGGAGATGGAGAACCGCGAGAAGGAGACCGACGCACTCAAAAAGCAGGTCGCTGATCTGAAGAGCGAACTGGCCAAGGCACAGAATGATCTTGCAGAGGCACAGAGTGCCAAAAAAGAAGTCGCTCCGTCCTATGTGGACAGCCATTCTCCCGAAAGCTTTGAGCTGGTCATGAACAAGGCCCGTTCGGTGTATGATGATATTGTCAACGAGGCAAAAGCGAAAGCACAGGGAATTATCAGCGATGCGAACGAGGAAGCCGCGAACCTGCGGACCAGCGCGCAGAAACAGATTACCGATCTTTCTGACCGTCTCACCTCGCTGCGCCGTCAGGCATCTGATTATTATGAGCAGCTCTCCAAGGTCATTGAGAAGCAGAATGAATCCATGAGCGATCTCAAGCGTCTTCTGTAAATCCATCGGGAGGATCTCCTCCCGTTCTTTTTTTGCATTCAGGTGCTTATGAGGACAGTTGTTTATCTGATCATTTCACTGGCGCTGGCAGGCATTGACCAGGCCATCAAGGCGGTCATCCGTCAGATGCCGGCCGGTGTTTTCCCTATCCGCGCCGGTCATCTGTTTACGATTACGCGGGTGTTTAACCCGGGAATATCCTTTTCCATCGGGAAGCGTTTTCCGTTTGCGGTGACGATCATTTCAGCGGTTCTTGTTCTGATCTGCATCCTGTTCCTGTTTAGTTTCAAACGGAAAAGTGAAAAGCTGATCTGGGCATGTTCGCTTGGGGGGATGATGGGAAATCTGATCGACCGCCTCCTGTTCGGTGCGGTAACGGATTACCTGATTCTTCGCCCGCTTCCGTTTTTTGTGTGTAACTTTGCAGATGCCTGCATTTTCTTTGGGGTAGCAGGGCTGATCATCTGTCTGTTTTTCCGGAGGGACGATTGAGGCATGGGTTCCATTGTGCGTTTAGTGTCAGAACAAGATGAAATACGGCTGGACAGCTTTATCGCGGAACATTCCGAGTTGTCCAGAAGCCGGGCACAGCAGCTGATCCGGGACGGGCAGGTGTCACTGAATCAGGTGACGGTGACAAGGCCGGCGCTCCTCCTCAGCGCAGGCGACGCGGTTGAGGTAAGCATTCCGGAGGCGCGTGAGGCGACCATTGAGCCGGAAAATCTGCCGCTGACGATTCTGTACCAGGACAAAGACATCGCCGTAATCGATAAGCCGGCGGGAATGGTGGTCCATCCCTGCCCGGGGACGCCGGATGGAACGGTGGTCAATGCCCTTTTGTATCATCTGAACGATCTCTCCGGAATCGGAGGGGAGTGCCGTCCGGGCATTGTGCACCGCCTTGACAAGGATACCTCCGGCCTGCTGATCATTGCCAAGAATGATCAGGCCCATCTGGCGCTCAGTGCGCAGTTCAAGGACCGGACGACGGAAAAGCATTACCGGGCGGTGGTGTATGGCTGTCCATCAGAGGAGCAGGGACGGGTGGATCTGCCCATCGGCCGCAGCAAAACGGACCGGAAAAAGATGGCGGTGGTGCCGGACGGCAGGCCGGCCGCCACGGAGTGGCGGGTGCTGAAACGGCTTCGTCAGGCAGCGCTGCTGGATGTCCACATTCTGACCGGCAGAACACATCAGATCCGGGTTCACATGAAAGCGGAGGGACATCCGGTTCTGGGCGATGTTATTTATGCGCCCAATCTGAAAATGCCTGTCCGGATCCCTCGGCTGATGCTGCACGCGTATTCACTGCGGATTGCGCATCCTGTCACCGGCGAGGAGATGCAGTTTACGGCACCGCTTCCGGAACTGTTTGAGGAGACGGTGGCAAAGCTTGAAGGGAATCACTGACAGCCGCTCTCCGAAAGGAATTCAGCGGGCGGACACAAAAGCCGCGGAAAAAGGCCAATTCTTTCCTGAATGGGACAGGAAGGCCGCATTAGGTGTTGAAAGATCATTTGGATTCATGTATAATTTGGGCACAGCCTGAAACGGCCAAAACGGACCGGGACGGGCGAACAGAGAACGGACAACTTCCATATGTACTTTCTGAGGGGGATTGATGAGCATGTTTGATTCGGGAAACGGGACGCAGCATTTTAAGGCGATCAGTGAAAGTACACAGGACGCGCAGACCATTCTGCTCTGTGTATATCAGGCACTTTCAGACAAAGGCTATGACCCGATTACACAGATTGTGGGGTATCTGATCAGCGGTGATCCGACGTATATTACAAGCTACCAGAACGCACGTTCACTGATTTGTCGGATTGACCGGGATGAGTTGCTGGAGGAACTGGTTTCGTTCTACATTTCAAAGAATATCTGAGGAAACAGACATAACACATGGAAAAGAAACGCATAATTGGTCTGGATGTGGGCGACCGGCGCGTTGGAATTGCTGTCAGTGATCCGCTGGGATTGACGGCACAGCCGGTGGAAACGTATACCCGGGTCGGTTACGGGCCGGATACAAAACACATCAGGGCACTTGCCGATCAGTATGGGACTGATCAGATCCTCTGCGGCCTGCCGAGAAACATGGACGGGACGGAAGGGTTTCAGGTGGATAAGGTCCGTGAATTTGCAGGAAAGTTGCAGGAAGCGGGCCTGTCAGTTCAGTACTACGACGAACGGATGACGACCATTCAGGCAGAATCGCTTCTCCTTGAGGGAGGCCTTCATCGGGACGAACGGAAGCGCAAAGTGGACATGGTTGCCGCTGTCATGATTCTGCAGTCTTTTCTGGATGCGGAAGCACAGAAAAAGAAGGCAGAGCAGGCCGCAGAAAAGGACGCGGATGAGGCGGAGGATGATGAGGATATCTGGACGTTTGATGATGAGGATGGTTCGCCGGTAAAGCTTCATCTGGTGTATGAGCTCCGTTATGAAGGAATTCGCTATCTGTTGTTTAACGATATGAACGATCCGGATCCGGATGCAGATTTTATCGTAATGGCGGAAAGAAGTGAGGATGGCGAGACGGTTTATGAATCGGTGGATGATGAGAAGCTTCTCGAACGCATCTACGAACAGTATATTCGTAACAGTGATCAGTAAGTCGAGGTGACATTCAGAATGGCAAGTTTTTTTCAGATGAACGGGAATGAGGAATACGTCGATCTCAAAGATCTCCAGTTGGGTCAGGGACAGCTGCTGCATCTGGCAACGCTGGAATTTGATGAGAAAACCTATATGGCTCTGGGTTCGGTGACTCCGTTTGAGAACGGCGCACAGATCAGCGTGATGATGGTGCGGGAACAGCTGGACAATGAGGGTGTAGGGCACTATGAAATCGTCAAGGACCGGAAGGAAATCTCGGAGATCGTTCCGCGGCTGGTAGAAGCGTTTGCGCCGGACGCAGAATTCCATCTTCCTGAAATGGATCCGGGCGATTTTGATGAGGAGGATTCCAACCCGTTCATCTTCGACTGCAGCGGAATGGATGAATGCCTTTCCTAAATAGCCAAAAAATTCAATAAAAGTTTGTGCAATTCGCTGTTGACATCATCGACTGTGGTGATGTATAATCACTCTCGCTGATTGAGCAACAGCCTACGGAGAGTTGGCTGAGTGGTCTAAGGCGCACGACTGGAAATCGTGTGAGGGCTGATACCCCTCCTTGGGTTCAAATCCCAAACTCTCCGCTGGAGAAGTCCTGTAAAAGGGACTTCTTTTTTTGCATCTGTTCAAGCACGGCATCGTCGTTGGCAGGCAAGAAAAGAGGTGACTGACACTGGCCAGTCACCTCTTTTTATCAGTTCAGTCAGCCGGTTAATCCCACCACCGGGAGGACCGGGGATGGAGAAGGGCCTGCTGTTTCTCATAACAGCTGTAACAGGTTTTATAGCGGGAATTCCAGGGAAGCGGCCGATTGCAGATCTCACAGTGTCGTCCGGAAAGCTTCTGTGTGGAGAGAATATGCATGATTCCGGAGGAAATGCGGTATTTACACTGATTCATGGCGTTAAACAGATCGGATTCCTCTGGAAGAAAATGTCTTACATAGTTGTAAAGCAAATCACACAGACGATAGTTGAATTCGAGCGTGTCCAGATTTTTCATGCGGCACTTGTCGGCATCCGGAATTTCCGGAAGGGTTCTCAGCACATCAAAGTGTTTCCCTTTGTACTCGCAGCGAACCATTATATCCCAGACAGAGAGAAGGGACTGATCGGTTTCATCAAAGGGAAGGGTAACGAAATTGTAACAGAAGTCATTTTTGGCATCGCTGTACGCGTTATAGATACGCTTTGCCAGAAACAGCATCCTTCCGGTTGCTGCCTTATTCCATCCGGTATGTGGTTCGAGTTCATCCCAGCGTTCCAGAATGTCGATCAGAGGAGCGTTTAAACCGATCAGGCTTTCCGGAAATTCAACGGTTGCCTGGGTGATGGGGGTGTCCTTGACCGTGAGTCCGTGCTGGATAAAACCGGGGTATTCCGCGGTAGCCACGAAGCCTTTCGGATAGACGCCGAAACGGCCCGCCCGACCGCCGATCTGTTTAATTTCGGAGGAAGTGAGTGACCGGCGTTCAATCCCGTCAAACTTCGTGGTATCAAGGAAGACGACACGCTTGATGGGCAGATTCATCCCCATGCCGATCGCGTCCGTGGCAACGACGATCTCATTTTCTCCGCTGGCAAAGAGTTCAGCCTGCTTATGCCGGACATCATAGGGGAGTGCGCCATAAATGATGCTGCATTTTCTTCCTTTTTTCTGCAGTTCTGCGGAAACGGCATGGACATCTCGTTTGGAAAAGACGATCAGTGCATCCCCCGGACGCACATCTTTGGGGAATTCGACGGGTTTGGACTCGAACATGAGCGGTGTCTGCCGCTCGTGATGGATGACCGTAACGGAATCGCCGCAGTCCTCAATGATCTTTTTCAGCAGTTCCTCGGCATTTCGGGAGGCACAGACATGGATTTCCTTTGCACACAGACCAAGGAGGCAGTTTGTCCAGGAACCGCCCCGGTCGGAATCGGCAATCATCTGGGCCTCGTCAATGACAGCGACATCGTAATAACGGTTCAGATCGGCCATTTCAATGGTGCTGGACTGGATCTTGGCATATCCCACCAGTTCCTGTTCCTCACCGGTGAGAAGAGAGCATGGGATGCCGGCGCGATTGATTTTCTCATACTGTTCATAAGCCAGAAGACGCAGAGGAGCCAGATAGATGCCGTTTCCGGCTTCCATCAGGGCGTTGATGGCATCATAGGTTTTTCCGGAATTGGTCGGACCGATATGCAGGATAAAGTCTCTGTGCATGGCGCGGGCGGCGGGATAGAAATCCTTATACTGTTCGGGAATGGAATCGAGCATGGCGGCGTTTAACATGCGTCTTTTTTGTTCTGCCTGCTCAATGAGATCCATCATATTGGTATAGCGGGGATTGCTATGGACCAGTTCCTTTATCCGTTTCAGGGGAAACAGGGCAAAAAGGCGTTCAAAGAAATCATGTTCCACCTTGTGGGCAGTACCATCGATTTTTTTACACGGACGATAGCCTTTGCTGAGCTTGACATTTTGTGCTTTTTCAAGAATCGGATAGGCATCATAAATCTTTCGGGCAACAAAATCGGAGAATGCTTTCTCCCGGACAACATAAAGAAAAAAATTGGGAAAGAACCGGCGGTTTTCCATGCGGAGAAAGAACTCTCCCATGTTTTCCATATTCACTGAATCCAGTGACCAGGCGTATTGTCGTCTTGATTCCCTTTTATGGTAGTAGACAAAGAGCTCATCCTGAGTCAAAAATGTGCAGATTTTTTCCTCTGCAAGGGCCAGGTAACGATCCAGGTTTGACAGAATCGTTTCGGAAATCGAAACCGTTTCAAGGAGTTTGTCAGCCTCTGCCTTGTACTCCTGCAGTTCCTGGTCCATCTTGTCTTTTCGGTATCGGGCAAGGTCCAGAACACCATCTGACAGGTATTCCTCCATACAGGGCTGTATGGCCTTATACTCCGAAAGGAGTTCTGGATTACTGAACGGATCCTCGGAAATGGCTGCCTGATACATTGCATTATCCAAAAGCTCCTCCCTGAGAAGCTTGGCATATTCAGGCCTGTCGAACAGTGTTTCCCTGTCTGTCGTTTTACGCGGACATCTGATTTTGGTAACGATTTTTTTACAGGCTTCTGTCTCGCAGGTGCGCAGCGCATCCAGATACAGTGAACGCATGAATTCTTCTGTCATGTTCGTCTGATGATCCTCCGTTAATAAACAGTTCTTGTCTTTCATCTGCAGGGAAAATTGTACACGATCTGAGCTCTTTGCGCAAGGAAATTCCTGAGCGCGAAAGCTGATGAAAAATTCGGCTGCACTGCCTTGTCAGAGGACAGAATTCAGGGTACAATACATCCTGAGGTTCAGAGAAGCGTCTGAGAAATAAATGAGTCAAAGGGATAATTGAGGAGGAACACATGATCATCTATGTTTCTGCTTCTGTGGCAGAATCCGGTAATGGAACGGAACATTCCCCGTTTAAAACCATCCAGGAAGCGGCGCTTTCTGCAGTAGCGGGGGATGAGATTATCGTTCTGCCCGGTGTATACCGGGAACATGTGAACCCGATTCGGGGCGGAACAGAGAAGGAGCGAATCATCTATCGTTCATCGCATCCGCTGGGGGCGAAGATTACCGGTGCGGAACCGGTCAGAAACTGGACCCGGTTCCATGCCCACCCGGGCGTGTGGCAGGTTCGGATTCCAAACCGCTTTTTCGGGGAGTATAATCCGTATACCACCAGAGTAAGCGGCGACTGGTTTATCGCGTCTTTTGTGGCGCACACGGGTGAGGTTTATCTGGGAGATAAGTCACTGTATGAAACCGAAACGCTGGACGGTGTTCTGAATCCGGTCAGGTCTGAAACGTCCTGGGATCCGGACTTTTCGGTATATACCTGGTATACCGAGCAGGATATGGACAAGGATGAAACCATCATCTACGCGAATTTCCATGAGTTCAATCCGAATTCGGGGAATGTGGAGATCAATGTGCGGCCTTTCTGCTTCTATCCGCTTGAAGAGGGCTGCGGATACATCACACTGTCCGGGTTCGAAATCTGCCGGGCGGCGACACAGTGGGCACCGCCGACAGCCTATCAGGTGGGAATGGTGGGACCGCACTGGTCCAAAGGCTGGATTATTGAGGACTGCAACATCTATCAGTCCAAGTGCTCCGGCATCTCCCTCGGCAAGTATCTGCAGCCCGGAAATGACAATAAATGGCTGCACTGGAAGCTGAAGGATGGAACCCAGACGGAGCGGGATGCCATCTGCCAGGCACAGCTGGACGGATGGTCAAAAGAGACGATCGGGTCCCATCTGATCCGCAACTGTGAGATTCATGACTGCGGACAGACAGGCATTGTGGGCCATCTTGGCGGTGTCTTTTCCCGGATTGAACATAACCACATCCATCATATCAACAACAAGCAGAACCTGGCCGGTGCGGAAATCGGCGGCATCAAAATGCATGCGGCCATTGATGTCGTCATTGAAGGAAACCATTTCCATCACTGCACCAGAGGTCTCTGGCTTGACTGGCAGGCCCAGGGAACCCGGGTGACGGGGAATGTGTTCCATGATAATACGCTGCCGTTTGATCACCTGATGAATGATACCGCCATGCAGGCGCTGGGAGAGGATATTTTCGTGGAGGTCAGCCACGGGCCGACGCTCATCGATCACAATCTGCTGCTCTCCGAACGTGCACTGAAAGTGCCGACCCAGGGCATGGCCGTGGTGCATAACCTGATCGCCGGTTCCATTACCTGTGTGGGGACGGGCGTTGAAAACGGGGCAAAGACCCTTCGCTCTGCCCGGTATACGCCGTATCATGTTCCGCATCAGACCGGAATTGCCGGTTTCATGTCGATTCTTCACGGAGATATGCGGTTCTATAACAACATCTTTGTGCAGATGCCGATTCGTCCGAAGCTTCTGGAAATGCAGCACTCGGACAGGGACAGAACCTGGGATACGTACAACATCGAAACCGGGACGTTCCCCTATGACGGGTATCAGGATGAACAGACATGGCTGAAAGAGTTTGAGGGATATGTCGGAATGGGTTCTGCGCCCAGTGACAGGTATTATATCCCGCTGCCGGTCTGGTCGGAGGGAAATGCGTACCTGGGCGGCGCCAGAGCCTGTACTCTGGAAAAAGAAGCGGCTGTGTCCTGTGATCCGGTCCGGCTTGAGGTGACGTTGACGGATAAGGGAATTCATCTGGAGACGGATCTGTATCAGCACCTGCCGCAGACCCATTGCAGACGGGTGGACACGGAACGGATGGGTCTGGCCTTTGAACCGGAGATGGCGTTTGAAAATCCGGACGGCACACCGATCTGCATGGACAGGGACTTTTTCTGCGCGGAAAGAGGCGAAATGCCGCTGCCGGGTCCGTTTGAACAGACGTTTACGGAGCTGGATATTCCTGCCGGAACTGTTTAAATCAGACAGGACAGTCAAAGTGAATCTGAAATGAATTCAAGGGATGAAACCTGAACGGGTATTGTCAGGCGTCATCCCTTGAATTCGTTCTCGAAATAATGCACAGCGGCACATGACTGCGTCACCTGAAAAAGCAGAATGGAGGTTCGCAGTCTGAGGAGGAGAGAGTTGGAGAAAATGAGGGCAATTGGGTGCCATCTGTCGCTTTCAGGCGGATATGCACGAATGGGCGAAACAGCTGCAGAAATTGGTGCCAATACGTTTGCGTTTTTCACCCGAAATCCACGGGGCAGAGGCTTCCGGAAGCCGGAGGCTGCCGATCTTGAAAAACTGAGAAATTTCCTGGCACAGAACCATTTTGCGCCTCTGGTGGCACATGCACCGTATACGCTGAACTTGTGCTCGGACCGTCAGGAAGTACGGGCCTATGCGGAGCAGACCATGAGGGAGGACCTGGAACTGCTGGAAGCGATTCCCGGGAATTATTACAATATCCATCCCGGCTGTCACATGCGAAAAGGGGCAGAGACGGGAATCCGGGAGATCACGGAAGGTCTCAACCGGATCCTTCCGGGAACATCCGGAACCGTTTTGCTTCTTGAGACCATGGCAGGAAAAGGAAGCGAGGTAGGCGCGCGTTTTGAAGAACTCTGGCAGATCCTGGATGGAATGCAGATGCCTGAACGCGTGGGCATCTGCCTGGATACCTGCCATGTGTTTGATGCCGGTTACGACATTGTGAATGATCTGGAAGCGGTACTGGATGAATTTGACCGGACAATCGGTCTTGGGATGCTCCGGGCGATTCATCTCAACGACAGCAAAAATCCCTGCGGCTCCCATAAGGACCGGCATGAAAAAATCGGGGAAGGGGAGATTGGCCTTGATGCACTGACGGCGATATTTGCGCATCCCCGTTTGCAGGGGCTTCCGTTCATTCTGGAAACACCAAATGAACTTCCCGGATATGAACGGGAGATTGCCCTTCTGAAAAAGACGGCAGAAAAGAGGTACGGGAATGATAAAGATTGAGGCCTGCTGTGCGTCGGTGGATGACTGCGTTCAGGCAGCTGCGGGTGGCTGTGACCGGATCGAACTGAATCAGGCTCTGGAACTGGGCGGACTGACGCCCTCTGCCGGGATGATCCTGGAGGCGAAGGCGGCGGTTTCCATCCCGGTATTGGCCATGCTGCGGCCGAGAACCGGGGGATTTCACTACACGGAGACAGAATTTCGGGCCCTTTGCCGGGATGCCGAGCTGTTTATGAACCTGGGAGTAAATGGACTTGTGTTCGGTTTTCTAAGTGACCATGGTTCTGTTAATCAAGCAAGAACCAGAACGCTGGTCGGTATCACAGCAGACCGTGAGTCTGTATTCAATCGGGCGATTGATGTGTGTACAAACTGGCGTTCTGCACTGGAAACATGCGTTGATGCCGGGGTCACCCGCGTGCTGACCAGCGGACAGGCCCCGACAGCCATGGAAGGAGCAGCAACGATCCGGGCCATGCGGGAATTTGTCCAGGGAGCAATTGAGATCCTTCCGGCGGGCTCCATCCGCCTTGAAAATGTCAGCGAAGTTGTGAGACGGACTGGCTGTAACCAGATTCATTTTGCCCGGCATCATCTGGTCAGGGACGGGAGCATGCCAGAGACAGGGATTCATTTTAACGGACAGGCAGCCGAGGACCGGTATCGGGTTCTGGATGCGGCCTATTATCGGTCGGTCCGGGAGCGGCTTCGGGCGGATGAGGAATGAGCTGAACAGAAAAGGGGGAATAATCGTGGCGTCAATTATTGGAACGTGGCGGATGAGCTATGAACCCGTGAGGGCGGCATATGAGATGCTGTGTTCAGGCACATCGGCTGCGGATGCGGTCGAATATGCCGTGAGTGAGGTGGAACGGAATCCGGTGTTTACCTCTGTCGGACTGGGCGGTCTTCCGGCCAGGGACGGCGAGGTATATCTGGATGCCGGATGGATGGACGGCAATTCGCTGAGGTGCGGAGCCGTGATGGCAGTCCGGAATGTCAGCAGTCCGGTCAGGGCGGCCAGAATGCTTTGCGGCCGGAAAAAGAACTGGCTTTTGTGCGGCAGCGGTGCGGAACGCTTTGCGGCATCGGCGGGGATCCCGATGCGCGAGATGCTCACGGAAGAGGCGAGGGCGAAATGGCTTGAGGCAAAGGAGCCGGCTGAGGAGGGACATGATACGGTGTGCGTCATCGCCAGAGATGACAGCGGCAGGATGGTTGTGGGCACCTCGACCTCAGGACTTTTCATGAAAGAGCCCGGACGTGTGGGTGATACGCCCATTGTCGGTTCCGGATTCTACTGTGATGCGGGGGCCGGTGGAGCAGCGGCAACAGGGCTGGGCGAGGAAATCATGCGGGGCTGTCTTTCCTATGCCGCGGTTTCGTATATGCGTCAGGGCAAGGATGCGCAGACCGCGGCAGAGCTGGCCGTGAGCATGTTCAGACTCCAGCTTGCAGGAAGAGGCGAAGATCCGGAGGGGATCAGCCTGATTACCATGGACGCCTCGGGAAACACCGGGGCGGCGAGCACGCTTGAATCGTTTCCGTTTGCTGTGGGAAATGCCATGTATGAGGCGGTTTTAAGGAATGGCAGGGTGACGATCCTGATGCGGAATCCCGAGGAAATCCCCTTTGGATAAGGCAAAGATGCCGGAAAAGAAAAAAGCCGCTGCTGGCGGCTTTTTTCGGGTTAACGGATGTGCTGTGCTCAGTCTGCAAAGAGCGGAGTGGAAAGATAACGGTCTCCGGTATCCGGGAGGAGAACCACAATGTTCTTTCCTTTGTTTTCCGGACGCTTGGCCAGCTGAATGGCGGCAAAGAGCGCGGCGCCGGAGGAGATGCCTGCAAGAACGCCCTCTGTCCGGCCAAGTGCTTTTCCGGCGGCAAAGGCGTCTTCATTGGCTACCGGGATGATTTCATCATAGATGGAGGTATTGAGCACCTCGGGGACGAATCCGGCACCGATTCCCTGAATCTTATGCGGACCGGCAGTGCCCTTGGAGAGGACGGGAGAACTGGCCGGTTCAACGGCAACGACCTGGATTTTCGGATTCTGGCTCTTCAGGTATTCACCTGTTCCGGTAATGGTGCCGCCGGTTCCGACACCGGCAACAAAAATGTCGACGTTTCCGTCCGTATCCTCCCAGATTTCAGGACCTGTGGTCGCTTTGTGGGCAGCGGGATTGGCCGGGTTGACGAACTGACCGGGAATGAAGCTGCCGGGAATGGAGGCAGCCAGTTCATCGGCTTTGGCAATGGCTCCCGGCATGCCCTTTGCGCCCTCGCTGAGGACCAGTTCGGCACCGTATGCCTGCATGAGCTGCCGGCGCTCGATACTCATGGTATCCGGCATCACGATAATGATGCGGTAACCGCGGGCGGCTGCCACACTGGCAAGGCCGATTCCCGTGTTGCCAGAGGTGGGTTCGATGATGACAGATCCTTCTTTCAAAAGACCTTTTTGTTCGGCGTCGTCAATCATGGCTTTGGCGACCCGGTCTTTGACGGAACCGGCCGGGTTGAAGGATTCGAGCTTGGCAAAGATGCGTGCCTCCAGGTGATGCTTTTTTTCCGTATGGACCAGCTCCAGAAGCGGGGTATGCCCGATCAGCTGATCCGCTGCTGTATAGACCTTCATGGAATTGCCTCCTGTATTGAATTCATACTAAAATGATATGATTAAATCCGATGCTCATTATAGACAGGGACTATTGACCTGTCAAGAGTCATATTGAAAAAAATCGAAAGAGTGCTCATTTCCGCAGTGGATGGAGGGAATCGGGCGTTCCTCCTGAAAAAAAGCCCTCCGCTCTGCCCGCTACTTGGGGAGCGGAGGGGATACAAGAAGCCTTTGCATATGCAGCCATTAATTCTTCAACATACTCAGCTGTCACAGGATACTTGTTAGTGATCTTTTGAATGATTTCTTCCTTGGCAATACCCTCACCTGCTAAATAGTCGATGAGAGCAAGAACCTTAGTTTTTAGAGTGTATTCCTCAACAGCTTTGCACATATCAACCTCTCCTTCCTCTTCTGGCTCTTTGAACTCAAGATTAGATTTTAAGTCCCACCCCCCGAAATTCAAGAAATAAAGCCCATAAAGCATCCATGAAACAGTCTGATTTTTCAGGATTTTTCAGGATTTTGCAAGAAAAGGAACGGTATGTCAATTGCAAAAGTAACTTCCACTTTGTACGAGTAAATTCCACCTTTTTTGCAAGAAGCAGATGAGCTTGCAATTCCTATGATCCTAGCTTTAAACAGAACGAATAAAAACCGACAATGATTATTGTCCATTATCGGCAAATTCCTTTTCAATTAAGAGGAAATGACCTTGTTTTCAGGCAATAGCAAATACTGAGGTGGAGCTCAGAGCTTTTTTGGTAAGACTGAATTCCACCCCTTCCAGACTCTTGAAAGGACATATGTCAAGATCTTGCGGAACAGAAATCCAGAGATACTTACAGGTCATTGATAGTCAACAGAATGTCCACATTCTGTTTAGGGTAGTGAAGTCAGCTGTGGGTGGTCAATGTGCTTCGCTATCGATCATTTCCATCTAAATGATATCAGAATTTGGCAGTATAGTAAATATCCCGCTGCCATCTTCGGAACGAGTAACTTCTACCCCCAAATTTGCACGATTAATTTCCACCCCATGGGAGCTCGGGGGTGGAAGTTAGTTTTGCAATTGAAGAAAAGGAACGGTACGAGCCAAACCAAGCCGTGAAAAGTTGCAATCCCCCTTTTTTGTGTTATAATTAGGTGAACATTTCGAAGAGAAGTGGAGGATGACATGTTGAATAAGCATTGCAGCTTAGGCTTGATTCTGGCGCTTTTCCTGCTGGTACTCGGCGTGAATGCATCTGCGGAGACGGCAGGGGAAAAAATGGCGCTGGTGGAGGCAAAGACGATTCTGGCGGCGATGCCGCTTTCCTATAAAGGACTGACAGATCAGCTCTGCCTTGGCGGCTATGCGCCCGAAGAGGCGGAATATGCGGCGGCACACTGTGAAATTGACTGGAATCAGCAGGCGATCCGGGCGCTGAAACGGTACCGGGATGTGTCGGAGATGACGGAGGAGGAGATCCGCCGCCAGATGGCAGATGACGGTTTTACGGAGGAACAGATCGCGGCAGCCTTTATGCCCAGTGAGAAACCCATGGATGGGGAAGCGGACCGTCTGGCCAGGCAGTATCTGAATCTGGGACCGTATTCACCGGACGGGCTGGTGGATCAGCTGCGCAGAGAGGGCATCAGCGAAGAGGAGGCCCGCGGGGCCGTGAATGGGCTTGATGTAGACTGGGCAGATGAAGCGGCGCGTTCCGCGGAACGTCACGAAAAAGAAGGCGTGGAAACGGGCCGGATGCAGGATGTTCTGAAAGGGGAAGGGTTTACACCGGAACAGGCCAGAGAAGGCATGAACCGGCGGCACAGATGAGGAATCAGTCACCGTCGGAGGCATTTACGTATATTGTTGAATGCCGGGACGGGTCTTACTATTGCGGCTGGACCAATGCCATCTGGCAGCGGATTGCCAGTCATAACAGCGGAAAGGGCGCCAGGTATACAGGAAGCCGGCGTCCTGTTCATCTGGTCTATGTGGAGCGCTGCTTCTCTAAACAGGCAGCCATGAGCCGGGAATGGCACATCAAACAGATGACCCGGGGCGAAAAAAGCCGCCTGATTCAGGAAAACAGTGCTGTAATGGCGGCACTGGGCCTGAAAACGGCGCTTCCGGCCAGAAACTGGACGGAGACGGTTCCGGAATCCTTTCCGTTGCCGGACTTTGCCGAGCAAAGTGCTCCCTGCTGTGAATCGGGAATCGTGTGGTTTTGCAGGGCGGGCAGGGGCCGACTGGGCATTGCCGGCGGAATTGCCATGACCGGACATGCGGTTCTGTATGGCGAAGGAGAGAGGATTTTCTATCTGGCGCCTTCCTGGGAGGAATTTTTGCAGATGCCGGAGACGTATCTTGAAAACAGATGGCCCCTTACGGGAAATGGACAGGAAAGGTTGAACGAGCGGAAAATGGAGAAAAAGTGGCAGGCGGACCTTGAAAAAGTCAGAAAGACGATGAAAGAGGCGGAGATGTACAGACGGACCGCTTCGCTGGTTCAGTTTGATCTTGAAACCCTCTGTCCTCCGGCGGGAATGGAGGAACAGGGCGAGGTCAATGCGTTCCTTGAGACACAGGCCTTCCGGCTCCGCAGGCAGCCGGCATTTGTTCGCGCGGCTGAACAGGTATATGAACACCGGGATGAACTGGAGGAAGCGGACCGGGTAATGATCACCGCGCTCCACCGGACATATCTTGAGGAAAAGAACCTGACACCGGCGATGAAACATGCCTTTTCCCTGACCGAGAGCAGGGCGTACATTGCCTGGCAGAAAGCCAGAAATGCCGCGGATTTCAGTCTGTTCAGGGACAGCCTTGAGGAAGTGCTGAAGATGGAGCAGCGGCGAATCGCCCTGCGGGAACCGGATGAGAATTCAGCAAACGCTTCGCCGTATGATCAGATGCTGGGCCGGTATGAACGGGGAATGGACTGCGGGCAGCTGGATGCCTGCTTCAAAACCTGCCGTGAGCGGATGATTCCGCTGCTCCGGCGGATTCAGGAAAGCCGGAAAAGTATCCGGACTGACTTTTTGTACCGGCCGGTGAGCGCCGATTTGCAAAGCCGGGTGACGGAAAAGTTGCTGACGTTTCTGAATCTGGACCGCAGCAGGCTCGTGGTTTCGCAGACGGAACATCCCTTTACGACGGACATGGGGCCGGATAATGTCCGGATCACGTCGCATATTTACGAGAACGCGTTTACATCGAATCTGTATTCCGTCCTTCATGAGGGCGGACATGCCCTTTTTGCTCTCCTGGATGAGCGCGGGCATTATGACCATTTCATTACCGGGGAACGGACGTGTGGGATGGATGAGTCCGTCTCCCGATTCTATGAGAACCGGATCGGGCGCTCCCGTGCCTTTATCCGTTTCATCTATCCGGTGCTGCGGGAAATCCTCGGAAAGGTCCTTGAGGATGTGACGGAGGAGGAACTGTATGAGGCGGTCAATGAAGTCAGGCCCTCTCTGATTCGTACCGAGGCGGATGAGTTTACCTATACCTTCCATATTATGATCCGTTATGAACTGGAAAAGGAACTGGTGGCGGGAACGCTCCCCGTCCGGGAGGTTCCGGCCCGGTGGGCGGAACTGTACCGGGAGTATCTGGGAATTGTTCCTGAAAATGACCGGGAAGGGTGCCTTCAGGATGTCCACTGGACATCCGGGTTCGGCTATTTCCCCACCTATGCCCTTGGAAATATGTACAATGCCATGTACGCCCGGCGGATGGCGTGCGAGATAGATGTGGATGCACAGATTGAAAGCGGAAACCTTTCCGCCGTCAATGACTGGATGCAGAAACATGTGTTTGCCCGGGCAGATCTTACGAATCCGCGGGAATGGATTGCGGAAATCTGCGGACGGCCGTTTACGCCGGATGATTTTCTGGAGTATCTGGAGGAAAAGTATTCCGCGCTGTATGAACTGAACTGAATGACCCTGTACCTGAAAGGAACCTGCTGCTTGTATGAACCTCCGGCTGAATCGACGTACACTGGATCTTGCTTTTATTAAAACCGTCCCTGTCATGGCAGGGTATATTGTTCTTGGCATGGGATTTGGCATTCTGCTCTCCGGAAAGGGATACGGACCGTTCTGGGCATTCCTGATGAGCACCATGATTTATGCCGGATCCATGCAGTATGTGGGGGTTGGCCTGATTGCCGGCGGTGCATCGCTGCTGAGCACCTTTCTGACCACCCTGATTGTCAATGCCCGGCATCTTTTTTACAGCATCTCCATGATCGATCTGTACAGCGATGCGGGACGGAAAAAACCGTATATGATCTTTGCCCTGACGGATGAAACCTATTCGCTGCTGTGCGACGGACAGGTACCGGAGGATACGGATCCCCAGACATACCGTTTTCTGGTCTCACTGCTCAACCAGATTTACTGGATTCTGGGCAGTGTGGCCGGCAGCTTTCTTGGAGCGGTGCTGCCTTTTGATACGACAGGCATTGATTTTTCCATGACGGCGCTGTTTGTGGCGACGTTTGTCGAGCAGTGGACGGCACAGAAAGATCACCTTTCTGCTCTGACAGGGGTTACTGCCTCCGTGCTTTCTCTCTGTCTCTTTGGACCGGACCGGTTTTTGATTCCTGCCATGCTGATGATCACCGCCGCTTTGCTCCTGGTCAACTTTGTGCGCGAGAGGAGGGACCGGTGATGCATGCACTCTTGCTGATTCTGGCGATGTCAGCGGGAACGGTGCTGCTCCGTTTCCTTCCGTTCCGGCTCTTCCGGGATCCTGAGCGGCGCCCGGCCGTGATAACGTACCTGGGGCATGTTCTGCCGCCGGCGGCCATCGGGATGCTGTGCGTTTACTGCGTGCGAAACATTGACCTGGCTGGGCACAGCCATGGGATTCCGGAAATCGCCGCCTGTCTGCTGGTGGCCGCACTGCAGTGGAAATGGCATAATGCGCTCCTCAGCATTCTGGCGGGGACCGCGTTTTATATGGGAATAATACAGCGGATTTTTTAAGCATTTGCCGGAAGGATCATGCACGCAATGATCATGAAAGTGGGAATGATATGGCAATCAGACTTGTTGCACTTGATATGGACGGGACTCTGCTGAATTCAGGGAAGGAGCTGCCGCCGGATTTTCTGCCCTGGGTCAAAGCGCACCCGGATATTCTGACGGTTATCGGCAGCGGGCGGCCCCGCGGGGGACTCCGGGACTATTTTGATGAGAACTGGCAGATAGTGTACCTCTGTGACAACGGTGCCATGGTATACAGGGGGGAACAGCTTCTGTTTTCCCAGCCGATGCCCCTGCTGCATGTCAGTTCCATTCTGACCTTTCTGTCCGGGCATCAGGGGGTGGTGCCGGTGATTTCCTCTGCCGGCTGTGCCTATGTGCCGGAGGTGGGAGCGTCAGAATGGCGCGAAATCCACCGGTTCTACAGGGAACTGAAGGTTTGCGATGACCTGATCGGAGCGGCACGGCAGGATCCGGTAGCCAAGGTGGCACTGTATCTGCCGAAGGGAAATTCAGAAGAATTTGCCCGGGAACTGGACCGGGCGGCCCTTCCGGTGCTCCATGCCTGTTCCGGAAAGGAATGGATTGACCTGATGGAGCCCGGAGTGAACAAGGGATCTGCGCTCAGGCAGACCATGGACCGGATGGGCATAGCCCGCGGGGAATGCATGGCGTTCGGGGATTACATGAACGATATTGAAATGCTCCAGAGTGCTGATTTCAGCTTTGCCATGGGGAACGCCACACAGGAGGTCAAAAACGTCTGCCGCTATGTGACCGCCTCCAATGATGAGGACGGTGTGATGCGGATCCTGCGAGGAATCGGTCCGGACGGGAAATGGGAGGAAATTGGATGAACAATCCGGTGTTTACCCTCGATTTCTGGATGCGGCAGCTGGACAATTACCGGGATTTCGGCCTGCTCGCCCCTGTTTTTCTGGCGGCGCTTGAAGCGCTGATTCCTCCCCTTCCGCTGGTGGCGATTGTGACACTGAACATTGCGGCCCACGGAACCGTTCTGGGTGTGGCCGCCTCCTGGATTGGGACCTGTATCGGCTGCACGATCGTGTTCTTTTTTGTGCGGATCGTGCTGCGCCGGCTGATCCGGCGCATGGAAAAACGGTATGAGGTGATCCGAAAGGCCGAGCGCCTGGTGGAAACGATCCGAGTGCCGGCGCTGTTCACGATTCTGATTATGCCTTTTACCCCTTCAGCCTTTGTGAACTTTGCCTTCGGGATGTCGGAGTATTCGTCCAGAACATATCTGCTGACCCTGTATGCGGCAAAGCTGATCATGATTGGCCTGCTGGGCCTGTTCGGCGAGAGCTTTGTCCGGGCATTTGACAACCCGCTGCTTTTCGTCGTGGCAATCGGGATTATTGTTGTCCTGTATATCCTGTCCAAAAAGATTTCGGAGAAGCATCGGCTGGACTGACCTGCCGGACATGGCAGATCTGTTAGGGGAAAAGGTTAACCGCGAGATCCAAGGGAGTGAATGAGATTGGAAAGCATATATGGTTCGAAGGAGCCGGCGATGAGAGCAGCGATGGAGCGGCTCCTTGACCAGATTGAGGATATACGGAAGAACCTGACCGTAAAGCTGGGCATGGATCCGGTGGATCACGTGCTCAGCCGGATTAAAAGTGAGGAAAGCATGCGGGACAAATGCCGCAGGCGGAATCTTCCGGAAACCGTGGAATCAGCCACGGAAAAGATATACGATGCCATTGGCATCCGGGTGGTCTGTGCGTTCCTCAATGACGTGTATCTGTTCAGACAGAAGCTCCTAGAACTTCCGGGGGTCAGGATTGCAGAGGAAAAGGATTATATCCGGCGGGCAAAACCCAATGGGTATCGGAGTCTTCATCTTATTCTGCATGTTCCGGAGGGATTCTACGCGGAGATTCAGCTGAGAACCGTTTCTATGGATACCTGGGCGGCACTGGATCATCAGCTGCAGTACAAGAAAGAGCTGGGCGAGAATACCGCCCTGATTGTGGAGGAACTGCGGCGCTGTGCCAATGAGCTGGCTTCAACGGATGTATCCATGCAGACGATACGCGATATGATTATGGAGGCGAACGAAGTTGAAAATACTTCTGGCGGAGGACACGCGTGATCTGAACCGTGTGCTGACAGTGGCACTGGAACACGCGGGCTTCGATGTGGATTCAGCTTTTGACGGAGAGGAAGCACTGACCTATCTTGAGAAAAACGGGTATGATCTGCTGATTCTGGATATCATGATGCCGAAAAAGAACGGGATAGAGGTGCTCAAGGCCGTCAGGTCCTATGACAACATGACGCCGGTCCTCCTGCTGACGGCCAAGGCCGAGGTGGATGACCGGGTGGCGGGACTGGATGCGGGAGCGGATGACTATCTGCCCAAACCCTTTGCCATGAAGGAGCTGATGGCCCGTGTCCGGGCACTGACCCGGCGCAAAACGGTGTATCTGGAAAAAACGCTTCGCTATGGGGATTTCTCCCTGGACATGGAGCGTTTTGAACTGACCTGTGAGAATTCAGTGCATCTCTCTGTCAAGGAATTTGAACTGCTTCAGGTGCTGGTACGCAATGCCGGGCACCGGGTGGACACGGATTTCCTGATGGCCCATATCTGGAACGGCATGGACAATGCCACGCCGGAAATGGTCTGGCTGTATATCTCCTATCTTCGGGGAAAACTGGACGCGGTTGCGTCAAGTATCACCATCAGCGGTGAAAAGAACGGGAGCTATATGTTGGAGGAAGCATGAGTGAGAGTACGATTCGGAAACTGCGGCTGAACTTCATCCGTTCGGCCATGCTGACACTGGTGGGTGTCATGCTGGGCATCTCCGGATTAATCTTTTTAACCAATGCTTGGCTGACACGGCAGAACATCCGGAACATTCTGGATTACCTGATCGAGAATGACGGCCGGATTACGTCGGCTGAACCGATAAAGCCGGGAGAGGCCGGATATGACTACTCGCTGTTCCATTTTCTTTCGGAAATTGTGAACAGCGATGAAGAAAATGTCTACCGGTCTCCGGAATTTCGCTTTACCACCCGGTATTTTGCGGTAAAATTTGACGCAGAGGAAAAACTGGTGGAGATTCTGGATAACCACATTTCCAGCGTCACGGAGGAGGAAGCGGAGAGCTATGGCCGGGCAGCACTGAAACGGCGGCGGAAATTCGGTCGGTACAGGTCGTATTACTATCAGGTGGGCGAAAAGGCAGATGGTTCCTCCATTGTGGTCTTTCTGGACAGCTGGATTCAGGTGCGGGCCAATGACCGGCTGCTTTATTCGGTGTTCATCATGATTGGCTTCGGGGTCATCGTGACGTTTGTGATCGTCTGGCTGATTTCAGGCAGTGCGATCCGTGCGGAACTCAAGAATGCCCAATTGCAGAAGCAGTTTATCACGGATGCCAGTCATGAACTGAAAACACCGCTGGCGGTGATCAAGGCCAATACGGAAATGCAGGAGATGCTGGACGGGGAATCGGAGTGGACACAGAGCACCCTGCGTCAGGTGGAGCGGCTCAGCGGCCTGATCGCCAATCTGGTGCTGATTACCCGGACCCAGGAAAAGGAAAAAGGAGACCGGACGGAAACCAATGTGACGCGGGCGGTGCTTGAAACCATCCAGACGTTTTCACCGGTAGCCAGAAATGAACATAAGACGATGACACAGTCCGTGGAGGAGCACGTGACGATGAAAGCGGTGGAGAGTGAAATTCGCCAGCTGACCTCGCTGCTCCTTGACAATGCCATCAAGTACTGCGATCCGGAGGGAACGGTTCAGGTGACCCTTCAGAAACGCGGAAAGGGCATCAGCCTTGTGGTCGCCAATGACTATAAGGAAGGGAAAGACGTGGACTATCATCTGTTTTTTGAGCGGTTTTACCGAAAGGATGAGAGCCATAATGCGGACCAGGGCGGATACGGCATCGGCCTGTCCATTGCCGAGAACCTGGTGGAACACTATAAGGGTTCCCTGACCGCAAAGTGGAACGGCGGAAAGATCTACTTTACCGCCATCCTGAAGGAATAGGACAGGTCTGAAACAAAAAAGCACCTTCCCTGCGGAAGGTGCCGGAATCAGGCGGATGATCACAGTTGGCTTGATGAGGAGGCAAAGGAATGGACAGGGACCGCGTCGTGCGTCTGACGGATGAGATCTATGACCGGATCGAGGATCCGGCCTGGCGAATCCGGGCCATCAGCCATTCCCATGCCGTGGCATCGCTGGCGGCCCTGCTGGCCAGGGTGCGGGGGCTGGATGCGGAACTGGCGGCCCTGTGCGGTCAGCTGCACGATCTGGCGGCCTATGAACGCCTTTCCTATGACAATCATGCCGCCCTTGGCGCGGAGCGGGCAGTGCAGTTCCTGAGGGAACTGGGCGAACAGGATGAATCCGTGCTGTGCCTGGTCCATTCTGCCATTCTCCGCCATGATGATCTGGGGAAAACGGACGGGCCCATGGATGAGGTGCTGAAGGATGCGGACCTGCTGGACAATGCGCAGCTCCGGGCACCGGAGAAGCTGAGGCCTGAGGAAATCAAAAGGCTTTGCCGGGTATTTGAGGAACTGGGAATCAGGCAGAATCCCTATGGGGCTGGTCAGGCAACGGTCCCGAATAGCATCTGAAACAGCAGAAGCATCAGCGGCATGGTCAGGACACAGGCGAACATGGAGAGAACATTATACACGCTGCATTCAAAGGGGTGCTGATTATAAAGGACGGCCAGCTGGGAAACGGTGGCTGCCGGCGGTGCACAGGTGGAGATAAAGAAGACGGTCATGACCTTGAAAAGGCCGGGAAACCGGGTGAGAAAACCGGTCAGGCCGAAAAGAATCAGCACCACGGCCGGCATCAGGACCAGACGCCCGAGGGAAATCAGATACCCCCGCTTCATGGTCAGAACCTGCCGCAGGTTCTTGCCGGCGATGACGATGCCGATGACCAGCATGGAAGAGGGGCCGACCATACCGGCAAGGCCGGACATGGCCGTGTCAACGACTTCGGGCATATGCAGCTGAAACACGCAGAAGAGCAGACCCAGAATCATGGCGATGATGTTGGGGTTTGAAATGATCCAGCGGAAATCAAACTGCCGTCTTCCGCTGATGGAGGAGAAGCCGTGGGTCCAGACGAACAGATTGAAGGGAACCTGGAGGGCACTGGCATAGAAAACATACTCGCTCCCCATCATCATGTTGATCAGCGGGAGCATCAGGTTGCCGACGTTTCCGTAGATCAGGGAGCAGATTTCAATGCTGTTGAGGCCGAGCGGCCGCCGGAGCAGCGAGGTCAGCAGAATCCAGACGCTGTAAATCACAAAACCGGCCAGCATGACGGCAAGAAAGCCGGTTATCCGTTCAGGGGTGATCTGGATCTGGAAGGAACGGAAGATCAGGCAGGGCTGCAGGACGTAGATGACCAGGCTTGAAAGGGTGCGCCCCTCCTTGCTTTCAATCACGTGCAGCTTGACGATGAGATAGCCGACGATGACCATGAGCATCATGGACAGGAGCCGGCTCATAAGTATTAAGGCAGTATCCATATTTCCTCCAGTTGCAGTTAAACGGGCAATTACGGTGCATTGTACCCTTTTTCTCCGGAATGGTCAATCCTGAATCGCGGGATTATGGACATTGCGCGAAGAATTGAAACGGGCCTGGATCTGTGGTAGAATTCTTCGAAAAGGGAAATGCAGCGTTTTACAGAAAAAGGACAGGGGGTTCTTAAGCATGCTGACTTTCCATCATGTGGGTTATCTTGTGAAGAGCATGAATAAGAGCATAGGCGCCTTTGAAACGCTGGGGTATTCGTTGGTGAGGCCGCCGGCAGAGGACGGCATACGCCGGGCGCTGATTGCGTTTATGCAGAAAGACGGGATCCGGATTGAACTGATTCAGCCCATGGACCGGGAATCGCCGGTTTACGGGCTGCTGAAACACTATAAGAATGCGCCGTATCACCTCTGTTATGAAACGGACGATTTTGACGGGGACCTCTGTCGGCTGGAAGCGGAAGGCTTTACGCGCTTTACGGAAACACAGCCGGCGCCCTGCATGGGAAACCGGAATGTGGTCTTTCTGATGAATGCCGCTATCGGGATGATTGAGCTTTATGATAAGGAGCTTTTTGGAATCTGATGATGGGAAGAATAGTGAAAGTGACAGGGAAGATCTGTCTTTCCGGCATCCTGGCATTTCTGGCGCTGACGCTGTTTTGCATGGCGTATTATCATCTGCCGGCGCGGCTGGAGGATCCGGACGGGGTGACAGATTTTCGCTGGGCAGGACATGCGTTTTATTCCCGGGGAACGGAGGGATTTGCCGCGGGCCGGACCAACAACGAGGGGTATATCAATGAATCGGACTATCTCCCTGGGGATCCGGTAGATGTTCTGGTCATCGGCTCCTCGCATATGGAAGCGCTGCAGGTTCCCGAGAAGGAAAGCACCGCGGCCATTCTGAGAAAGCGTCTGCCGGACCTCGCCGTGTACAATGTGGGCCTGTCCAATCATGATTTTCTGACCTGTATGCGGCATCTGCCGGCAGCCCTGAATAAATACCATCCGGCCCGGTTTACGATCATTGAGACGGTGAACCTGATCTTCCCGGATTATGAGTTTGAAAGCATCCTGCGCAGAAACGAAACGGGCGGGACAGAACGCAGCAGAGTGTATGAACTGGTGCAGAAAAACCATTATCTGCGCCTTTTGTATTCGCAGCTGGAGAGTTACCGGAAATCGCAGGCCGGTGCGCAGGGGGACAATGCGGACAATATTTCCGATTCGCCGGATGCAGCGCCCAAAAACAGCGCCGAGGCAGTCGGCCGCTTTCTGTCGCAGCTGCATGATCTGGCACAGGCGGCGGGAACGAAAATCATTATTGCCTATCATCCGAAGGCGTCCATCAATGCAGACGGATCGCTGCAGGTATGGAGTGATGTGAGCACCATGCGTCAGTTCGATGAACTCTGTCATCAGCACGGGATCGGTTTTCTGGATCTCAGCGACCGGATTCAGACGGAGTATCAGCAGAGAAATGTGCTTCCTTACGGGTTTATCAATTCGGCAGTCGGCAGCGGACACTTCAATGCGGAGGGGCATCGGATGTTCGCGGATGAACTGCTGCGTATCATGGAAGAGATGGAGCGGGCAGATTCGGCAGAGCGGTCTGAACCGTTAAGGTGAACAGAATGTCATTTAACGATCTTGGGTTTTATCCGTTTCTGCTGCTGATTCTCCTGGGCCTTTTTGGCGTGCAGGTTCTGATAAAAAAGGAACAGACGGCCCTGCTGATCCGCAAAATCCTGCTGCTTTTTTCCAGCTTTGCGGTCATCTGGTGTTACCGTCCGTCCTTCTGTCTGAGCACGGCCGCCGTGATTCTGATCACGTACGTTGGCGGAAGGCTCATTGAACGGGCAGGAACAGGGCGGATGCGGATTGCCGGTCTTTTCGTCACGGCGCTGGTTCTCTGGCTCGGCTATTTCAAATACTTCAGCTTCCTGCTGAACACCTTCTGCACGCTGATCGGCCAGCCCGGCACGCTGATCAGAATTGCGGCGCCGATCGGTATTTCCTTTTACATCTTTACGGCAGTAGGCTATCTTCTGGATGTGGCGTGGGAAAAGTATCCGGCAGAACGGAATCTCCTGAATCTGTCTCTGATGCTGGTTTTTTTCCCCAAGCTGCTGTGCGGCCCCCTTGTCCGGGGGGATGAATTCCTGCCGCAGCTCCGGGAAAACCGCCGGATGTCCGCGGACCGCTTCATGTCCGGCATTCAGCTGTTTGCCTTCGGTTTCTTTAAGAAGGTGGTTCTGGCCAATCACATGGCCCGTTTTCTGGACAGTGTCTTTTTTGCCCCCTCGGCATTCAGCATGAGCACCCTGTGGCTGGCCATGCTGTCCAACATGCCGGCGCTGTACTTTGATTTTTCCGGATATTCGGATATGGCCATCGGCGTCAGCCGGATGATGGGCTATGATCTCCGGTCAAACTTCAATCTGCCGTTTATCACCACCAACATCAGTGATTTCTGGAGCAGGTGGCATATAACGCTCACGGACTGGCTGCAGAGTTATCTGTTTAATCCGCTGGCTGTCCGGTTTCGCCGGATGATGGCCGGAAAACCCAAAGCCTTCCGGAAAAAGTATAAACTCCTGCCGGAATGCGCGGCTGCCGTGATCACCTTTTTTGTCAGCGGTGTCTGGCACGGAGTGGGGTTTAATTTCGCCATTTTCGGACTGCTGCACGGTATCTTTTATGTGATTCAGAAAGTGTATGGACAGGCGCGGAAAGCAAAGGGAAAGGCCTCTGGCCTGCGCTTTGTGCCGGTCCTTGCCAGTTTTCTCCTGATCAACCTGATTCAGGTCTTTTTCAGGACAGAGACCCCCGGGGAAGCGGTGCGGTTTTATCAGGCGCTGATTGTCCCGCATGCCGGCGTCTTCTTCCCCTCGTTCTGGTGTCTGATCGGACTTGCCGCGCTCTGCGGAGAAATTATCCTGGCCCGGATGGAGCAGCGAAAACAGGGCAGTGCCGAACTGAACGCGGTGCAGCCCCGTCTCAATCTCCGGACAGTTCCGGGGATGACGGCTCTGCTGTTTCTGATTGGCCTGGCACTGGCCCTTGGCTATTTCGGAGAATCGTATTTTGTCTATGAGCAGTTTTAACGCCCGCTGGACAGGAACGGCGTTGTTCAAATCCCGTTTTCAGACCAGACCGCTCAGGCAAATGACAGGCATGAGGCCTGAGAAGGAGGAACATGTTGAAAGAACTGGAATATCCGTTTGATGCCTCTGCCATTCTGCAGAGAAAGAAGAAACTCCGGAGGGAACTGCTGGCACAGAAAACGGCGCGTCTGCCCAAACGGATTGCCATTCTGGGCGGATACACGACCAGTGATATCCGTCAGATGCTGGAGCTGTTTCTGCTGGATCAGGGAATAGAGCCGGAATTCTATGAGTCCGAATACAATCAGTTTTATCAGGAGGCGATGTTTCCGGAGGAGGAACTGCTGGGTTTCCATCCGGATATCATCTATGTCTGTACCTGCAACCGGAATGTCTCAAGGATGCCCGGTCTCAGGGACACCCCTGAACAGATTGAGGAGATGCTTCGGAGTGAGTATGAACGCTTCTGCGGCATGTGGGACCATCTGAGGGAAACCTTTCACTGTCCCATTCTCCAGAACAACATGGAAATGCCCGTTTACCGCCTGATGGGCAACCGGGATGCGTGGGATGTTCACGGGGCGGTGCATTATCTGACCAGGCTCAATCTCCTTTTTGCCGAATACGCAGGCGCGCATGAGTCTTTCTATCTGGTGGATATCAACTATCTCTCCGCCGATTATGGCCTGCGCCAGTGGTCGGATCCGTTTTACTGGCATATGTACAAGTATGCGGTCAACGTCAACGCCATCCCGTATCTGGCATCAAGCGTGTCTAATATCATCAAGTCGCTTTTCGGGAAGAACAAAAAGGGGCTTGTGCTGGATCTGGACAACACCCTCTGGGGCGGCGTGATCGGGGATGACGGCGTGGAAAACATTGAACTGGGGCAGGAAACCTCCGTGGGTCAGGCGTACCTGGAATTTCAGCGGTATCTGAAAGCACAGAAAGACCTGGGGATTGTCCTCAATGTCAATTCCAAGAATGATGAAAGCAATGCGCTGGCGGGACTCCGGCATCCCTCGGGGGTGCTGCGTCCCGAGGATTTCATCGTGATCCGGGCCAACTGGGAACCTAAGGACAGAAATTTCGAGGAGATTGCGGATGCTCTTTCCCTGCTGCCGGAGAGTCTGGTCTTTGTGGATGACAATCCGGCAGAGCGGCATATCGTCAGGGAACAGATTCCGGGAGTAGCCGCGCCGGAAATCGGTGAGGTCTATCAGTATATCATCAATCTGGACCGGAACGGCTACTTCGAGACGACGGTCTTTTCCGGGGATGATCTTGAGCGAAATGAGATGTATCGTTCAAACGCCCAGAGACGGATGAAGGAAAAGCAGTTTCCGGATTACCATGCGTATCTCAGGAGCCTTGAGATGAAGGCGGAGATCCGCGCGTTTGAGCCCATGGTCATGGCGCGTGTGGCGCAGCTGACCAACAAGAGCAATCAGTTCAATCTGACGACCCGGCGGTATACGAAAGATGAAATTGAACAGCTTTGGCAGCAGCCGGACCGGCTGACGCTGTACGGCCGCCTTTCGGACTGTTTCGGAGACAACGGAGTGGTCTCCGTGGTCATCGGACGTCTTGAGGGGGACACCTGTCACATTGATCTCTGGCTGATGAGCTGCCGGGTGCTGAAAAGAGAGATGGAGACGGCCATGATGGATGTCCTGTTCATAAAATGCCGGGACAGGGGCATCCGCCGGGTCCTGGGGTACTACTATCCGACGGCAAAGAACGGAATGGTCCGTGACTTTTATGCGCATCAGGGCTTTACAAAGATTCGGGAGGATGCAGACGGGAGTACGCTCTGGGAGTATGTGATTCCGGAGCGGCCGGAGGCACGGCAGGATGTCATCCACATTGAAACAGATCAGGCCTGAATGATTGGAATCAGAAAAGGAGAAAACAGACATGACGAGAGCAGACATTTACCGGAAACTGGATGAGGTTTTTCAGGATGTATTTGATGATGAGAGCATCCATGTAAGCGATGAGACAACCGCAAATGACATCGAGGACTGGGATTCCCTTGAACACATCAACCTGATGGTTGCCGTGGAAAATGCCTTCGGGATCAAGTTCAACATGGGACAGATCGGAAGCCTCAAGAATGTTGGAGAGATGGTTGATCTGATCGAGAAGAAAGTCGGGTAAAATCGTTTTGCCGTTCTGAGGCGGAGCGCTTTCCGGCGGAGGAAAGGGTGAAAAAGGATGCCTGTTACCGTTACGTTCAGTTCTGCGGAGAGAATCACGGGACGTTTTCAGCTGTGGGCAAAGGCTGCCGGCAGCGGGAAATGGCAGCTCATTGTAAAGGCCGGAAGAGACGCCGTGGTCCGGGAAGCGGAAAGTGCGGAAGCACTGCTCCGAAAAGCGGTGCGTCTGGGCGCCGGGATGATTTCGGTGAGGCTTCGGGAGGCAGTTGAGGAGGAGCAGTTCAGGGAACTGCTTGAAGCGGCGGAACACACAGAACACGCGGAGGAGGCGCGTCTGCCCTGTATCCGGATCTGGATACGAAAAAAAGCGGAAGCGGCTGCGTCCGGTATTAAGGAGATTAACCCATACTCTCTGACCGAAGGATGGGAGAAAGACGGCGGGGCGGCCGATGATCCGGCCGGCAGCCGTGACCTGACGAAAAGACAATGGCAGGAATCGTTTCGGGGATATCTGCTTCATCTGGTGGATGAGCGGGGAATGAAAGATCCGCAGGTATACAAACGGGCCAACGTGGATCGCAGACTGTTCTCCAAAATCCGGTGCGGCCAGAATTATCGTCCAGGGAAAAATGTGATTCTGGCACTGGCTATGGCGCTGGAATTGAATCTGGAGGAGACAAGGGAACTGCTTGCCCGGGCCGGAAAATCGCTTAGCAAAACGGACGAAAGAGACAGGATTTTCGTGGCGTTCATCCATGAACAGAACTACAGCCTGATGGAGATCAACAGGGTGCTGTTTTCCTGCAGGCTGCCGCTGCTGGGCGGAACGGTTCTTGAGAACAGATAAATAGACGCGTGGACAGCAAGTGTTTTGAGGATATTTTCAAAATGTGAGACTGTATGTATACACGGCAAATCTATAATAGTTTTTTATATAGAAATGGATTTTGAACATAATACAGTTCTTCATAAAGGAGCAGCACATGGGTGAGGTACACTGTCGAGATCCTCGGAGCGGGATTATTTACGTTTATTCGAGTGAAAGCTATGTAGATCCGGAGACTAATACCAGGAAAACACGCCGAAAGCTGATTGGAAAACTAGACGAAAATGGGAATGTTGTACCGACAAAAGGTACTCCCGGAAGAAACAAAAAAAGGGCTGTTGACAAGAAAACAGCCAGTGACAGCGATTTAGATGCGGTGATAAAGGAACTGACAGAATTGTACGAACAGCGTTTAAAAGCTCAGTTAGACCGCATTACAAGTCTTGAGAATACCATTCGTGAGTTGACCAGAGAAAAGAAGAACCTTGTGGACAGCATGGATCGGGTACTGGCAAAGTACCGAACAGATTAAGCCATGAGGATAGGTGTGCGGTATTGCATTGGAATGTACAAAAAGACTGTGCATGGCACAGTCTTTTTCGCGTTTCAGCCGCTTATGCGGAGCTGGCGAAGGTAGTCTGAATAAGCTGAAGTATCACCTGTAAGAAAACCGGAATGTGCAAGCAGGACGGAGAGGAGCAGGAGGAGAGCCAGAGAGAGGAGCAGAAGGATACGCCTGCCGGCGGACAGGGAACTCAGGAAGGTGCGGGGCCGGGCGACAAACTCTGACAGGGCACGGAGTCCGCTGATGGAAAAAGGCAGGAGAAGCACAAAATAGGGAAAGGTATACTGACATTTTGCTTCCCAGAAAGTGTGGAAGAGGAAACCGCCGACAAAGGTGACCAGGAGGAGAAAAGCGGGGGTTTTTGCTTCCGGCGGGGATTGAAACAGGGACAGAAAGGCAAGAAAGAGGAGAAGAAACTGAATCGGATTCAGGATTTTTGTCAGGAAATCCACGCCTGTCGGGCGAACCAGCCGCCGGATCCAGTCAGCCGGCCGGATATTGGAGCCGCGCACCTCATTGATCCACAGGGACTCAAAGGTGGGATTATTCCACTGACTGGCATTTTTCTGGACGAAAAAACGGACAGCGTCGCGGGGATTCTGATGAAATTCATCCAGACGCTCACGGATGGCCTTAAGGGCAATGGTTTTCTGCTGCGCGGCGTCGGTGCCGCCATCCCCGTAGACTGCGTTGATATACGAATTGTACCATCCCGGGGCAGAGTCCCCGTCCTTGAGGCCCATGGCCAGGTAGGAATAGGGGGAGATGCCGTCCGGAATGGAAAGCCCGGTGGCACGCTCCAGGAGTGCCCTGGGCAAAAACAGGGCAAGCACCGCAAAAAGAATCAGGGAAGCGGTGAGTGTGAGACGGGAGAGGCCGGAGCGGAACGCACTGAACAGAGAATACAGGACAGCCGCGATCAGGAAAATCAGGGAGTTCTGCTTGAGAAAGACGGCCAGCGCCATCATCAGACCGGCGGAAAGAGCCCGGAGGAAAGAGGGCGATGTTTCATAGGCACGAATTCTCTCGTAAGCGAGGAGGGCCAGAAAAAATGAGGGGATTGTGGCATAAACGAACGTGGCGTACTGGAGAAACGGGAAAAAGAGAAGCGCCGCTCCAAAGAGGAGGAACGGGTTTTTAATGGAGAGACCTTCCTCCTCACACAGGCGCATGAGGATATAGTAGCTGAGGGCCGCCAGCAGCGCATTGATGAGCTGGAAGACCAGATAATTGTCACGGCCGATGAGGCGCTGAATCAGTGCACTGACTAGAATAGCGCCGGTCTGGTTCGGGTATCTGGCCAGATACCCGCCCTCCCGGAGGCAGGAAAGATCGCCGTAATTCAGCTGTTCCGCTGCCGCCTGGATCGATTCCTGATCGGAGATGACGGTGGGCTGGGTGATAAGCACCCAGCAGGCGGAAAAGAGAAAAAGCATCAGTGTCAGATTTCGCCGGCGCCCTGCAATCCGGGAATGTTCCGGTGCTGAACCGAGAAATTTCCGGACGGCGGGGATGCGCAGGATGAGTGCGCACAGACAAAGCAGGATGATCTTGGGGAGAACCGGGGAGGAAACAAAGAAGGTTTTCTCCAGATAGTCCCCGCGCATGGTGCAGGTGCTGATGGCCGATGCGGCGGTCAGAAAAAGAAGAAAGATCCCCGCCAGAGCGGCCGTGAACCGGGCAAACAGACGGGAAATGGTGAATGGCTTGTGCATAGGAACTCCTTTGCAGGCCTCAATTTTGGGCTTTTGCCGGAGCGGCTTTTCTCTGAGGCCTGGATTTGACTTAACT
>DGWH01000168.1:43837-45852 GCA_002395225.1 Christensenella sp. UBA4263
GTCGCTGCGCGACAGGGCCGCTTTACGAGCAGTGACTTGATCTTTTGGCACCGCTGGTTTTTGGTGCTCATATTTGACAAACTGCCGCTGTGGCGGCAGGCCCACTCCTTCCTGAGCAGGAAAAGCTGACCGGATGTTTGATTGGGGTTATTCTATCATTCTGCTGTTCAGCGGGCAAGTAGTATCAGAGAGATGATAAAATCAGTGAAAGGGGTTTTAAAAGGCGAAAAAAACATGTATAATTACACTGTGAATAAATGCCTGTATGTTGCAGGCGCTGCGTGAGAAAGGAAGAAATCAACATGGCATTAAGGAAAGTTGTTTATATAGAGGATCATCTGCTCAGAAAGAAGAGCCGGCCGGTGACCAAATTTGATGACAGGCTGCATACCCTTCTGGATGATATGGCAGAGACCATGCGCTCCCTCAACGGTGTCGGACTGGCAGCCCCTCAGGTTGCCGTTCTGCGCAGAGTCGTGGTGATGGACTGCGGAACCGGGCTGATTGAAATGATCAATCCCGAAATTCTGGAAACCTCCGGTGAACAGACCGGTGTGGAGGGATGCCTTTCCGTTCCCGGGCGTCACGGTCTGGTGACGCGTCCCATGCATGTCAAGGTCCGGTTTCAGGACCGGAACGGTGAATGGCAGGTGCTTGAGGCAGAGGAACTTCTGGCCAGATGCATTATGCATGAGACCGACCACCTGGAGGGACAGCTGTATGTGGATATCATGGACAGAGAGGTCTATGATGATGAGCTGGAAACGGCAGATGAGGAAGAACCGGAGAACACGGACGGGAAACAGGAAAAATGAGAATCGTATTTATGGGAACGCCGGATTTTGCCGTTCCGTCGCTTGAGGCACTGATCCGGACGGAGAATGTGGTCGGGGTCATCTGTCAGCCGGACAGGCCCAAAGGGCGGGGACATAAACTGTGTTCGTGCCCGGTGAAAGTGGTGGCGGAAGCGGCGGGGATTCCGGTTTATCAGCCGGAGAAAATCAAATCCCACGAGGGACTGGCAAAACTCATGGAATTTGAACCGGACCTCTGTGTGACGGCGGCCTTTGGCCAGCTGCTTTCCGCTGACAATCTGGCGGTCCCGCGGCTGGGAACCATCAATGTGCATGCCTCCCTTCTGCCAAGGCACAGAGGCAGTGCCCCGATCCACTGGAGCATCCTCATGGGAGACCAGGTGACCGGCGTGACGACGATGATGACGGATGTCGGCATGGATACCGGTGATATCCTGCTGATGCGGGAGGTGCCCATTGGCCCGGAGGATACGGCCGGGACGATGACGGACCGGCTGGCCCAGGTGGGGGCTGACCTTCTGACAGAGACCATTGAACAGCTGAAAGCCGGAACGCTGAAGCGGATTCCGCAGGATAGTGCTCAGGCGACCACAGAGCCGAAGCTGACCCGTGAACTGGGGCTGCTGGATTTTTCAAAGACAGCGGCAGAACTGGACCGGCAGGTCAGAGGTCTTTCGCCGTGGCCTGGGGCATATACCACCCTTGACGGGAATGTGATTAAAGTAGGTTCAGCGACAGGCTGCCCGGGCAGCGGAACACCGGGACTGATTCTGGCAGCCGATGCGGTTTCCGGACTGACTGTCGCCTGCAAAGACGGGGCAGTTGAACTGACAGAGATTCAGGTACCGGGGTCAAGAATGATGTCCGCCCGGGAATATCTGAGAGGACATCGGATAGAAACAGGAAAGGTTTTGGGAAATCAGCATGCCGAATGATCAGGAAAACCTGAATAGGACCGGCAACGGGTCCGGCGAGAAACACGAGGGACATGCGGAGACGGGCAGAAAAGGCTTTGGTTCATCACGTTCCGACGGGCGAAACGGGTTCGGGAATGCCTCCGGACGGAACGAAAACCGTCCCGGCGGAAACAGACATTCTTTCGGTTCTTCCGGCACCGGAAAGGATCACGGACATCATGGCCGTCCAGAATGGAAAAAAGACGGGGAACATTCCGGTCGTCCGGAATGGAAGAAAGACGGT
>DGWH01000168.1:46010-67609 GCA_002395225.1 Christensenella sp. UBA4263
AATGGAAGAAAGACGGTGAACGCTCAGGCCGCCCGGACTGGAATAAAGACGGTGAGCGCTCCCCTCGTCCGGACTGGAAGAAGGACGGCGAACGTTCTGCGCGTCCGGACTGGAAGAAGGACGACAGGCGTCCGGACAGATCCGTGAATGCAGAACGGAGAAGCAGTGAGGCCGGCGGCTCGGATGGACTGATGTCAAGACGCGTTGCCCTTGAGACGCTTCTGGATGTCTCTCAGCGGGATGCCTATGCGCAGCTGGCACTGGAAAAGCGGCTGCGTCAGGCAAATCTTGATGCCCGTGATTCGGCATTTGTCACGCGGCTGGTGTACGGGACGATTGAGAACCGGATTACGCTGGATTACCGGATGGATCAGCTTCTTGAGAAACCGGAAGAGCTGGACCCGACGGCCAGGGAAATTCTCCGGCTGGGTGCCTATCAGCTGTTTTATATGGACAGAGTTCCGGACATGGCTGCCACGGATTCGTCGGTCAAGCTGACACGCAGCATGGGAATGGAAGGACTGACCGGTGTGGTCAATGCGGTTCTCAGGGGACTGATCCGGAACCGTGAGGAGATCCGCTGGCCGGACCCGGCGGAGGATCCGATCCGCTATCTGTCCGTGATGAAGAGCTGTCCGGAAGGACTGTGCCGGATGCTGATTGAGCGTTTCGGCGAAGAGGGCGCGAAGGAGATTATCGAATACAGGCATGCCGTGCCGTATGAATCCATTCGTCCGAATCTGCTTCGCTGTGATCTGCCGCGGCTCAGGCGCGTTCTGGAAGAGGAAAAATTGACATTTGAGCCCGGCCTGGTGGAGGGCACGTTCAGGGTATTTGATGCCGGAGATCTGACACGGACCCGGGCCTATCAGAACGGACTGTTTACGATTCAGGGAGAGAGTTCCGTGCTGGCGGCACGGGCGGTCGGTGCAAAGCCCGGACAGACGGTTCTGGATGCCTGCGCGGCGCCCGGCGGCAAGACGGCTCTGATCAGTGAGATGATGCAGGATACCGGACGTGTCTATGCATGGGACACCCATCCGCACCGGGTAGATCTTATCCGGGGAACAGCGACCCGGCTGCATCTGGAAAATGTTCGCCCGATGATGCGGGATGCCCAGGTGGAGCGGCCTGATATGGCGGGATCTCTGGATGCGGCCCTGATCGATGCGCCGTGTTCGGGCAGCGGAGTGATGCATATCAAGCCGGACCTGAAATACCGGATTACACCGGAGGGAACACAGGCGCTTGTCAATATCCAGCGGGCGATTCTTGATTCAGTGGCGGATATGGTCAAGCCCGGCGGAACACTGGTCTATTCCACCTGTTCCATCTTCCCGGAGGAGAATGAACGGCAGATTGAGGCGTTCCTTGAGCGGGATAAGCGGTATACCGTTGAACCGCTTGGCGAGCTGCTGCCGGAGTCTTTGCGCGGGCTGGAGGGTGCACATGGCGTGCAGATGCTGGCCGGCCGGGATAATATGGACGGATTTTATATCTGCCGCATGAAGCGTACGAAGGGATAAAGAAAGGCCTTGTCGCGAGCGACAGTCAGCCGAATATGTGTTAAAAGTTGCTCTGGCGAATGACCAGATCTGAGACATGAAAATGGCCCTGTCGCGCAGCGACAGTCTGCAAGGCATGGTCGAGGCATCGCTGCTCTGGCGAATGACCATGTCTGAGACATGAAAAGGAGATTTTATTTTGGACAAGGTGGATCTGCTTTCCCTGAATCCGGATGAACTGGAACAGGTATTGTCGGAGTTGGGAGAACCGAAGTTTCGGGCCAAACAGCTTTTCGGATGGCTGCATAAAGGGGTTGCCCCGGAGGAGATGCGCAACCTTCCGGCCGGTCTGCGGACACGGATTGCAGAAAACTTTCTGACAAATCCGGTGAGGATTCTGGAAGAAAAGGTATCAAAGCTGGACGGGACGAGAAAATTCCTTTATGCACTGGAGGATGGAAACCTCATTGAGGGAGTCCTCATGCGGTATCATTACGGAAATACACTTTGTCTGTCCACACAGGTAGGCTGCCGCATGGGCTGCCGGTTTTGCGCCTCCACCCTGGAGGGATGTGTGCGGAATCTGACGGCAGGGGAAATGCTGGGGCAGATTCTGTGCGCAAACCGGAAGCTGGCGGAAGAAGGGGAACGTGTAGGAAATGTGGTGCTGATGGGTAGCGGGGAACCGCTTGACAATTATGATAATGTTGTCCGTTTTCTGCGTCTTTTGCATCATCCGGACGGGGTCTGTATCGGGATGCGTTCCGTGTCCCTGTCCACCTGTGGTCTGGTTCCGCAGATGCTTGCCTTTGCGGAGGAAAATCTGCCTGTGACGCTGTCTCTTTCGCTGCATGCGCCGGATGATGAGATTCGCCGTTCCCTGATGCCGGTAGCGAACCGCTACAGCATGGATGAGGTGCTTTGCGCCTGCCGGAACTATGTGAAAAAGACCGGAAGACGGGTCATTTTTGAGTATGCCCTGATTCACGGGGTCAACAGCCTTCCGGAGCATGCGCGGGCGCTGGCCGGAAAGCTGCGGAATCTTCAGTGCCATGTGAATCTGATTCCGCTGAATGATGTGCCGGAACGCGGTCTTAAAGGGGTCAGTGAAAAGGAAATCGATCGTTTCCGGCAGGCGCTGGAGGAGGCAGGAATTTCCGTCACGAGAAGACGGGAAATGGGCGATGATATTGACGGTGCGTGCGGTCAGCTGAGACGGCATTATCTGAAACAGAGCGGTGAGAATCGGGTAACCGGGGAGGAACAGGCATGAGAGGAATCCTTCGAACGGACATTGGCCTTGTCCGGAAAGGCAATGAAGATGCTGCCTGGATGGATGAGAAGAAGGGCGTATTCGCGGTTGCGGACGGCATGGGCGGTCATCTGGCCGGGGAGGTAGCCAGCGGTCTGGCGATTGAAGCGGTCAAGAAAATGCCTGTCAGAGACGGCCTGAGGGAAGTCCTGGATCTTGAGATGATGGTCAGGAATGCCAATCAGATTATTGCCGGTCATGCCCAGATACATCCGGAATGTTCCGGGATGGGAACCACTCTCTCCGTCCTTGAGGAGAACGGTCGCTATGTCTTTATTGCGCATGTGGGCGACAGCCGGATCTACCGGTTCCGCAATGGCCATCTGGAACAGATTACACGGGATCATTCCCTGGTTGCTGAACTGGTTCGCGGCGGAATCATCACGGAAGAGGAGGCAAGGGTTCATCCCCGGCGGAATATTATTACGCGGGCACTGGGAACAGATGGGTACAATGAACCGGATATCCTGATCATTAACCGGAGAGAAACCGATTTCTGGCTTCTGTGTACAGACGGTCTGCACGGAATGGTGCCGGACCGGGCGATGGAGGAAATGATGTCCACCGGAAGGCCTGAGGAGTGGGCAGACAGACTCATGCAGGCAGCGCTCAATGCCGGCGGAACGGACAACATCACCTTCATTATCTGCGGTGGGGAGGATGACGCATGGAATCAAGGCTGATTGGAAAAATCGTCAGCCGCCGCTTCCGGATTGAACAGGTAATCGGTTCAGGTGGAATGTCCATCGTCTATCGCGCATTTGACTTGAAAACGCACCAGATCGTCGCCGTAAAGGTTCTTCGCGAGGAATACGAAAAAGAAAAAGAGTATAAGGAACGAATTGAGCGGGAAGCGGAGGTCTACAAGAAGCTCAGCCATCCCAATATCGTCAATCTGGTTGCATCCGGAACGGCGGCAGGCATTTCCTATATCTCCATGGAATACGTGGATGGCCGGACACTCAAGGAAATCATCCGGGAAAAGGGACAGCTTCCGGAAGAGGACGCGGTGCATTTCGCCCTGCAGATTCTGGGTGCACTGGCTCATGCCCATAAAAACGGCATCGTGCACCGTGACATCAAACCGGAGAACATTCTGATCACCAAGGAAGGCGTTCTCAAGGTCATGGACTTTGGGATCGCCGGCGTGGTCACATCGGATACGCTGACAGATGACGGAACGGTCATCGGGTCGGTTCATTATTTCAGCCCGGAACAGGCGAAAGGAATGAAAGCGACGGCGGCCAGCGATATCTACTCCGTGGGGATTATTCTGTATGAGATGCTGGCCGGCAGGGTTCCGTTTAACGGAGAGTCAGCCGTTGCCGTGGCCATGATGCACCTGATGAAAGAGCCGGAACCGATTACGGATCTGGCGCCGGTTTCGCCGGCAACGGCAAAAATCCTGCACCGGGCGCTTGAAAAACAGCTCAAATACCGATACAGTTCCGCCGAGGACATGATTCGCGATCTGAAACGCGGCCTGCGGCATCCGGACGGGGAATTCCTGCTGGATCCGCACAGGGAACTGGAGAAAAAGGAAGAGAGAAAACCGAAAAAAACCCTTTCACCGATTCTGATTGCCGTGATCATCTTCCTCGTGGCGGCCATTGCCCTGACCGGTTTCCAGCTTTACCGGACGATGTTCCTGATTACCTATATTCCGGATGTGACTGGGGTCGATGTGACGGTGGCGGTGGATCAGCTGGGGCGCCTTGGCCTCATTGCGGATCCGGAATATGTCGAATCTGATTTGCAGAAGGATTACGTGGTCCGGCAGAGCCCGGCGGTCAATGCAGGGGTAGCCAGAGGATCAACTGTCCTGCTGGAGGTATCCCAGGGGCCGGCGGAGGAGTATATGCCCTCACTGACCAGGTTCACCCAGGCGGAGGCACTTGATATCTGCAAGGCACAGGAACTGGGAGAGGTTACCCAGAAAATCGTGCCAAGTTCGTATATCAAGGGACGCGTCATTGAACAGTGGCCGCTGGCCGGGGAGAAGATCAGCCGGGGAACCGGCGTGACGCTGATTGTATCAGGCGGCGAGGCCATTATTCCCGAGCTGCGGGGAATCCCCCGGGCGGAGGCGGAGAAGCGGATAGCCCAGGCAGGACTGACGATGGGCCGGGTGGACACCGTGCCGGTAGAGGATTCAAAGCAGGATGGAATCGTGACAGAGCAGTCGCTGGCGATGAATCAGCATGTGCTGCCGGGGACCATTGTCGATCTTGTCGTGGGACAGTACGAATGGCGGCAGTATACCTGTGTGGTGGATCTGGATCTTTCAGGCACGGAGGATGGTGCCATGATCCGGGTGACACTGATTGAGTCCGACGGTGAGGAATACGATATGTATGAAATGGAGAAGACGAACGACATCATCAGCGTCGATCTGCTCAGTGAAACCAGTGGTCTTAAGAGTTATCGTCTGTATATCAACGGAGAACTGAAAAGAGAGGCAAGCGCGGTGCTGCGCTGAGCGTGGTCTGAAGATGGAAGGAACGGTTTTACAGGGAATCGGAAGTTTTTACCGGATCGGGACGGATGATGGTATGGTGTATACCTGCCGGGCACAGAAGAAGCTGCGGAAAGTGGCTGCACCGCTTCCGGGGGACCGGGTTCGCTTTACGCCCGGGGAGGACACGGACGGGTGGATTGAGGAAATCCGGCCGCGAAAGAATGCACTGCCCCGTCCCGCAGTGGCCAATGTCGATATACTGGCGCTGGTCATTGCCCCTGTACCCGAACCGGATATGCAGCTGATTGAGCGGCTGCTGCTTTATGCCGCCGCTTCGCAGGTGCAGCCGATTCTGATCGTGAACAAACAGGACCTGGACGGGGCAATGGCCGGCCGGATCCGGGAGGAATATTCGGGAAGCCCGCTCAGAGTGTATGAAACCTCTGCCATGGAGGGGACCGGAATTGATCTGCTGCGTCAGGCTCTGGAAGGGCAGATCGCCTGTTTTGCGGGGCAGTCTGCCGTTGGAAAGAGCAGCCTTCTGAATGCGCTGTGTGATTTTTCTCTGGAAACCGGCGAACTCAGCCGGAAAACCGAACGCGGGCGGCATACGACCCGGCGGGCGGAACTGATGACGGCGGGAAAGCTTCGGATTATTGATACGCCGGGGTTTTCCCTGCTGGATGTTCTGGAACTTGATCCGACTGAAATGCCTGGTTTTTACCCGGAATACGAGACCCTGGCAGGTGAATGCCGGTTTCGGCCATGCATGCATGACCGTGAACCCGGATGTGCTGTCCGGACTGCTGTGGACGAGGGAAGAATAAGCCGGATACGTTATGAGCGTTACCGGGTGCTTCTTGGGGAAGTACGGGAAACGTGGAAGGAGCGTTATCGATAATGGAAATTGCTGCATCACTGCTTGGCGCAAATCTGCTTAATCTGGAAGAAGATGTACGGCTGGCCGAAAAATGGGGACTGCGGATTATCCATTTTGATCAGATGGATGGCCACTTTGTTCCCAATATCGCCTTTGGCCCTGCTTTTGTTTCTGCGATACGTCCGATTACCCGCTGCATTCTGGATGTTCATCTGATGCTTTCCGATCCGCTTCGCTATCTGGATGCCTATGCCAGCGCCGGAGCGGATAACATCACCGTCCATGCAGAGATTGAAGGGGATCTCCCGGCCGTTCTCAATGCCATTCATGCCAGGGGGATCAGAACCTGTGTCAGTCTGAATCCGGAAACCGGTGCGGAGGTTCTGCGTCCGCTGCTTCCGTACTGCGACATGGTTCTGATCATGCTGGTGCAGCCGGGATTCGGCGGGCAGAAAATCCGTGAGGACTGCGTTGAAAAGGTTGCCGTGGTCAGAGAGATGATTGAAAAAACCGGGCGCCGCATTCCCATTGAGGTGGATGGCGGAATCAAGCGTGACAATGCGGAACGCATTCTCAGGGCCGGCGCGGATATTCTGGTCATGGGGACGGGACTTTACGGAGAGCCGGATCCTGAGACGGTGATCCGGGAGATGAAAGAGGCTTGTGATGCGCACTTTGATCGTACTCGGCGGTAACCTGCCTGCGTCCACGCTCCTGAGTCAGCTGTCGGCCGGCGCGGACCTGCGGATTGCGGCGGACAGAGGGCTTGAGGCCTTCCATGCCGCCGGGATTGTCCCAGACCTCCTTCTGGGCGATATGGATTCGGTTCAGCCGGAGATTCTGAGGGCCTTTGAAAAGATGGTTCCCGAGCGCCGCCTGCCCTGTATGAAGGATGATACGGATGGCCAGGATGCCCTGAAGACCGCCATTGTCCGGGGGACAACCGATGTCCTGATCCTGGGGGCAATGGGGGGACGGCTGGATCATGCGCTGGGAAATATTTCGCTGCTTCTGTATGCCGCCCACCGCGGGGTTCGTGCCCGGATCACAGACGAGGGTGTAACGGTTGAGGCGGTCAGAAACTTGCTGCGGATTGAAGGGGAAAAGGGTGATACGGTGTCGCTCATTCCCATGGGAGACATTTCAGGCGTATCGCTTGAGGGATTTCTGTATCCGCTGCAGGAGGCGGAACTGAAGGCTGAGAATACACAGGGAATATCGAATGTGCTCACGGCAAAAACAGGAGAGATCCGGGTGCGCAGCGGAGATGCGGTGGTGTTTCATTACCATACCGGCAGAACCTGTGAATGGGACCGGAGCGAATTGAGCGGAGACGGGAGGAATCTGGGGTGAGTGTTCGGACGATGCTGGAAAAAAGGGAAAATGAAATGCTTTCCCCTCTGGCACAGAGAAGCGCGGGAACCCGCGGCAGGGCACATGCACTTTCGCCGGATGATCTCCGGACGGAATATCAGCGGGACCGGGACCGGATTCTGCACTGCAAGGCATTCCGCCGGCTGAAGGGCAAGACTCAGGTATTCCTGTCGCCTCAGGGGGACCATTACCGGACGAGGCTGACGCATACGCTTGAGGTCGACCAGGTCGCCAGAACCATCGCCCGGGCGCTGCGGCTCAATGAGGATCTCGCCGAGGCCATTGCCCTTGGGCATGATCTGGGGCATACACCTTTCGGGCATGCGGGAGAGTTTGCCCTGAGGAAACTGGTGGATGTGGGATTTGAGCATCGGAAACAGAGCCGGCGGGTGGTTGAGGTCCTGGAACGGGACGGTGCCGGGCTCAACCTGACGTACGAGGTGATTAACGGAATCGAGCATCACAGCGGCAAGGTGCATCCCATTACCCTGGAGGGGTGCTGTGTTCATCTGGCCGACCGGATTGCCTATGTCAATCATGATATCGATGATGCCGTCCGGGCCGGGCTTCTGACGGAGGATAACCTGCCAAGAGCCGCCGTGAACCGGCTGGGACACAGTCATGGCGAGCGGATCAGCGAAATGATCAGCAGCATCGTGCGCCATTCCCAGGATCAGCCTGAGGTACGCATGGAAGAGGATGCCTGGTCGGCGCTCCTGGAACTGCGGGAGTATCTGTTCCGCTATGTCTATTCAAGAGACTGGGCAGAGGGAGAAATCCGGAAGACGGAACATATTGTATCGGAACTGTTTACCTATTTCCGGGATCATCCGGCGGAAATGCCCAATGAATACCTGGTGATTGCATACAAGGAAGGAACGGAACGGGCAGCCACCGATTTTGTGGCGGGGATGACAGACCGCTATGCCATCCGCATGTATGAACATCTCTACATTCCTCCGTTTTTTAAGGAATGAGGGTCAACCCAACAGGATACGGATAAAACAGGGCCAGAACATCCCGGTTTTATCTCATGGAAGCCGCAGGTCAGCGTTTTCTGGCCTGCTTTTTTCAGGCTGGAAATGCCTGAATTTTGGGAAAACATTTTTTAAATTTGACAGGAAACCACTTTCAGGCGGTAAATTAACACAAATACATGCTTTCTGGAAAGGGGTGGGAACGTGGCTTTTTCACGGGTCTGGCTGGATGATCTTGTCGACCGGACGGACATTGTGCAGATTGTCTCCCGCCATGTTCAGCTGACCAAACGCGGAAACCGGTACTGGGGACTGTGTCCTTTTCACATGGAAAAGTCCGCTTCCTTTACCGTTAATCCGCAGATGCAGATGTATTACTGCTTTGGCTGTCACGCTTCCGGGGGCGCCATTAATTTCCTCATGGAAATGGAGCACATGGAGTTTAAGGAAGCGGTGGCCTTTCTGGCGGATGAGGCCCATATTCCGCTGCCGGAGAATTTCAACCGGGAGCGGGAAAAGCCTGAAATCAAGGGACAGCGGGAACGCATTTATGAACTGAACCGGGAATATGCCCGGTTTCTTCATCAGCAGCTCTGGGAACCGAAGAACGCGGACATTCTGAACTATTTTCATGGACGTGCGCTGACGGACCGGACTATCCGCAAATTCGGGCTGGGGGCATCCCCTTCTGACTGGGATGCCGGAACCCGGGCCATGAGGGAAAAAGGGTTTACGGACCGGGAACTGCAGGATGCGGGCATATCCCTGGTAAGCCGCGAGGGCCGGCTCTATGACATGTTTCGCGGACGGGCCATGTTTCCTATTATTAATGCCCGCGGACAGGTGCTGGGATTCGGCGGCAGAACGCTGGGAAAAGATCCGAGAAAGTATATGAATACCGGGGATACCCTGGTTTACAACAAGCGCCATGAGATTTTTGCCGCGAACCTTCTGAAAAAAGTGCGCGGCCTGAAGCGGATTATCCTGACCGAGGGATACATGGATGTGATTACCATGATTCAGGCCGGCGTGGAAGGGGTTGTGGCCACCCTGGGAACGGCCCTGACCATCGAGCAGGCCCGGATGCTGAAACGGTATGCGCCGGAAATCTGGGTTTCCTATGACGGTGACGCGGCAGGACAGCATGCCATCCTCCGGGCACTGGATATTTTTGACGCCGAGCATGTTCCGGCCAGAGTGCTGGATTTTCCCAACGGGATGGATCCGGATGAATATATCCGGGCCTACGGCGCCGAGGGACTGGATACGCTGGCGCCGGAAAGTGCGGTTTCCTACCGGATGCTGCGCGAGGCGGAAAAGCATGATATGAGCACCAAGGAAGGCAGAACAGAGTATGCCATTGCCTGTGCACGGTTCCTGGCCGGCGTGAAAGAGCCGGTGGAACTGGAAAACTATGTGCAGCGGCTGATGATTGAGACCGGATTTACGCGGGAGGTTCTGCTGGCCCAGATCGGGCGCACGGAGACGATGAGCAATGAACAGCAGGCGGTTTTTCGCCGGGCAGCAAGGCCTCTTGAAAGCCGGGCAAAGGGCGTGGATATGGGCGTCGATGCGGCAGAAAGGCAGCTTCTTTCCTGCCTGACATCCGGCACGGGTCTTTCGCATATCCGGGCGGAGGATTTCCTGTCAGAGGAAAACAGGCGCTTTGCCGAAATGCTGCTTTCCGGGAAAAGTGCGGCAAGAATCCTTGAGGAAATCGAGGATGAAAATGAACGGGGACGTCTGGCTGCCATCCTGAATACCGCTCCGGAGGTTTCAGAGGATGAGCAGATGCAGATAATCAATGACTGCCTTGAGGTACTCAGGGCAAAGAAACGGGATCAGCGCGTGGAGAGGATTAAGGAACAGCTTCCCTCCCTTGATGAGGAGACCCGAAAGGAAATGCTTCGCAGGACAAGCGAAATGTTGATCAATTTGGATGCAGGAAAGGAAGGGTGACCGCATGGCACTCAATCGCGAGCAGGTTCAGTTAAAGGTAAAGGAAATTCTTGAAAAGGCAAAACGTGAAAACAACGTATTGACCTATCAGGATATGATGAATGCGCTTGCAGAACTGGATATTGATGCAGAGGCCATAGATGCTGTTTTTGACATTCTCGAATCAGAGGGACTGAGTCTGGTCAACCAGAACAATACACAGGAACCCGAGCAGGCCGCGGAGGCGGCGCAGCAGGAGGACCTGACGGTTCCGGAGAATGTCGGCGTGGATGATCCTGTCCGGATGTATCTGAAGGAGATCGGAAAGGTGCCTCTTCTGACAGCGGAGGAAGAGGTGGCCATTGCCAAACAGATTGAGGGAGGCGGTCCCGGAGCGGAGGCGGCGAAAAAGAAGCTGGCGGAGGCCAATCTCCGTCTGGTTGTCTCCATCGCTAAACGCTATGTGGGACGGGGAATGCTTTTCCTGGATCTTATCCAGGAAGGAAACCTCGGCCTGATCAAGGCAGTGGAGAAATTTGACTATACAAAAGGATATAAGTTTTCCACCTATGCGACCTGGTGGATTCGCCAGGCCATCACCAGAGCCATTGCGGATCAGGCGCGGACCATCCGGATTCCGGTGCATATGGTGGAGACCATTAATAAACTGGTCAGGGTCAGCCGTCAGCTTCTGCAGGAAAACGGCCGTGAACCGACCCCTGAGGAAATTGCGGAGGAGATGGGACTCAGCCCTGAAAAGGTAGAGGAAATCATCAAGATTGCCCAGGAGCCGGTGTCCCTTGAGACGCCGATCGGTGAGGAGGAGGATTCGCATCTGGGCGACTTCATTCAGGATGAGGAGGCACTGCCCCCGGCAGAGGCCGCATCATTCCTCCTGATGCGTGAACAGCTGATGGAGGTGCTGGATACGCTGACTCCCAGGGAGAAAAAGGTGCTGACGCTTCGTTTCGGACTTGAGGACGGGCGGCAGAGAACGCTTGAGGAAGTCGGCCAGGAATTCAATGTGACGCGTGAGCGCATTCGCCAGATTGAGGCGAAAGCACTCCGGAAACTGCGTCATCCGACAAGGAGCAGAAAACTGAAGGATTATCTTGAATAAGATCTAAACAACAGACCGGAATGACTTCAAAAGAAACAAGTCACTCAATCAGCAGGTTGACACGGAAAGGGAGGCACAGAAGATGGCACTCAATCGTGAACAGGTACGGCTGAAAGTCAGAGGGATTCTTGATTCGGGGAAAAATGAGCAGAAAGAACTGACTTATCAGGAAGTCATGAATCAACTGGTCGATTATGATATTGATGCCGAGGCGATTGATGCTGTATTTGAAACACTGGAATCGGAGGGACTCAGTTTTGTCAGCAGTTCCCAGGATGAGGCGACGGGGGCTTTTACGGAGCAGCCGGCGGCAGAGACAGAACTGACGATTGCCGACAGTGTAAATGTGGATGATTCCGTCAGGATGTATCTGAAAGAAATTGGAAAAGTTCCGCTTCTTACCGCGCAGGAGGAAGTGGAAATTGCCAAACAGATGGAACTTGGCGGAGAAGTCGCGGAACGTGCCAAGAAAAAACTGACGGAGGCGAACCTTCGTCTGGTTGTCTCCAACGCGAAGCGGTATCTGGGACGGGGAATGCTTTTCCTTGATCTGATTCAGGAGGGAAACCTGGGACTGATCAAGGCGGTTGAAAAATTCGATTATACCAAAGGATATAAATTCTCAACGTATGCCACCTGGTGGATTCGCCAGGCTATCACCAGAGCGATTGCGGATCAGGCGAGAACCATCCGGATTCCGGTGCATATGGTGGAAACCATTAACAAGCTGGTTCGGGTGAGCCGGCAGCTGTTTCAGGAAAACGGCCGGGAACCCATGCCGGAGGAAATCGCTGAGGTGATGGGGATTACACCGGATAAAGTCCGGGAAATCATCAAAGTTGCCCAGGATCCGGTGTCCCTTGAGACGCCGATCGGTGAGGAGGAGGACTCGCATCTCGGGGACTTCATCCAGGATGACCGCACGCTCTCGCCCGCGGAGGCGGCAGCGGCACTGCTGATGAGAGAGCGGCTGATGGATGTCCTGGATACCCTGGCGCCAAGGGAGAAGAAAGTTCTGATTCTGCGCTTTGGACTTGAGGATGGCCGGCCGAGAACCCTGGAGGAAGTCGGACAGATTTTCCATGTGACGCGGGAGCGGATTCGCCAGATAGAGGCGAAGGCGCTTCGGAAACTGCGTCAGCCCAACCGGAGCAGTCAGTTCCAGGACTATCAGTACAATGAGTAAAGGACGGATCGGGAATGGGACATTCGAAGAAACCGCTTGATGCCCGGTTGAGAGCGGCGGCTGACATGGCGCTTGAGACTCTGAGAGGGGTTGAGCACCCGCATGCCGCGGATATCGGCTGTGACCATGGCTTTGTCACCGCCTATCTTCTCCGGCAGCGGCCGGAGCTTTCCATGATCGCCGGTGATATCAGTGAGGCCTCGCTGGCCAAGGCACGGATTCTTTTGTCGCAGGCGGGGCTTGAAAGTCAGGTGCAGACGATCTGCGGCGACGGCCTTTCCGTACTTGACGGACAGCCGCAGATGGATGTGATCCTGATTGCCGGGATGGGCGGACGAACGATCCTGGAGATTCTCAGTCAGGGGGAAAGATTTATCGGCTCGGCAGGGCTTATTCTGCAGGCGAATACGGAGGTTCCCGCTTTGCGCGAGGGCCTGAGCAGTCTGGGAATCGGCCTGAAGCGGGAGGCGTTTCCGGAGGCCGGAGGACGGCGGTACGTCGTGATGCTGGCGGACCGGAACTCGCCGGTATGTTCGAGCCCGGAAGGGTTTTTGCTGGGCACGGCGGTCAATGGCATTGAAAGTATGGGACAGAGACTGTATCTTCAGTCGCTGCGGGAACAGACGGCCAAAAAAGCAGAGAAACTTGCCGCGTCGGCGACCTCAAGATCCCAGAAGAATCTTGAGGAAACGAAACGGATACTGGACATGATTGACCGTGTACTTGGCGGTTCAGAGCCGAAGTGAAACGGAGGAAAGGTATGAAGGGATGCACCGTCCGGGATGCAGTTTCTGTGATGAATGAAATTGCGCCTTTTGAACTGGCGGAGGAATGGGACAATGTCGGTCTTCTGCAGGGCAGTCAGCGCGCGGAGGTCCGGAACATTCTGGTGGCGCTGGACATCACGGATGCCGTGGCAGAGGAAGCAAAAGAAAAGGACTGCCAGCTGATAGTGACCCATCATCCGTTTATGTTCAGGCCGATTCAGCGGCTGACGGATGAGACCCGGGAAGGGCGCCTGATACTGAAACTGGCGGCCTTTGGCATTGCCCATATTGCCGCACATACGAACCTGGACGCGGCGCCGGGCGGGGTCAACGATACGCTGATCCGCGCAGCCGGTGCGAAGAATATACGCGGGGAGGGCTGTCTCCGCGTGGGCGATCTTGAACCGATGTCCTTTGGTGAACTGTGCGCATTTGTCCGGCAGCAGATGGATGCGCAGATCAGGACATACGGGGATCCGGCCCGGATGGTTCATACCCTCGGGTGCTGCTCCGGTTCAGGAAGTGAATGGTACCATGAGGCCATGCAGCTGGGGGCAGACTGTTTTCTGACAGGTGAGGTCAGGCACAACGTTGCCCTGGATGCACTCAGTGACGGCTGCCTGATGATTGAAGCCGGTCACTATGAGACAGAACGGATTATCTGTCCGGTCCTTACGGAGACTTTACAAAAACGGCTGAATGAACTACAATTCGGCGTATCTGTCTTCTGCTCAGACAGAAATCTGGCCGAGCGGCGGTAAAACAACAGGCCGCTTAGGCAGAGCAAACGGGTCCGGCACAGTGGCCTGTTAGAGGCTGAAAGGCACAAAGGCCCGAACAAATGAGGAGTTGGCCTGCCGCCACAGCGGCAGTTTGTTTAAATATGAGCACTGGAACAAGCAGCAGAGCCGAGTGACCAACTGCGGCTCAAAAGGAGGATAACACGTTGGAACAGTATGAGATGATCTGGGAATATCAGCAGACAGACATGGAACTTGAACAGTACGAACGGGAAATGCGCAATAACAGCAACCGGAAGGAACTGATCAAATACCGTGATTTTCTGCTTGAACAGCAGGCAGCGCTGAAAAAGATTGAAGGGGAAGTCGATGTCATGAGCGACCGTGTAGAGGCGCTTGTGGATGAGGTAAGCCGGCTGAATAAATCGGTGGAAGAGTACAAAAAGCAGCTGACCGAGAATCCCCCGGAGGATCAGAGCAAGGCGCATGAGCTGGTCACGGCAGTGGAAAAGCTGGTTTCCAGGATTTCCCATTATGAAGCGGAAATCGCCAAACTGCGGAAAGATTCGGAAGGCAGAGACCGTCAGCAGCGGGAGGTTCGGGTTCGTGCGGCAAAGGCCCGGGCGGAGTTTGACCGGATCAAGGCGATTTACGACGAGGAGTATAAGGAAGCGTCCAAGCAGCTGGAAGTGCTCCGCGGAAAGGTGGCGGAAAAAGCGGTTGGAATTGACAAGCAGCTCCTTGAAAAATATCAGATCATCAAGCGTCATTCGACGCCGCCCATTACCCGAATCCGGGACGGCCGGTGCGGCGGATGCAATATGCAGCTGCCGGCGGCGGATATGAACAAGATCCGTACGGGTGAGCCGTTTGTGGAATGCGAGAACTGCGGACGGATCATTCTGGTCAGGTAAGCCGGACACGGGACCGGTCAGATAGGCCTCAAAATAGGGGATTGATCTTATGATCGATTTCAGGTAGAATAACGGCAGTGAGGATACCGGACGGTTGCGCACGTGAGTGTGAGGAAAGTCCGAGCTCCACAGGGCAGGATGCCGGGTAACACCCGGCGGAGGCGACTCCAGGGAAAGTGCAACAGAGATATACCGCATGCTTGGCATGTAAGGGTGGAAAGGCGAGGTAAGAGCTCACCCCGGCGTCAGGTAACTGTTGCCGGCTGTAAACCCCATCCGGAGCAAGAAACGAAAGAACGCTTGAGGCGGCCCGTCAAGTTCTCAGGATTTCGCTAGAGCCCGCTGGCAACAGCGGGACCAGATAGATAACCGTCGATTACAGAACTCGGCTTACAGGTTTCACTCACTATCTTGGCGGCATTGCCGCCATTTTTCTTTTATGGAGGAATCAAATGGCGGCGATGGAAGCGTATAAAACCCTGCTGAAAGAGGGAAATGCGGAGTTTGTGATTAACAAATCGCGTTTTATCGGATACGGCTGTCCCTGCGAAACAGAAGAGGACGCGCTTGAGTTTATCCGGCGGATCCAGAAAATGCACCGGGATGCCACACACAACTGTTATGCCTATGTGATCGGGAAAAACAGCGGCATCATGCGTTACAGTGATGACGGTGAGCCGGGCGGAACGGCGGGGATGCCGATCCTGGATGTCATCCGGCGGCGCGGCGTGGTCAACTGCGCGGTGGTGGTTACCCGCTATTTCGGAGGGGTTCTGCTGGGAGCGGGCGGACTGGTTCGTGCCTATGCCCAGGGCTCAAAGACGGCACTGGATGCATCCGGGGTCATTACCATGACCTATTCAGACCGGTATCTGGTGGAGGTGGACTATTCCACCTGGCAGCGGCTGGATCATTTCCTGAAAGGGGCACCGGTGCTGGTGGAACAGACCTCCTTTGAGACGAGTGTGGTCACCACGCTCCTCCTTCGGTCATCGGACAGGGAGGCCGTTCTTGAAGGAATTTCAAGACTGTCAGACGGGAAGGCCGAGTGTCTTTATGAGGAATCCGTATACTACCCCTGGCCGGATGCGCCGGAGGATTCAGAGGAATAAAAAAAGAGGCCGAAAGGCCTCTTTTGCATGTCAGTGATGTCTTCGGTCCCGCAGGGTGTTGCTCGCGTGCCGGATGCTCTTGTTGATGTACATGTTCTTATCAATTTCCTCGAGAAAGGAGTCCTGGGTGGACTGGCCCGGGCGGAAGATGCCGCAGCCCATGGACAGGGAGAGAGTAAAGGGACGGACGGCGGTGGCATTGAAGGCTGTGACGGCATTCTGGATACAGTTCATGACCTCTTCCATCTGGGACTGTACCGTTGTCCGGAGAAGAAGGATAAACTCATCGCCGGCAAACCTGATACAGACGGCATCGGAGGGAATATTGTCGGACAGAATGGACGCGACGTCACAAAGGGCTAGATCGCCTTTGGAGTGTCCGAACGTGTCGTTGATGTATTTGAAGTCATCGACGTCGATCATGATGCCGCTGAACGGATTGCGGCGATTCCACTGTCCCGTGCGCAGAACCGTGTTCAGGTAGAGCCGGTTGAAGATGTGCGTCAGCGGATCCTTGAAGACCAGCTCATTCTGGGTACACATATGAAGTGCGGTCAGGCCGATGGCTGTCGAGCACCAGGCAAGAGAAACGCCATAGATCATGGCCTGGAAAAAGCAACCGAACAGAAAAGGCGTCAGAAACGCCCAGATGGGGAAAAAGTCAACGGTATGTTTCCGCCGGCACAGGAAGACATTGACGGTGCTCGAGAGAATATAGGCAACGGGCAGAACAAAGAACAGGTAAGCCGAAGGCTTGCGGTGATAGACGTTATCTTTGTCTAAATAGAACAAATAATGACCGAAAAGATTTCCAAGGATGATGACCAGCAGAATGACGGTGAGAATAAGAAGTGGACGGAAGGTGGTGTAAAGCCGCTTTTTGCTGTGATACAGCCGATAGTCCACATACAGACACCAGAGGAAGGAAAAGGAGATGTTGAAAAAATAGCACCAGGTATTTGAAAACTCCCCCAGAATTCTTGCCGGGACAGTATTAATGCCGTCAACCAGAAACGAAATGGATTCGTTGAGGCAGCAGCTGGCCACAATGAAAAGCATGCCGGTAAACAGCTGGTCGCTGATGGAACGTTTCTGTCTTGAAAGATGACTGCAGATCTGCAGAACGATTATAAGTGCAATGCCGATGGCATTGGTAATGACAATAGACTGGATATTCATGAATAATCCCCTGTAAGAAATAATGTGTATATTTTACCCCAATATTGTTCGATTGTAAAATGTCTTTTTTATTCATAACAGAATGAAGACAGCAGATTGTCTGAAAAGAAGCGCAAAAATTTTTCCTTGTCAAACCGGGGAGGTTGTGATAATATATCGCGGAAAACGCACCCGGATCTGTTTGGCAGTTCCTGCCCGAAAGGGTCTCTGCCTAAGAAGATGCGGGGAGGGTTTATAGATTAAGGAGGAAAAAACCTATGGCAGTTATCTCTATGAAGCAGTTGCTTGAGGCTGGTGTTCACTTTGGTCACCAGACGCGTCGCTGGAACCCGAAAATGGCTCCGTACATCTTTACCGAGCGCAACGGAATCTATATTATCGATCTGCAGAAGACCGTTCGCAAGATCGATGATGCGTATGCATTCATCCGTTCGGTCGCCATGGAAGGCAAGAGTGTTCTCTTTGTCGGCACCAAGAAGCAGGCGCAGGAGTCCATTGAGGCAGAGGCAAAGCGCTGCAACATGTTCTATGTCAACAACCGCTGGCTGGGCGGCATGCTGACCAACTTCAGGACCATCAAGGGCCGTATCGGCCGTCTCAACGCCATCGATCAGATGGAAGAGCGCGGAGATTTTGAGGTTCTGCCGAAGAAAGAGGTTATCAAGCTCCAGCATGAGCGCACGAAGCTGCAGGAGAATCTGGGCGGCATCCGTGAGATGAAGAATCTCCCCGGCTGTCTGTTCGTGGTTGATCCCCGCAAGGAGCATATTGCTGTGGCAGAGGCTCGTGCACTGGGCATTCCGATTGTCGCAATCGTTGATACCAACTGCGATCCGGATGAAATCGATTATGTCATCCCGGGCAATGATGATGCGATTCGTGCGGTCAAGCTGATTGCCGGAAAGATGGCAGATGCCGTTCTTGAGGGCAAGCAGGGCGAGCAGTCCGAGCCGGAAGCAGACGCAGCGATCTGATGAGCACAGGCATGCAGGTCTGACCTGCATGCCGCTCAACACTGACAGACAATCAGGAGGATGAGAATATGGCAACGATTACCAGTGGTTTGGTTAAGGAACTCCGTGAGCGCACCGGTGCAGGCATGATGGACTGCAAGAAAGCGCTGGTCGAATGTGATGGCGATATGGACAAGGCGATTGACTTCCTTCGTGAGAAGGGACTCGCTGCGGCTGCCAAGAAAGCCGGCCGTATTGCTGCTGAGGGCATGGTCTATGCCAATGTCAATCACAGCGGCGTGGGTGTCGTGATCGAGGTTAACTGCGAGACCGACTTTGTGGCCAATACGGACCGTTTCAAGGAGCTTTGCCGCAACTTTGCCGAGCACGTGGCTGTCTGCGCACCGGCCAATGTTGATGAAATGCTCAATCAGCCGTACTATGACGATGCAACCAAGACGGTTCAGGATCTCATCGGCGAGGCGACCGCTTCCATTGGTGAGAAGATTTCCATTCGCCGTTTTGCCCGTTTCATGGGTGACAACAGCGTACTGGATTCCTATGTCCACATGGGCGGACGCATCGGCGTTCTGCTTGAGGCGACGGCTCCGGAAGTGACGGATGAAGTGAAGGCGCTGTGCCATGATCTTTCCCTGCACATTGCTGCTGCCAACCCGCTGTTTGTCCGCCGGGAGGAAGTTCCGACCGCCAATCTGGACAAGGAGCGCGAGGTGCTGACGCAGCAGGCTCTCAACGAAGGAAAGCCGCAGAAGATCGTCGAGCGCATGGTGGAAGGCCGCATCGAGAAGTACTACAAGGAAGTCTGCCTGCTTGAGCAGCCCTTCGTCAAGGATCCGGATACCTCTGTGAAGGCACTTCTGGGTGACAAGATGGATGTCGTCCGTTTCGTCCGCTTCGAGCGCGGTGAAGGACTTGAAAAGCGTCATGATGACCTGGCTGCTGATATCGCGGCAGAACAGGCGAAAATGAAGAAGTAATGAAAAAAGGCATGCCATGCATGCCTTTTTTTCAAAAACGGACCGGAATCATCCGCCGGGAGGCGGGAACGTGATAAAACCTGTCATTGCGGAGTTGGCCCGGCGGGGCTGTGTCAGGGCGGAGTCCCTGCCGACTGCGGGGACAGGCGACTGAAATGGAGGAGTCTGTAATGCCGAAGTATAAACGTGTGCTGATTAAACTGAGCGGTGAGGCGCTGGGAGATCATGGACGTCTGTTTGATTTTGAACAGATTAACCGGGTTGCCGGAATTATTGCCGAGCTGCATGCTACCGGTACCCAGATTGCACTGGTCATTGGTGCGGGAAACATCTGGCGCGGCCGTCAGGGCCCTGCTGCACAGATGACGGCCGTCAATGCGGATCATATGGGCATGCTGGGCACCGCCATTAACAGCATTGCCATGCAGGATGCCGTAACGCATCACGGCGTCCCGGCGCATGTCCTTTCTGCGGTGGATATGAACCGGTTCTGCGAGCCCTATACGTACCGGGATGCGATTCGTTATCTGGAGCAGGGGGATGTGGTCATCTTTGCCTGCGGAACCGGAAATCCCTTCTTCTCGACCGATACGGCAGCCGCGCTTCGTTCAGTTGAAATTGGCGCAGATGCCATTCTACTGGCCAAGAATGTGGACGGGGTGTATGACAGCGATCCGCGTCTGAATCCGAATGCGAAGTTCCTGCCGGACCTGACCTATCAGGAAGTGATTGAGCGGGATCTGAAGGTGATGGACTCGGCGGCCATCACCATCTGCCGTGACAATCAGGTCCCCTCGATCCGCGTATTTGCGCTGGATCATCCGGAAAATATTCTGAAAGTCATTGACGGCGATCCGATGGGAACCACCGTGCATCCCTGACAGGATTGTCTCTTCCCGGAACCTTTGGGTTCCGGGTATTGTTGTTTCAGGGCTGCCCCGGCACCGATTGGCAAAGGAGCAGATCCGGTCAGGCATCGGTCACTGCGGCAGCAGGAGAGAAAAACGGAGGAGAGGGAGCGGCCGGCATAAAACAAAAGGCTTGTCAAGAAATGGAGCATGTTGTACAATAGGAAGCAAGTAACGGAGCGATAAGCCGAAGAGGCTGCCTCTAATGACCTGATTATCCGAATAAAGATGCTTTATTATAAGGAGGGACCTGTATGCCGATAACCCAAATCATGGATAACGCAAAAGAAAAGATGGAGAAGACCAAGAATGTTCTCCGTGCTGATCTGATGGCCATTCGGGCTGGACGTGCCAATCCGCAGCTCCTGGACCGGATTACGGTGGATTATTACGGTTCGCAGACGCCGCTGAAGAATGTGTCGAATATTTCGGCGCCTGAACCCCGTATCCTGCAGATTAATCCGTGGGATGCCAAGATGGTAAAGGAAATCTGCCGCGCGATTCAGGCCAGTGATCTCGGACTGAATCCGTCCACGGATGGCAAGGTGATCCGTCTGGTGCTGCCTGAGCTCAATGAGGAACGGCGTAAGGATCTGACGAAGCTGGTCCGGAAGACCGCGGAGGAGAGCAAGGTTGCCATCCGATCCATTCGCCGTGATGCGGTTGAACAGGTTAAGAAGATGAAGAAGAACAGCGAGATCACGGAGGATGACCAGAAGAAGGCAGAGGAGGATATCCAGAAGCTGACAGATGGCAACATCAAGGATATCGACAAGATTACTGCCGAAAAGGAAAAGGAGATCATGGACGTCCACTGATGGAGTGCTTGCTGGGACGCAGGGTGGAGGAGGCGCTTGCATTGCTGGCAGGCGAGGGAATTCATCCTGAAATTGAAAAAACCGGCTCGGACCTCGCCGAGGAGGGAACGGTTCGCGTCGTTCAGGTATGTAACGGGGGCGCGGTCCTCCGGGTTTCGGTGTTTCCATCCGGAAAGAATTAAAATGGCGGGGCATATCGCCTCGCCTTCTTTACAAAAAGCCAGCCAAAGGAGCGACTCTGTCGTTGAAAGGCCTCAGACAAAATCGCTCCGGCAATTGAGTTAATATGAGGAGCGGCCCTGTCGCGCAGCGACAGTTAAGTCAAATCCAGGTCTTATGCAATGCTGCTCCGGCAAATGATCAACAGTGAGGCCTGCAAAGGAGTTGCCCTGTCGCGCAGCGACAGTTTGTCAAATCCAGGCCTCAGACAAAAGCAACTCCGGCAAACGACCAACATTGA